>JAWOJK010000283.1:0-5018 GCA_046481705.1 Desulfobacterales bacterium | reverse complement strand
CCTTGACCCAGGCCGGCGCGCGGCCTGGGTCAAGGACAACATCGTGATCACCCACGACCCGCGGGTGGTGATCGATGCCTACCGCGAGCGGGTGCAACTGTTTTAAGGCCGCCAGGATGGGCTTTCGGAAGATTCTCTTCTCCGATGGTGGTGGTGCGAAATCCTCAGGAAGGACACGGCTGGGAAGATTGATGGACCGGTAAAAAGTCAAAATTTGAGATGGCGGTGAAAAAGGCCAAGTTACGGCGCGCAAATCTCGAGGAGTGAGGCGTACTTAAGGTACGCTACAGCGACTTCGAGATGCAGCGCAACGCAGAAATTGGACTTTTTACGCCGCCATCTCAAATTTTGATGGAACCGTAAAAAGTCGAAATCTCCGAATTTAGTCTCTCTAAACTCTTGAAATTATTAAAGAGAGAATTACGAAGACAGCCTTTTTGGGACTTTTTACGGCTTCATCAAATTTTGACTTTTTACCGGTCCATCAATCTTCCCAGCCGTGTCCTTCCTGAGGATTTCGCACCACCACCATCGGAGAAGAGAATCTTCCGAAAGCCCATCCTGGCGGCCTTAAAACAGTTGCAGCCGCTCGCGGTAGGCATCGATCACCACCCGCGGGTCGTGGGTGATCACGATGTTGTCCTTGACCCAGGCCGGCGCGCGGCCCTTTGCGACCATCTGGTGGATCTGGCGGGTCATGTCCTGCCAGAAGCGCCCGTCGCCGTCGGTGTCGAAGAGGATGATGGGGACCGGCTCCATAATCGAGAGCTTCATGTTGCACAACGTGATCCCCAACTCCTCCAATGTTCCTAGACCGCCGACATTGAAAATCGGAAACGAGGCGATCTCGAACCATTTCTGCCGGCTGTGGCGGCATGTGGACTGGAAGACCTGGCAGAAGTCCACATCGGTGGTCATGGCCTGATCCGTGATTTCCAAAAAGTTGGCCCCGGAGAGGATACCGCGCGCCTTGGCCAGCGTGTTGGCCCTTTCCATCACCCCGCTGCCGCCGCCGGTGACGATGCCGATATGGCGCCCCCAGAAGTCCACCAGCGCGTCCAGCAGGGCTTCCAGGCGCCGCACGCCCCGGGCGTCGAGTTCGATGGTGGAGCCGTAGAAGGCGAACAGCATCGACTTGTGGAAATCCGACAGCCGGTCGGGAGTTACGAAATAGCCCATGCCGTCGCGCATGGTGTGCGCCATGATGCGCCGGGTCAGGCTGGAGACCCAGAACACCTGCACGCCGAAGGTATGGTATTCCTGCAGGCGGCTGTGGTCGTTCTGGGATAGAAACGGCCCGTGCTCCCGGGAAGGTTCCAGGAAGTAAAGGGTGTCGATTTTACCCTCGCAGACCACGTTGATGATATCGCGGTGTTCGATGATGTTGGGAAAATACTTGAGCACCAGGGCCGAGGGTTCATCGATGGCGGTGTCCCTGAGGTGGGCGGTGGCGTACTGGTGGGCGCAGCAGCTGCGCACCGAGAAGTCCCGCCGGGACACGGCGCATTCGGCCATCGTGGCGGAGCAGGGCGCGTCCGGCCCGTTGACAAAGAAGCGCGGCTCCTCGGTGGGCTTCGCGAGCAGCCCCACCGGTTTGTCGAGAAAATTGCAGGTCGCCGGCCGCAAGGCGTCCAGCCGCGCCCGCAGCGCCTGCATTTCCTCAAAGGTGTAGTGCGGCAGGCCCTTGTCGCTGCGCCGGCGGCTGGGCCGGGTGGAGGGCGCCCGGTAGATTTTGGCGGTGATCAGCGGGTTGACCAGCAGGTGCGCGGTGCGGTTGACGATTTCCAGGTAAATGCGGATGCCGCGGGTTTTGATGGGGTCCAGGATCGTGGCGGGCAGGTGGCCGCCCAGTTCAAAGCCGCTTTGCAGCACCACGTAGTGCTCGTTGAGGTACATGGAGCAGGTGGTGATGACCCCTTCACCGGCCGGGATTTTGAGGGCGCTCACCGGCCGCCGGACCTGGTGGCGGCCGAGGATTTCGCGGCCGTTGTCCTTGATCAGGATGCGCCCCAGGACCTCCCGGCCGATGGGCTCCTTCAACTCGCAGACCACGCGGTGGGGGGCGATCACGATGCTGCCGTCGCTGGAAATCGAGGTCGATGCCGGCAGTTTCAGCGCCGAGTCCTCGATGGCCGCCAGCACCTGGTCGGAGGTCATCAGGGCGTCGGCGTCGCAGTAGACCAGGCGGCCCACCGGCAGGCCGGCCGTAAAAAAATCGCGCAGCAGGTCGAGGCCCGGGTAGCCGGCTATCACCTGGGTGGCCGTGAGATCCAGAACGGCCGTACGCCCGTCCAAGCAGTCCGGGGTGAGTGGAGGGCACTTGATCTGCACTCCCAGCCGGGCGATGCGTGAGCGCTCGCTGTAGATGACGTCCCGGGGCTGATGCCGGATGCACTCGATCAGACGCTCGGAGAGGCTGAAGGCGGCCTGAAAGCGGATCTGCCGGCCGTTTGACTCCGAAACCCGCGTGATCAGGCCGTCGGGGGTCTGCAGCAAACCGCGAAAAAGTTGGGGGGTCGATTCTGGTGTGATCATGCGCTCGTTTCACTATAGGCGTCTAAAAGAAAGATGCAACGCCGGCCACCGACCGAATGCCGCCGGCAGTGGCTACCAGTCGCTCGCAGCCCCTGCAGGGCGGCTAATTGGCGCCGGCCCCGAAACAGCTGCGGGCCTCCTGCCAGCGGCCGGCTTTGACCGACCCGTATTTTTCCCTGAAGAGTTTGTCGCTCAAGTGGTAGCGGCCGGTCCGGCTGCGCTCGAGGAAGCGGCTGAAGTCCCCGGGGCCGCCATTGTACATGCCGTAAAGCAGGCCGGCGAAACGCTCGTCGGAGAGCTTGGCGGCCCGGGCCCGGTACTTGGGGTTGCCCTCGATATACTTCGCGATGTAGAGGTCCAGCACCTCGCAGCCGGCCAGCGCGTTGTAGCGGATGCTCCAGCGCAGCTGGTTGAGGTCGTAGATGCCGCGCCAGACCCGCTCGTTGATCTGCATCAGCCCCACCGAGGAGCCGTTGTAGGAGCGCAGATAGACAAGCTTGTCGTCTTTGACGTGATACTGCCGGAAACAGCTTTCCTGCCAGGCGGTCGCCGCCACCAGCCGCCGAAAAAACGGGGCCGCGCGCATGTCACTGGGGCGCTTTTTGAGGGTCTGGTCGGCCGCCGCGGCCAGCAGCTTGCGAACCCGCCCGAGCAGCTGTTCGGCGGGGGTGTAAGGCGCCATCCAGCCCCTGATCTCGGCCAGGCTGTCCTGTTTTGGGGCTGCCGCCGCCCAGGCTTGGGGAAAAAAGAACTTGCCCACCGGCCCCGGCGCGTCGGTCGGGGGGGCGGCCGGGGTCTCCGGTGGCCATCCGTCCTCCAGGCCCTCACCTTCAAAGGCCGGCCCGGGGTCCTCCAACGGCGGCCCCAGCCCCAGCACCGCCCGCAACTCCGGATCGATCTCGTCGCGATCCGCCGCCTGCGCATCGAACTCAGCGCCCAGCAGACGCACCAGGCGTATCAGCCCCGCACGGCTGATGTCGATCCCCAGGGTCGGACCGATCTGATCCAGCGCCGCCAGCGCGTCCGAGGCCGTGAAAAAGGCCAGGTAAGCGAGCAGTGAAGACGACGGCCCCGCGTCCAGGCAGCGTCTGTAGACCCCGGCAAGCTGCTGCCAGGCCTGGACGAACTGGACGCGTACGAAATCTTCCGACAAAGAGTTTTCGGCCAGCCCCTGGATAAAGGCGTGGCGGGTGGTCAGCAGGACGTCCAGCAGCACCTGACGGTCGGCCTGCGAGAGCTCCCGGCCTGCCAGCGCCGATAGGATCTGCGCGAGATAGCCGTCCCAAACTTCCCAGCGCGTGGTGAACCCCGCCAGTTCGACCTCCGACAGGGCCCGTGGGCCGCCCTCGGCCGGTTCATCGGGCACGTCGTCGTCCGCTTCCGGCACCTCGCCGGAGAGCGTGATGCGGACGGCGGCCGCATCGGCCGTCACCCCGGCCGCCCGCAGGCTGGCGACCATGGCCTGGGCGCGGGGCTGATCGGCCGCCGGGAAGAGCTCTGTCAGAAAGGCCTTGAGCTCAGCCACCGGGGGGGCCAGATCGATCCGGACATCCGCCAGGCTGTCGAAGACGCGGGTTTGGACCAGATCCCAGATGAGGCCCGCCAGCTTGGCCGGCTGACGCTGCCGGTCCAGCACCTGGGAATCCACGGTTTCAAAGGACAGCGTCCAGCCGCCGGGCTCCATCCGCGGCCGCTGGCGCAGCACCAGGACCCCCTCCCAGTTGACCGGCGCCAGGCAGGCGTCTCCCAGGGCGGTCCCCAGCAGGATCGACACCTGGAATTCGGACCGGACCAGCCCGTTTTCACCGCTGTAAGCCGGCCGCGAGACGACGACCCTGCGGCAGCCGCGGCTTTCATCGAGCACCACGAGGGATTCATCCGGCCCGCTGAAAACCGTTGCGGCCACCAGGGCGCGCAGCAGGGGGTAGTCGATGGTGAGCGGCAAGGCCAGTGCCTTCGCCTGAGCCTCGAGGGGCAGCACCCCCGCAGGGCCGCCCGCTCCCCAGAAAATCAAAAGACAGATCAGAAACCGCAACGCTCTGCGTTTTTGCGACATGCGCCAAGGCTCGCGCGTGAAGGGGTCTGGTAACGGGATCAGGCGGCGACAGGCCGCCTGGGAAAGACCTAGCAGAAAGCGGGTGCCATTGCAATGGCGATGTGGGGCTTTTCCGGGGATATAGGCCGTTAGCCGGCGACGGCCAAGCCAGGCTGCGCGACAGTCGGCACCCGCCCGCTGCCTTCGCCCGCTTACGGCGATGCCGGCCGCGGCATCACCGCAATCCGCCAGGCGCCTTGCTTCAGGGGCTGGGCCGTAATCGCAACGTCCAGGAACTGGCCGATGACGGCCATGTTGGTGCGGGTGTGGCCCGAGGGCTCAAGCGTATGGAAGGACCCGCCGCGCGCCAGGGCCATGGGCAGCAGCAGTTGATCGGCCAGGTGGCGGCCGACCGACACGTCCGCTGCCAGGTGCTGCGCTACCTGGC
>JAWOJK010000162.1:0-14394 GCA_046481705.1 Desulfobacterales bacterium | reverse complement strand
CCGCGAGTGCGGCCATCCACGCATCTACCTGTGGACCTTTGAAGGGTTGCGGGCTGCCCGGCATCTCTACGAAAAATACGGCTTATCGCTGGTGGAGGCGCGGCCGGGCAGCCAGTGGGGCAAAGAGGTGATCGAGCAGCGGTTCGTCCTGGATCTGACGGTCTGAAACCCCGAGCCCCCGGTCAAAAAACCTTGTGCTTTGGCCATTCTCCGGTTTTCTCGGCCGCTCTGCGATGGTATGAAAACCTACTCGGTTGGATGGTTACTTGAATTTTCGGAGGGATTCTTTTGCTGCAGTCCGATAAAATAGTTTTCCATGCTTTTCAAGCCTTCGTGGAGGCGCTTTCTGGTATCGTCGCGTTCCTGATCGATTATCGTTCGCCAGCGATCGCCAAATTCATGGACTTTTTCATTGATCCCGATTTGTTTGGCCCAAACCCGGGCTGTTTTTGCGGCCAGGTCCTGGGAAATAATCCAGGCGTCAAAAAAATTGTCGAGGGACTGTTTTTGAAGATCGATAACAACCTTTGCAATCGATGCCGTTTTCATGGCGCACTCCTTTCGGGTAGACTCTTTCAGGGTTCTTAATTCCGCAGATTACCGGATATCTGCCGGGGAAAGATGGTTTCCTTGAAAAATCGGACGGGCAAAAGGGTGGGGCGAGATCGGAAACTACACCACGTTGCCCAGCAAAAAGCGCTCCAGCGCCGCTTCGATCCGGTTTGGAAGCGCCTCCATATGATGGAAGCAATCCGGGCATAAAAGCAGCCCGGTTTCGGTTTGGTGAAACAGCCCGCCGGCGCCCCGTCGTTCACAAAAATCGCAGGGACGATTGGAATTGGGGATATTGGTCCCGTACGCAAGGTGGCTCCTGGCAGTGAATTGCACCCCGATGCCATAAAGCGGCACGTCACCGCCCGTCACCTGACGGCACCATTTCACCTGGGCCCTGAAATTTTTACAGGGCTCGGGTTCAAGACCGATGGGCTGCTGCCGCCGAACTTTTATGTACAGATCCAAGTGGGGTCGCAGGGGAGCGTCCGATTCAAAATACATCCCGTCCTGACAGTAATTGTGCATGACGCCCTGGCGATAATCCTTGGAGTCGCAACCGGCATATAAAACCGGGGCCCAGTCGGAATTCCGAGAAAAATTTCTTCCCGTTCTGGTCGTCATTTCGGCACCTCGCGTCCACTCCCGCCTTGCACTGTGACATCAAAAACCGATCCGCGCTGGTTGGTCCGGCGCAGCAAGTACTTGAGGAATTTTGTCCCATAAAAATATGAAAATAAAACTAGCGCTTCGTTGATTTTTCGTTTGGGGTGTTTGGAACGCCAAGGCTTTTCGGTTGGATCGGCGAAAAACGTCCCCAGCGCAGGCAATGGGATTTTGCCAGCGATAGCAGCCCTGCCGTGACACGGGGAGGCCTGAAATCGATTGGCGCTTCAGGCGGTCTCGGATTCGCCCATCTGCCGCCCCGAAAACCCTGGGGCGCTTTCACCCGGGCCGAGCTTCGGGCGAGGGCCTTGCGCGCCGGCCAAAGTCAGGACGACGCCCGCGGCCTGCGGCCGCGACCGGTCGGCGGCGGCACCGCCGCGGCGCCCGTTCACAATTTCGGACAACGGTTGTCCCACCCAACTGTAATGCGGCCTAATCCCCAGCAGATGGGCGATGGTCGGCGCCGTATCCAGGATGCTGACCGGCGCTTCGATGCGGAACCCCCGGCGGATATCGGGCCCCCACGCGATCCAGGGGATGGTGAGGTTCTCAGGGGTGGCCTCCTGATGGTGCGTTCCGGACCCGCCGTGGTCGCTGTGCAGAATGATGTCGGTCGCGCCGGCAATGCCCGCGTCGGCTATCGCAGTTTTCAGGGTGCCGACGGCCCGGTCGGCCTCCGCCAGGGCATCGAAATAGGCCGGCGACATCCAGCCGGACGCATGACCGGCCTGATCGACCCCCTCGAGATAGACAAAGAGAAGCGCCGGTTTGAAACGGGCCAAACAGTCCGCCGCGGCCTGGGCGATATTACGATCGCCTTGCGGGCGCTGCAGGGTGTTGAGGTAATAAACGAAATCCAGGGCCTCGGGGGGCGCCAGGTTTCTCAGATGTTCCCAACTGTAGACCGCCGCCGTGAACATGCCGTTGTATTTGGCCACCTCGAAAAGGCTGGCGGTCGAGGGTGACGGATTGGGTCGGCCGGTGTTGGTGAGCACATTGTGTCCGATGGGTTTCTGGGAGGTGAAAAGGGAATAATGGGCCGGCAGGGTCAGGGACGGCGTCACGGTCACGGCGTTCAGGCAAGCGGCGCCGGCGGCCGCCAGGGCATCGATGTTAGGCGTGACCCCGCGTTGGAGGGCGTCCGGACGGCAGCCGTCGATAATGATCAGGATGACGTGGGTCATGTGCTTTTCTGCTCCGTTTTGGTTTCAGTCGACCTTCACGCACCCGGCAATACTCGTAGAGCACGGCCCCGGCAATCGTGAGGATGATGAATATCACGGCCAGTGCATTCATGGCCGGGCTGATGAACACCCGCAGCTTGGTGCCGATATAGATGGGCAGGGTCTGCTGGAAGCCGATTGCAAACAGGGTGGTGTTGTAATTTTCAAAAGACTGCATGAAGGCCAGGACCGCAGAAGAGATCACGGCCGGCCTGAGGAACGGAAGGGTGATTTTCACGAAGACCTGCAGATGGGACCCCCCCAGGTCAAAGGCGGCCTCCTCCTGGGTGCGGTCAAACCGCTGGACCCTGGCCATGATCAGCAGCATGCAGTACGCGCTGATGAAGGTGGCCTGCCCCATGATGGCCGTCCAGAGGCCGCCGCTGACGTGAAACCATTGGTCCCAGAACAGAAACGTGGAGATGCCCAGAATGATGCCCGGCGTCAGGATCGGGGAGACCAGGAGGGCGTAGAAGGCGTCGCGGGCCCGGAAATGCAGGCGCGTCAGAAACAGCGCGCCCGCCAACCCGATGGGCACCGCAATGGCGACCACGGCGCCGCCGACGATGAAGCTGTTTCGCAGCGCCTGCCACATCTGCTCGTCCGTGTAGAGCTGATGAAACCATTTCAGGGTGAATCCCTCCCATGGGGTGACCTGGGGAATGCTGCTGCGGTTGAAGGCGACGATGCCCATGAACAGCAGCGGAAGGAAAAGGTAGGTGTAGAACAGCACGAGGTAGGCGGCGGTTGTGAAGCGGCGGATCGTGCGGCTGGACATCATTGGGCGAGTTCTTTGAGCCTGACCCGAAAGACTTTCAGCATCAGGAAAACGAACGCCAGGCAGAGGCCGGCCAGCACGCTGGCGTAGGCCGCGCCCTGGTTCCAGTTGGCGGTTTCGAAATTGGTGTAGATGATTTCGGTGAACCAGAAGCTGCTCGGACTGCCCAGGAGCTGGGGCGCGGCGATGGAACCCGCGGCCAACATGAAGGTCATGATGCACCCGACGGCAATGCCGGGCTTGGCATGCGGAATGACGATATCCCGGTGGATTCTCGGCCAGGACGCTCCCAGGTCGCGGGCCGCTTCCAGTTGATGGCGATCGAGGCTTTCCATGGCGTTGTAGAGCGGAAAGATCATGAAAAGCACGTAGGCATAGGCCATGCCCACGATCACGGCCCCGTTACCCGACCGGAAGTTGACGGGCTCAGCGATCAGGCCCAGCTGCATCAGCAAATGGTTGAAGATCCCCTGGTCGGACAAGATCAGCTGCCATGCGAACAGGCGCAGCAGCTCGTTGATCCAGTAGGGGATGATCAGCCCGATCATCAGCCACCTGAGCGGGGCGGCGCGGGCGACCTTGGCCATGTGGAAGGATATGGGATAGCAGATGACCAGGGCGGCGAGCGTGACGACGATGCTCGACCAGATGGTTTTCAGGAAAATGGTTCGGTGCAGCGCGTTGGAAAAAAGATGGCTGTAATTCTTGAGGGTCCAGACATCTTTCGGGCCGCCGATCTCTCTTAACGGCAATAGCGGCCGGAGGGAAAAGTCGATCATGATCAGCTGGGGGACGAGGATCATGCAGAGCAGCCACACCCCGAGCGCGATCACCACATAGGCCCATCCGATCGTCCCAAAGGCTTTGAGCCCGTCCTGCCAGAGCCTAAACATCGCCGCCGCACCCGGCGGCGGGGAAAAGCAAAGCGTTCTCCGGTTTGAAGCCGATGCGGATACTCCCGCCGGCGGTCATGGCCCACCGTCGGCCGTCGTTGTTGCAGCGCATGGTCAGGTTCTCGCCGCCGCGGGTTCTCAGCCGAATGCTGGCATATGCGCCTTCGAAACTGTGGTTGAGGACGGTGCAGTCGATGGTGTTTGCGCCGTTGGGCGCCTCGCCCACGATGAAAATGGTCTCAGGGCGCACAAACAGGGCACTCTCCGCTCCCCGGCCAAGGCCGGTGGGGTTTTGTCCCATGATCCGGCCCGAAGGCGTGTCGATCAGCGCCGTACCGTTTTCAACGCGCGCAACGGTCCCGCACAGCCGATTGGCCTCACCGACAAAAGACGCCACGAAGGCGCTCCGGGGGGCGTTGTAGATCTGTTCCGGCTCGTCCACCTGCTCCAGCCGCCCCACCGACATCACCCCCACGCGGTCCGACATGGTAAACGCCTCGCCCTGGTCGTGGGTGATGTAGATAAAGGTCACCGCGGTTCGCCGCTGAATCTCCCGCAGGGCCAGCCGCATGTGCTTGCGCAGCTTCAAATCCAGGGCCGACAGCGGTTCGTCCAGGAGGAGGACGGCCGGCGCCACGGCCAGCGCCCGGGCGATGGCGACCCGCTGCTTCTGCCCGCCGGAGAGATCGCTGACCGGGCTTTTCCCGGCACCCGGAAGGTCCACCAGCTCCAGCAGGGCCGCCACCTTTTTGATCCTTTCGGCGCGCGAAACTCCCCGGATCGTCAGCCCGAAGCCGATATTTTCGGCAACGCTCATGAGCGGGAAAAGCGCGAGGTTCTGAAAGATCATGGCGCTGGGGCGCTTGTTGGGGCCGATGCCCCGCATGCTGCGGCCGTTGATGCGGATCTCGCCCGCAGTCGGCTCCATAAAGCCCGAAATGAGGCGCAGGAGCGTGGTTTTGCCGCATCCTGAAGGCCCGAGAAAGCTGAAGAATTCCCCCGCCCGGATGTGAACCTGGATGTCACGCACGGCATCAACATCGCCGAAGCGCATGCTCACGTTGGCAATCTCGACGTCCTGCCCCATCAACGTTCTCCCATTTTTGGCGGGCCATTGCGCCGCTGCCCGCCGTGGTGCCGGCCCGCCGAAAATCGACTTTGGCCTGCAGTCAGGCCGCTGCTGGATGCCCGCCTTTTTCAGGGCCGATTTCCCGGCGGTTGCCTGCGACCATTCAGGCCGCTTGAAACTTGTCGCGGTATTCCGTGCGCGCCGGCACGAACCATGCGGGTTCGGACACATACCACCACAGGCTGTCGAGGGCGTCCTGGGGATAGGCGTCCGCGAAGTTCTTCTTGGTCGCGTCGTCCAGAAGGTCGCTGGCCCCTTTGACCACGCTGTTGTAGCCGGTCGATTGGGCCATGATCGCACCGGCCTCGGGGGTGTAGGCCCAGTTGATGAAGGCATAGGCCTGCTCGAGATTTTCCGCGTTTTTGACGATGCCGATGGAGTCCACCCACGTCAGGGCCCCTTCTTTGGGCGCCATGTAGGAGACCGGCTTGCCTTCCTTTTTGAGGGTGAGGATCGGGCCGTCCCAGGTCTGGCCGATGGCGCAGGCGTTCTGGAGAAACGCCAGCTGATGGTCCTGGGCGTTGTTCCAGAACATCTTGACGTTTTGCTTGCGCTCGATGAGGAATTTCAGGATTTCATCGTAGACCCGGCGCATCTTCTCTTCGGTCCGGTAGGTGTCGTACATCCGGTCGGAGGGCAGCCGGCCTGCGGCGTCCAGATACAGCCCCGCGCCGATGAAGACCGAATGGGGGCGGCAGGTGACCTTTCCGACAAATTCGGGCGCCCACATCGTGCCGTAGGACAACTCGCCGAATTTGGGGCTCAGCGCTGCGGTGTTCCAGGCGATCGCTTCCGTGCCCCAGTCGTAGGGCAGCCCGACGCGCTTGCCGCCGATCACGCCGCCGAGCTTTTTGGATTTTTCGTAGAAGGCTGGCTCCAGATTGTTCAGATTCGGGATCTTGCCTTCGTCGAGTTCCCGGTACAGTTCGAATTCCATGTGCAGTTCATACTCGGTCAGAGACGGCTGGGCGATGTCGAACCCGCTGGCGCGGGCGGCCCGAAGCTTGTTCATGCACTCCTGATTGGTGCTGTAGTTGGTGACCTGCACCTTGATGCCGGTGGCGTTTTCAAAGGCGGTGATCACTTCAGGTTTGCTGTAGTCCGGCCAGGTGAAGAGCTTCAGCTCTCCGGAGGACGACCGGGCGTTCCTGACGAACCAGGGGCCCACGCCGGCCGTGGCAAATACGGCGGTTCCGGCCGCTGCCTGGTGGAGGAAGGCTCTGCGGGTGATGCCTGGCGGCGTGGGCTGCTTTTCGTTTCTGCGGTTCATATCGCGCTCTCCTTTGCTGACCTTGGAAAAGTGAAGGATGGGGCAGACCGCCGCAAGGCGGGTCTGAAACCGTTCCGGGCGTTGCTGCATCCGGTCAAATGGATAGCGCCGGTTTGTTAAAAGGGGATTAGCGCAAGGATAGAATTTGGTTGCCCGCGGGGGCATTCTGGCGAATTACTGAAACCGGCGAACTCTGCGGGATGGGCGGCAGCGTGCGAAGTCGCCAGGCGCTCGGGTGCCGCTTTGCAGCCAAGCAACCGGTCTGGTTGAAGCTCAAAAAAAACGAAGGCCGGCGGCAGGGCCCCCCGGCCGCTACCCGCCGATATTGGCCTTGAGCAGGGCGAGCCCCATTTCGCGCACCTTGAGGACCGTTTTGAGCTTGATTGCGCGCAGCTCTTCGCGGGTCGCAAGCAGGTTTTCCAGGGCCGCGCGATACCGCAGGTACTCTTCCTTGGCGGAGATGTGGGGCGCGACGGCCTCGGTGTGCAAAAAAGCGTCGATGGTCCGGTTCTTTCCGTTGCGGTTGCCGGCGGTCAGATCGACGCGGTTGCCGTTGCAGGCCAGAAAACAGTGGACCATGGGCACGTAGGGCAGTTGAAAGGTCTCCAGGAGGGCCTGCGTCCCGGTCACGAGCGCCTCGGTCATGGCATAGATGCCGATATGCTTGGCCACGGGCAGATCCAACTCCACTGCCAGGGCCGCGATGACGGCATGTTTGGTGGTACAGGTGCCCTTCTCCTCCTTGAACAGAATCACGGGGTCGTCGCGATCGGAGTTGTACCCATAGGGCAGTCGCTGAACATGCGCGCAGGCCGCGCGAAAGCTCTGAACTCCGCGCGCCAGGAAAGCGGCCGCCATGGGGCCGGCGCCACCGATCGGTTTTTCGGGAAAGGTGTCATAGGGTCTCATGCGGTGGGCTCCTTAAAAAGTTCTGCAATCCCTTGGTCATCGGTCTGAACGCTCAAAAGGTCACGATCGCGGCGATCCTAAGCCAGGCGTGTTAGGATTGGATGAAGTCACCCACGGAAAAAAATAACGTTCCAGACCCCCCACCGTTTTTGGAACCACACACATAAAAAAAACCGAATCCTAATCCAGTGCTCACCGGTGCGCGATACCCTCCCTGCCATCTTTGGATGAAACCCCTTTGCAGAGGATGTTCTCATGACCGATCCGCCCATCGATACCGCCGCCATCGAGATTGACTGCGTGAACAAGACTTTTGGCAAGCGCCAAGCCCTTCGGAGGGTCAGCATTCGGATCGCGGCCGGCGAAATGGTCGCACTGATCGGACCCTCCGGGTCCGGCAAATCGACCCTCTTGCGGCATGTGTCGGGACTGCTCGCCGGCGACCGGGACTCGGGCAGTATCCGCATTTTCGGCCGCCAGGTTCAAAAAAACGGTTCCATATCGCCCGACATCCGGCGCATCCGCTCCGAGGTCGGTTTCATCTTTCAGCAGTTCAATCTCGTGGGGCGCCTGCCGCTGTTGACCAACGTCATGGTCGGGATGCTGCCGCGGGTCAGCACCTGGCGGAGCCTGCTGGGCTGGTTTAGCCGGGATGAAAAACGGCGCGCGATGGAGGCGCTGAGCTGTGTGGGCTTGGCGGAATACGCCGCCCAGCGGGCCAGCACCCTATCCGGGGGGCAGCAGCAGCGCGCGGCCATCGCCAGAGCGGTGGAGCAGCGCGCGCGCATCATTCTGGCCGACGAGCCGATCGCTTCGCTGGACCCGGAGTCGGCCCGCATGGTGATGGAGTGCCTCACGGCCCTCAACCGCAACGATGGCGTCAGCGTTCTGGTGAGTCTGCACCAGGTTCAGTTTGCGCTCCAGTATTGCCCGCGATCCATCGCCATGAAAGAAGGCCGGATCGTGTTCGACGGGCCCAGCGAAGCGCTCACGGCTGCCGCGCTGCGCAACATTTACGGGTTGAAGTCGGCCGAGTGCAACCTCGACGGGACCACGCCCATAAAAATCGGAGTGCGCGGTCAACGGCCGGCCCTGGCGGCCGGGGTATAACCCCAGCGGTGCAGCCGGCATCCAGGCGCCACCCAGATCCTGCTCATCAGGGCTTTTAAATCAAATCGCAATCTTGAAAGGAGAAAGAAAATGAAAAGCATTCTGCAGGCGTTGATCTTCGGGCTGATCGCTGCGGTCGCCCCCTGGGCCGACACGGTCTCGGCGGAGGACGATCTCAAAGAAATCACCCTTGGCATTATCCCCACCGAATCGACCTCTTCCGCCATGACAGGCTTTGAGCCGTTCCGGGCCGATATGGAAAAGTCCCTGGGAATTCCGGTCAAGCTGTTCATTGCGCCGGATTACGCCGGGGTGATCGAGGCCATGCGCTTCAACAAGGTCCAGATCGCCTGGTTTGGCAACAAATCCGCCATCGAGGCTGTCAACCGCGCCGATGGCGAGGTGTTCGTGCAGACCGTGGACGTCACCGGCAATCCGGGCTACTGGTCGCTCATCGTGGTCCACAAGGACAGCCCCTTTCAGTCCATCGAGGACATCATCCGCGACGGCCAGAAGCTGACCTTCGGCAATGGCGACCCCAACAGCACCTCCGGCTATCTCATTCCCACCTATTACATCTGGGGCCAGCACGGCATCGATCCGAACAAGCACTTCAAGCTGGTGCGCAGCGCCAACCATGAAACCAACCTGATGGCCGTGGCCAACAGGCAGGTGGACTTCGCCACCAACAACACCGAAAATTGGGACAAGTTTGCCAAAGCCCATCCCGACCTGATCAAAAACGTGCGCATCGTCTGGAAAAGCCCCCTCATCCCCAGTGATCCCATGGTGTGGCGCAAGGATCTTTCCAAAGAGTGGAAAAGCCGGATCAAGGGCTTTTTCCTGGCCTACGGACGCATCGGTGCCGAGAAAGACATGCAGCTGGCGGTGCTCAAGGGCATGAGCTCCGGCTGGGCGCCCTTCCAGGACTCCTCCAACCATCAGCTCCTGCCGATCATGGAGATCAACTACGCCAAGGACAAGCTGAAAATCCAGAACAACGACGCCATCGCCGCCGAGGCGAAGGCGCAGCAAATGGCCGAAATCGACCAGCACCTGGCGGAGATCCAGTCCTACAGCAAGCTCGTCGAGAAGTTCAATTAAACCACCATCCGGCGGGAGCTCGCCGCCCCGGTGAGCTCCCGCAACACGCGACCGGTGAAAGCACCATGGCCACCGCCAGTCACCCTTTCGAGATTCCGGAAATACCGCTGGGCCGCAAGCTGCTGCGCCTGCTGGGCTGGCTGGCCTTCGCGGTCATAGTGATGTGGGCCTGGCAGGGCGCCGAAATGCGGCCGCTGGATCTGATAACTTATCGCGGCAATATGGCCGCCTACCTGGCCGGATTCCTGTTGCCGGATTTCACCGAATGGCGCCAGTACCTGCACCACACCATCGTGACGATTCAGATCGCCATCTGGGGGAGCCTGCTGGCCGTGGTGGGCGCCGTGCCCTTGGGGCTGCTTTCGGCCGCCAACGTGGCGCCGGTGTGGGTGCACCAGCCGGTGCGGCGCCTGATGGACGGCTGTCGTTCGATCAACGAAATGATCTTTGCGATGCTCTTTATCAGCGCGGTGGGGCTGGGGCCCTTTGCCGGTGTGCTGGCCCTGTTCTTGCATACCCTCGGCACGCTGGCCAAACTCTTCTCTGAAGCGGTGGAGGCCATCGACCCCCAGCCCGTGGAGGGCATCCGGGCCACCGGCGCCAGCAAAGTGCAAGAGATCGCCTACGGCATCATTCCCCAGGTCGTGCCGCTGTGGATCTCCTATTCCCTGTATCGGTTCGAATCCAACGTCCGTTCGGCCAGCGTCGTGGGCATGGTGGGCGCCGGCGGCATCGGCATGCTGCTGTGGGACGCCATCCGCAGCTTCAACTACGCGGCCACCGCCGCCATGCTGCTTATTCTGGTGGTGGTGGTGAGCCTGCTCGACCTGGGGTCGGCCTATGTGCGCAAAAAATTCATTTGAAAATCCTTTCATGAGCCCCCTTCCGGTGCGACCCACTCAAGCACCCACCATCCGCCCGGCCGCACTTGAAGATGCCCGGGAAATCGCTGCGCTTTTGGATCAACTGGGCTACCCCAGCGCTTCCGACCGCCTCCACCGGCATCTGGAGGCCATTTTGTTCCGAGACGACTACCGCGTCCTGGTGGCCGCAGGGGATGGGGGCTTATCGGGTCTGATCAGCGCCTGTTGGGGGCTTAGTCTCGAACAGGACGGCCGCTGGGGGCAGATCACGGCCCTGGTGGTGGCCGCAGCGGATCGCGGGCAAGGGCTCGGCATGCGGCTGCTCGCCCAAGCCGAAGCATGGCTGCAGTCCGTGATGGTGGCGCGGATCATCGTCAACAGCAGCCAGCGGCGAACGGCTGCCCATCTTTTCTACCAAAACCGCGGCTACCGCGCGACCGGCTTGCGCTTCGCCAAGTCTCTGGCAGCCGGCGGCGGCGGTTCGCATCAGATGGACAACAGCGGTTTGAGCGCTTTCAGGACTTCCGGCGCACCCGCCAGAACCCGCCACTGATCGGGCTGGGTTTCCACGGCCTCCAGACAGCCGCCCGCCTCTTCCAGAAGGATCCTGGCCGCCGCAAAATCCCACTGCTTGATGCCCTCGTAGACCACACCACCCAGAAATCCAGCCGCCGCATAGGCCAGTTCCGCCGCGGCCGCCCCCAGGCAGCGTGCCTTGCGCACCTGCGGCAGGATGGCCGCGAGTCTCTGGGTCATGCAGTCCATGAGCGCCGGCGTTTTGCCGAAGCTGACCGACACGACCGCATTGCGGATGCCCTCGAAGCGGCAGACGTGGATCGGCCGTTGGTTTAAAAATGCGCCGCGGCCCGACACCCCGAGGAACAGCTCATCGCTGTAAGGCAGAAAAACCACACCGGCCAGCGGTCTTCCGGGCAGCCCGGCTTCGGTCGAACCTGTATCATGGGCGCCGGCGGCGTTGCGATAGCAGGCAATCGAAACGCAGAAAAACGGCAGCCCGTGCCAGAAGTTGACCGTACCGTCGAGGGGGTCGATGATCCACCTGCAGGCACCGTCACCGGGCAGCGCCCCGCTCTCCTCGGTGAGGATGGCGTGGTCTGGAAAAGAATTTCGGACGGTCTCGACGATGGCCTCCTCGCAGCGCCGGTCGGTCGCGATCTTGACGTCGTGGAGCAGGTTCGTGCAGGCCGGTGTAGCCTTGCGGAAGGCCTGCATCTGGATTTCGCCCGCACGCCGGGCGGCGGCCAGCGCCGTTGCGACCACACGCTTTTTAAGATCCGCCGATGCCTGTGCTGCGGCGGAGGATGGGGTTTCTTGGGCCATTTCTGCTCCCTTCAACCGGTCAGTTGCCGGCGCTGAAGACCTCGCGGCCGGCCACGAAGGTGCGCACCACCTCGGCGACGCGGCCGCGGTCCTCGACCATGACCAGATCGGCGGCTTTGCCGGGTTCGATGGCGCCCGTAAAGCCGTCTAGACCGGCGGCGCGGGCGGGGTTGAGGGTGATCATGCGCACGGCAGCCGGCAAGTCCAGGATCTTTTCGCGGCAGAGTTGCAGGGCGGCGTGCAGCAGAGACATGGGGGCGTAGTCCGAGCAGAGGATGTCGCCCAGGCCGGCGCCGATCGCGTCGCGCCCGGAAAGATTGCCGGTCAGCGAAGCGCCGCGCAGGACATTGGGAGACCCCAGGGAGATCAGCATGCCGTGGGCGCGGGCGGCCCGGGCGGCCTCCAGGTTGACCGGAAACTCGGCCAGCGTCACCCCCAACCGGCTGACGGCGGCCACCTTGTGGCTGGAATCGTCGTCATGGCTGGCCATCCGAATCGCGTTTTCCCGGCACAGGCCGGCCAGCTGCTCGAGAGCGGGCCAATCGATCTGGCGGCTGGCGTCCAAACGGCGTTCGATGAGCCGATCCACATGCTCGGCAGAAAGCCCGCGGGCCTTGGCGTAGTAGGCCCGAAAGTTGCCCACGTCGGAGAACTGGCCCTGACCAGGGGTGTGGTCCATGAGTGAGAAGAGATGGACCAGGCCTTGGCGGATGAGCTGCTTCACGTGCGGCAAGCCTTCGGCGTTGGTGATCTCATAGCGGGCGTGGACATAGGTCCGCGCCCGGAAGCCGGCTTTCAGATCCTCAAGGTGGTGGACCAGAAAATGGGTCATTTCCGCATTGCGGAAAGCGGGCTGTTCATCGCTGCTCAGAAAGCACAGGCAGTGATAAATGGCCGTTACCCCGCAGGCCACGAGCTGTTTGTCCAACTCGTGGAGGGCCACGTCGATGGGGAAGCGCCCCCCGGGCCGGGGCTGGATGGCGTTTTCGATGACGTCGCTGTGGATGTCGATGAAACCCGGCATCAGCAGGCGGCCGTGGCCGTCGATTTCCACCGCACCCAAGGCCGGACCGGGCCGCGTGGCAATGTCGCAGATGATGCCCTGGGACACCACGACGGCGGCCTCGGGCAGAACCTCCCGGGGCGTGACGACCCGGACGTTGCGGATGATCATGTCCGGGGGGGCGATCTTGTCGGGTCTCATGAATGGGCTTCCTTCTCCGGCATGGCATAAATATCGTCCATCAGGCGGTCCATGATCGACCGGTCGTGGAAGATGGCGATCATGGTGGTGCCCCTGTGCTTCATCTCCAAGAGCAGCTCGAGCACGACCTGCAGGGCCTCGGCGTCCAGCGAAGCCGTCGGCTCGTCGAGCAGCAGCAGCCGCGGGGGGCGGATAACGGCCCGGGCCAGGTTGACCCGCTGCTTCTCCCCGCCGCTGAAGGTGGCGGGGTAGGCATCGTGGAGGCGGGCGTCGATTTTAAGCCGCTCCAAGAGCGCGCCGGCCCGCACACGGGCCTCGGCGCGGGGCAGCCCCGCATTCACCAGGGGCTCGGCCACCACGTCGACCACCGGCACCCGCGGCAGCACCGAGAGAAACTGGGTCACATAGCCCATCTCCCTGCGCCGCAGCGCCAACACCCGGTTTTCCGGCAGGTCGGTGAGATAAACGCGCCCGAACGCTTCGGAGTCGTAAGCAATCCTTCCCGAACTGGCCCGGTAGGTGCGGTAGATGCACTTGAGCACCGAGCTTTTACCGTGCCCGCTGGGGCCCGAGAGTCCCATGGCCGTGCCGCCGGGGACCGAAAAGGAGATGCGCCGGAAGCCGACGATCTCTTTGCCGTTGAGCACGTGGGACACGAATCGCTTTTCCAGGTTTTCGACGCTTAGCATTGGCCGGCGGTGATGCTCCTCGTTTTTGTTCGGGTCAGGCCCGGAGGGGCCGACTTTGGGGGACTGGATGGCCTGTGCGCGCGATTTTCAGAGCGCCGAAGTCACCAGCAACTGGGTGTACGGGTGCTGGGGGTCCTCGAGGATCTGGTCGGACAGACCCTCCTCGACGATGCAGCCAAAGCGCATCACGAGGGTGCGCGAGGTCAGCAGGCGGATTACCCCGAGGTCATGGGAGACCACGATGGTCGCCACCTCCAGCTCCTGCTGCAGGCAACGGATCAGATCCAGGACCCGCGCCTGCACCGACACGTCCAGGCCGGTGGTCACCTCGTCCAGCAGCAGCACGGCCGGACGGGTGGCGAGGGCCTTGGCGATCTGCACCCGCTGCTGCATGCCGCCGGAAAAATTGCGCGGCGCTTCGTGCATGCGCCCCACCGGCACCTCGGTCTGGGCCAGCAGGTCGGCGGCGCGCTGCTGCATTTTGCCCACATGGCGCCATCCGGCCATCAGCAGCCGTTCGGCAATGTTGCCGCCGGCGCTGACCTTCAGGCGCAGCCCCATTCGGGCATTCTGGTAAACGATGCCCATGCGTTCGCTGCGGATGCGTCTGCGGTGAAACGCGCTGAGGGCAAAGAGGTTTTGAGTGGGATCGATTTCCAGTGC
>JAWOJK010000106.1:0-5453 GCA_046481705.1 Desulfobacterales bacterium | reverse complement strand
GTAGACGATGACCAGCATGCCGATGCCCGCGACGAGCATCACGAACAGGGCGGAGAGCCCGTCCAGGCGCAGGCTCAGGTCGAGACCCGCCCCGGGCAGCCAGGAGAGCTGCACCTGCGCCGGGGTCCCGTGAAAGGCCCGCAGGATGGGGGACGCGGCCTGCAGGAGCGTGCATGCCGCAATCGCGAGGGCCGCCCAGGTACAGGCGTTGCGCCCCCATCGTGCGGCCAGGGGCGGCAGCAGGGCGCCCAGTAGGGGAAACGCAATGACAAGCAGGAGATCCATGCTTCTCCGGTCACCAGGTGTTGCATGCCGACGGGGGTGACGCTGCGACGTGCCTGCGGGAATTGTCCCTTTGAAGAACTCCCCGCACAACACAGTGTCGCATTGCCTTGTATGCCTTAAAGTGAGGGATATTTACATGGACTGCCGCGAAAGTGCAAGTTCGAATCAAAATTCGCGCGGCATGGGAGAGAACCCGGGTTTTTCGGGAACTGATCCTCAGCGTCGGAATTCGGAAGATTTTTACGAATGAAATCCAGGGGTGATCAGCGAGGATAGTGAAGCGGAAAGCGCAGCATCTTGATTTTGACGGTTACATACCTTAAACGACTTTTAACGGCGATTTGGCGTGGGCGGCGAGGAGAAGCTCGGATGGTTTTGGGAAGCGCAATGCGTCTCTGGGGGTTTGCGTTGGTAGCGGCGATTGCTGTGGCTTTGTTGCTGGCGTCATGCCAATGTTTCACGCATGCCAAGGAAGAGGCCGGGAGGTTGCGCTGGGGTTACAGGCGGTCGTGATCCCTGGATGCCATGGCCCTTGATGGATCCAAGGGCCAGCAGGGCCCCTTGTCCGTCAAAGAGGTTTTGGGAGAAGAGCCCCAATTGCTCGATAGGATGCCTCCTTCTCCGGTATCAGCCAATCACCGGCTCGACCAAACCGGGTCCCCGCTCGGCAAGCGCGCGGTTGAGCGCACCGGCGAGTTCCCTGTCGGTGTTCACCCTGCAAGCCGGCACGCCAAATCCCTTTGCCGGCCAAGGCCGGTCGATCACAGGTCGCGTGAGTTCAATGAGCACCAGCGCCTTTGGCCCGGGCTGGGCGGTACCGGCACGCGCAAGCTCGGTGTCTGCTAGGATACGGGCAGCGGCGGTCCTGAGCAGCATTTGCGGCCGTTGGGGGGGATAGAACTTCGCCCTTGCTGTCGGTTCGCCACGATCTGGCGGCCATCAAGCCATCCGATTTTCACCCCGTGACCGTTTCAATGAGGTCACCGCCAACAGCATCATCGTCCTCGGGGTCTTCCCGGAAGAACTCGTTCCAGGAATCCGGGTGTCAGCAAGGGGACCCGCCCCTTGCCGGAAAAATTCGCAAACGTCGTTTTTGACAGCCGGTCCAACCCGTTTTAGTTTAAAAAACCATGGGCGTGGTGGCTCCAAGGGACATTCACCCTTCACACCGAAATCAGTACAAGTTGTGGTACTGCTGATATTGCCGATCGACGCGAACCCGCCCCCTCCTAAACCCTGCCTGTTCCCGAAGTGCCCTCCCCATGAGTGAGACAACGGGTCTTGCCCGCACATTCTGACCTTGAGACCGGAGCGCACCGTCTACCGCGAAACGACCATACAGATGGCGCTGTCTCGCATATTCACAAAGGCTCAGGTGTTTCATTCCGATTACCATTAGATGCCTCATCGCGAAGTCGCTGCGATGCGGGACGGGAGATAAAGATATGAAAGATAAACTCAAACATATGGCCCTGTTTGGGGCATTTTTGTCGCTGTTTGGATTTACAGTCACCGCAGGAGCCAGTTCGCTGCATGTCGCCGGCTACGATCAGCGTGCCCTCATGGCCGACCCGAGGAAGGCCGAGGGGCCCATTGCACCCATGCTGGCAGCCCTCGGCGGAGCTCATCTGCCGGTCAGCACCCAATCGGAAAAGGCTCAGTATTTCTTCGATCAAGGAATTCGACTGACTTACGCATTCAACCATCAGGAGGCGCTGCGCAGTTTCAAGGAGGCCGCGCGTAACGATCCCGACTGTGCCATGGCCTACTGGGGCTGGGCCCTGGTGCTGGGACCCAATTTGAACCTGCCGATGTCTGCCGAGGTCGCGCCCCAGGCCTATGAGGCCGTTCAGATGGCGCTGGCGCGAATAGACAAGGTCACGGCCAAGGAAAGGGGTTTCATTGAAGCTTTGGCCCGACGTTACGCAGCGGACACGTCGGCCGATCGGGCGCAGCTGGATGTCGCCTATGGAGAGGCCATGCGACAATTGCACGCCCGATACCCGGAGGACAACCATGCGGCAACGCTCTATGCCGCAGCCCTGATGAATCAATCCCCCTGGGACTACTGGACCCGGGACGGCCGACCCAAGCCGGGCACACCGGAAATCTTGAACACCCTTGAGCTGGTTTTACAGCGCGACCCGGAACATATAGGCGCGCTGCATTACTACATCCATACCGTCGAAGCCGTGGACGCGGAACGCGGCGCCG
This sequence comes from Desulfobacterales bacterium, assembly GCA_046481705.1. Lineage (GTDB taxonomy): Bacteria > Desulfobacterota > Desulfobacteria > Desulfobacterales > JAABRJ01 > JAABRJ01. The sequence goes on along the minus strand of JAWOJK010000106.1, from coordinate 2,954 downwards.
CCGCGGCCGACCGCCTACGGGGGTTGGCACCGGGTGCCGGTCACCTGGTACACATGCCCACCCATATCTATATGCAGTTGGGCCGTTATGCTGAATCGTTCGAACTGAACGGCCAGGCAGCCAAAGCCGACGAGGACTATCTGGTCCAATGCCGCGCCCAGGGTATTTATCCGCTGGGATACTATCCGCACAACATTCATTTTCAGACCTGGGCCGCGCTGATGATGGGCAATCGGGAAAAGGCCCTGGAAGCCGCTCGCAAGGTGGCTTCAAAAGTACCCGCTGACTTCTCCGGAAACACCTGGGGCTTATACCAGACCTTCGCCAGCATGCCGCTTTTCGCCATGGTTCGCTTCGGTGAGTGGGAGGCGGTCCTGGCCGAGCCCAAGCCGCCCGAAAAATGGCGTTACATGACCGGCATCTGGCATTATGCTCGCGGCATGGCATACGCGCATACGGACCGTCTCGAACCGGCCCGGAAGGAACTCGAGACCCTGCAGGCCATCACGCTGGATCCCATGTCGGGCCATGAGATGGTTGGCTTTGGCAGTACACCGACCCTATTGACCATCGCAAGTGAGGTGCTGGCCGGCGAGCTGGCAGCCAAGCAGAAACGATTCGATGTCGCCATCAGCCATCTGGGGCGGGCCGTGCGGTTGGAAGACAGCCTGATGTATAACGAGCCGCCGGACTGGTACTATCCCGTGCGTCATACCTTGGGCGCTGTATTGATCGAGGCCGGCTATCCGGACGAGGCTGAGGTCGTCTATTGGCAGGATTTAAAACGATACCGCGACAACGGCTATTCCCTTTACGGGCTTTGGCAGAGTCTGAAGGCCCAGGGGCGTGACACCGAAGCCGCCAAGCTGATGACATCCTATAACCAGGCATGGGCCCATGCCGATCGATCGCTCTCCTCTTCACGCTTCTGATCGCCGGCAGATGGTTCTGACGAAGAAAGGGCGGGGAAACAACCCGCCCTTAAGGCAACAGCGACCCGCTTGCGGCGAAGCCAAGGGGCTGCTCCTTCACCCTTCGGTGGGCGACAGGGTCGAATCGGCCAGGCACTTCAGTGCCGGTTGATGGGCACCCGGCCGAGATCACCCACGAACGGAAGGGCCAAAAGGTGCGACAGGGAAAGCTTTTGTGGATCGCGGAATTGCGATAGGCCGATCACCATATCCGTATGCCCCTTGGCGGGCTGAGCCTTGTAGGTGCCCAGCAGCCGGTCCCACCAGGGCAGGTTGAACCCGTAATTGCTGTTGGTCTCGCGGATGATGACCGAGTGGTGTACCCGGTGCCAGCACCACCACGCCGATGAGCACCTCGATCCAATAGGGCAAGGCCAATCGATTGAGCAGGCCCCAGCTCTGCTCCGAGGCGAGGAGGGCCAACCCAACGGGCAGAACGGGATAAACCAACGCGACCGATAAAGGATTCAACGCGACGATGGTCAGGTTGGCGAACCAGCGACGGCTTTTGGAAGTTGTCAGCCGCCTTCGAGGTGCGAAAAGCTCCGCTGTGGTCAGAATGGCGAAGACACCGAGGAACGCGACCAAACGAATGACTGTGTCATTTTTCATCAATTTCCTATAGAGGCCATCGATTACACCGTTTCGGTTGCGCTCGATCCACGTGCCAATTTTATGAGTTTTGGGATGAAAAACGAAAATATGAAAAGGGCGACAGAAAAAAGGACCTTCCAGCTTAACAGATCGACCCATTGGCCGTCGGTCCACACGTCCTTGACCGTCCCTACAAAGAACGTAAAAATAAACGTGCCCACCATGATCCCAAGGCCTGTTCCCGCAACATAGTCCCGGAAACGCACCTTGGTCAGCCCCATACCGAAATTCATGGGCGTAAAGGGAAAATACACCAACCGCAGGTAAAGAACCGTGGCAAAGCCGTTGCGCTCAATGGCGTCGTCGAAGCGTTTCAGCCTATTTCCGATGAGGGACGCGGCGAAATCCCGTCCCAGGTAACGCCCGATCAGAAAGGCGAGGCTGGCGCCGATCATGGCTGCGATCCAAACGTAAAGGAATCCCCAATAGGGACCGAAGATAGCAGCGCCCAGCGCCGTCAAAAGTGTGCCGGGAAGAAAGAGGCATACGCCTGCCGCATAGATGAATACAAACATCAAAGGCGCCCAGAAACCTGCTGTCTTGAGGAACAGCCCCAGCTGGTCGGTCGTAAAGTATTGTTTGACCGGTGAGAAACGGACCAGGTAAAGCGCCACGCCGATGAAAAGGAGCAGCAAGGATGCTTTCACCAGTGCGTTGTGTTTTTTGTTTTGCATGTTGACGGCCAATTTTTGAAGCCGACCGCTTTTAGCGCTTGAAAAAGCGGTTCATGATTCCTTTTTTAGGCGGCTCGGGTTCAGGCAGTCCCAGGTGGCGGCAGATGCTTGCCTCCACCTCGTGATCGGACACGTCAGCACCTTCCATGACGATTTCCTCCCCAACCATGACCGCCGGGGCGACCGGCAAGTCCAGTTCAAAGTATTCGTCGGTCTGGTACTCGGCCTGGGGCTTTGAGGTGACTTCGATATCAATGGCGTATTTTTCGCCCAACCTGGGCATCATCTGTTTAAAATGCTTTCAGGGCTTGCCATTGGGCTCGTTGAGAAAAAAACGGACCTTGAGCATGATGATCTCCTTTACCTTGATGGGTTGCGGTGCTTACTTGGCGGAAAGGGGCTTCTTCAACTCGGCCATGCGACTCAAAAAGGGTTCGGGGGGTAGAAAATCCACCAGACGCAGATCGGTGCGCTCCTCGCCCCGCGCATCCAGAAACACGATGGTGGGAACGCCCTTGACACCGTATTCTTTCAACAATTTTTCGTGAAGCGGAATACCCCCCTTGGTTACGTCGATTTTAACTTCCGTTCTAGGCGCCGACCCGGCCCTTTGCCTGTGGGCAAGGCGGGGAAAACGACATCGCGCCCGCTGCGC
>JAWOJK010000395.1:0-8690 GCA_046481705.1 Desulfobacterales bacterium | reverse complement strand
AGCTTTTTTTCCCCTTGCTGCTGCGGGGCTGGCCGCCGCTCTCCACCGGCCTGGGCGTTGTGGCCCTGCTCACCGCGGTGATCACGTTCTCCGTCGGCGGGCTTAACCGGCGCGGCATCGCCACCTTCACCGGCGCTATGCTGGGCGTGCTGCTGACCTGCGGGCTGGCGGTCGGATTCGCCAGGGGGTTCGCCCTCCACGGCGCGGTGCGGCCCTTTGCCGAAACCCTTCTTTACTCCGGCTATTACTCCCTGCGCCTGACCGACATCTTCATCGCCAGCGTGTTCATCGCCTCTTCCGGGGCCGTCATGGATCTGGCCATGGACATCGCCGCCAGCATGGACGAAATCAAGCGCAAGCACCCGGAGATCGGGTTGGTCGAGCACGTCCAATCGGGCCTGCGGGTGGGACGGGCGGTTATCGGGACCATGACGACGACTCTTCTTCTGGCCTATTCCAGCAGCCACATCACCATGTTCTTGCTCTTCATGGCCAAGGGGCTCCCGGCGGCCAACATCCTGAACGCGCCGTTCGTCGCCGCCGAGGTCTTAAACATCCTGGTGGGGAGCTTCGGGCTGGTAACCGTGGCGCCTTTCACGGCGTTGGTCGCAGGCCTGATCTACCGCGGGTGCCCAGAAAAAATAGACAGCGCACCCGCGCCTGTAGGGCAAATGATCACCCCCCTGAAGCGCTCCACCCCGCCTGCCATCCAGCGGCCCACATCCTGAAAGGCACGGCGGAATCGGCCTTGCAAGCGAACCCAAAACCGGCCTTGGCGAATTATTTTCCGTCGCGACCCTCATCACCCCTGGCGGTTTGACCCGCCCCCCCCCACTTAGGGCCTTGGCCCGCATCCGGATCCGGCCCTTGCTCCCTTAAAAATGATTGACAGCCAGCCGGCGCCGCGCCATAGTCGCTCCAGTGCCGGAAACGACCGGCATTCCTGGGGCACCGGCCGGCGGCCGGTCGTTCGAGGCTGCCCCTGCAGCCGGGCCCCGATCCGCTTGCGACCGGGGCCCGCGATCCGTCACCCCATCGGAACCGACATCCATGTCAATTCTGGCCATCCTGCGGCACATTCGCTTCCAGGACATCCTGGACATCCTGTTTCTCAGCATCGTGACCTACCACCTCTACATCTGGTTTCGGGAAACCAAAGCCTTTCGGGTTCTGGTGGGCCTGCTGGGGCTGGGGGTTATTTTCACCGCGGCCCGCGCCTGGGGTCTTTTTCTCACCACCTGGATGTTCCAGATTCTGTGGCAGGTGCTGATCATCCTGCTCATTATCCTGTTTCAGCCCGAAATCCGGCAGGTGCTCGAACGCTTCAACCCGCTCAAAAACCTGGGGTGGCCCAAGCTGCCGCCGCCGCCGGAGTGGGCGGATCGCCTGGCGGAAGCCTGTTTTGCCATGGCTTGCCTGAGAATCGGGGCGCTGCTGATTATCGAGCGCTCCAACCGCGTGGACGAGCTGATCACCGGCGGTATCCGCCTGGAGGCGCCGCCCCGCTCGGAGCTGCTGTTCAGTATCTTTCAGAAAGAATCCCCGCTGCACGACGGGGCGGTGGTGGTTCGTCAGGGGCAGATTGTCGAGGCGGCCTGTTTTCTGCCCCTGAGCGCGGCTGAAAATCTGCCATCGGAGTTGGGAACCCGCCACCGGGCCGCCCTGGGCATCAGCGAGCGCAGCGACGCCTGGACGGTGGTGGTCTCCGAGGAGCGCGGCGAGGTGGCTCTTGCCCGGGCCGGGCAGTTGTTTCCGATGAGCAGCGCGGGGGAACTTTCCAAACAACTTTCCACGGCTTTCGTTGCCACTGCCGCACCGGAGGTGTCGAAATTTCAGCGGGTGCGACAGGTGGTGACCCGGCGCTGGCGGGTCAAGCTGGGCAGCCTGGCCCTGGTGAGCGCGCTGTGGCTGCTTCTGGCCGGTCAGCAGGATTTCGAAGTCAGCTTCCGGGTGCCGCTGGATATCTACAGCTTGCCGAACGCGCTCGAAATCGTCGAGCCGGCCAAACCCGAAATACAGGTGACCGTCCGCGGGCTGCGGAAAGATGCCAGCACCATCAAACCACGCGATATCCGCGTGCGGCTCGATCTCGCCAACGCCGCTGTTGGCACCCAGAACTACCGGATTTTTCAGAACCTGATCACCCTGCCCAGCCGCCAGCTGGATGTGGTCCGCATCCAGCCGGCGGAGCTCACCCTGAGCTTTGAGGAAAAGGGTGCGTCGACCGCGGAAGAGGCTGCGCCCGACGGGCAAACGGGGGCTCCCGCCGCCCAGTGACCCGCCTGGCCGTTTTTCGTTCCTGACCAAAAGGGTGTCGGCCCCCAGTTTACCACAAAGTCTGCACCGCCCTCATTCACAGAACCGCACCGGTCATGGATCACTTCTTTGTCGGCCACCTGAACCGGCAAATCGGTTTTCAGCGTGTAGCAACCGTCCAACTCGGCCGGATAAGCCCTGTACTCGGTGTCAACCGCGACGTGAATGCATCTATCGGCGGCGGTCACGGTCACGATCGAACTTAGCCCCAAGCGGCTTTTTTTTTCCGAGACTTTCTTCCAGGCCGCATAGTCATCGGCACGTGGGTGCTCGGCCAGATAACGGTTTTGCGCATCGGCGAGCCCTTGCACGGCGGCCAGCTTCGAAGCCCGCGAGGCGGCCAGCTCCTTTGCCCGTAGCGGATTTCTGCGCAGCACGTAACGCACATCGGCGTCTTGAATCTCGCAAAGCTGCCGATCGAAAAGCTCGAGCTGAAAAACGTCTTTCTTGATCCGCTGGATGTGATGCCCCCCGATCAGGGGCGGGTGGCCCCTCCGGCTCCCGCAGATCGGGTGGCAGACGGCGGTTCCGCCCTCCGGCAGGGCCGCCAGCAGCTCCCGCAGGGTCGCGGGCCGGACGAGGGGGATGTCCACCGGCAGCACGAAGAACGCCTCCGTGCCGGCGGCCAGGCTCGCCGCCCCGGCCACTACCGAGGAGAACATGCCCGCCGCGTAGGCCGGGTTGAGGACGCAGCGGGCGCCCAAGCCCTTCACCCGGGGGGGTCAGCTCCGCGGCCCGGTGCCCCACCACCACGTGAACGGTCCCCACCCCCACGGACTGAAAAAGGCGGACGGCCCGCTCCAGGAGGGTCGCCCGCCCCAGGGTCATCAGAGGCTTGAAGTCCCCCATGCGCTCCGAAAAGCCGGCCGACAGGACCAGGGCCGCGGCGGATGCCGAATTCACGACCGCCGCCTGCGGGCCCGGACCTGGATGAGCTCGGCCACGATGCTAAAGGCGATCTCCTCGGGGGTCTCCGCGTCGATGGGCAGTCCGATGGGGGAGAACACCCGCTGCAGGTCGGCCTCGGTGAAGCCTTCCTGGAGCAGGGCTGCGTAGATGTGGTCCCGCTTGCGCCGGCTGCCGATCATCCCGATGTAGCCGGCGTCGGTCCGGAGCGCTTGGGCGAGTACCGTCTTGTCGTGGAGGTGCCCGCGGGTCAGGATGACGACGAAAGCGTCGGGGTCGAGCCGGCACCCGTTCAGTGCGGCCCCGAAGTCCGGCACCACCCGGACATCCTCCGCATCGGGGAAGCGCTCGAGGCTGGCGAATTCCGGCCGGTCGTCCACCACCACTATGCGGAACCCGGCGAATGCGGCCAGCCGAGAGGTGGGATGGGCCACGTGTCCGGCGCCGAAGAGGTAGACGGTCTCCCCCGGCAGCACCGACTCGACCACGGCCAGATCCCCGCCCAGCGCCACGCTGCGCAGGTCTCCTGCGCCCCCGCCCTTGTCCAGGATGCGCTCGAGCGCCTCGTCGGAGAGACTGCGGCCGCCGAAGACCACCCGGCGGTCCTGGATGAGGAGGTGGTCGGTGCCCGCAACTGTCGCCCCCGAAAACCGGATCACGGTCACCACGCGGCAGGCCTGCCGCCGCGCGAGGGCGTCCCGCCAGCCCCGCAGCACCCCTTCGGCCGGGGTTCCCGGCGCGACACACTCCAGGAGCACCTCCAGCCGGCCGCCGCAGATCATGTCCATGTCGGCCACCTCCGACCGGGTCAAGTCGAAGGGAATCACCTGGGGATGCTTGGATCGCAGCACCCCACCGGCCGCTGCAATGACTTTGGCCTCCACCAGCCCGCCGCCGATGGTGCCCCGGATCCCGCCGTCCGCAGTGACGATCATCCGGGTGCCCGCCGTCCTGGGGGTGGACCCGTGGCGGCTCACGATGGTGGCCAGAACGAAGGGCCGCCCCTCGTCCAGCAGCCGGGCGGCCGTTTGCGGTATAGGATTCATGGTGCCGTGCCCTCCTTTCTTCTGTCGAGGATGATGCGTTTGGCGGCCCCGGTCGAGGCCTCTTTTCCGGTCCCCAAGCGCACGGGCTCGATGGCCATGAGCCCCCGGCCCAGCGTGTCACGGACCCCCGGCACGCGGCCCAGGGCGTCGCGGATGTCGCTCCCGTTTAATTCGTCCCCGCCAGGGGCGCGCTGGACCCTCAGCCGCAGCCCCGGGGGCCCCTCCCCGGGGAGCAGCTCCGCTTGAAAATCAATCACCCCGGGCAGGGTGAAAAGCGCCTCGTCCAGGGCCGCCATTCTCAGCCGGATGGACCGGGCGATGGCCGCGCCGTTCGCCCGGCGCCCGGCGATCTTGCCAAGCCGGCGAAGCCGGCTGCCGCAGGGGCAGGGCTCCGGCAGGAAGCGGGCCAGATCATCGGTGCGGTAGCGGATCAGGGGCATGGCGGAAATGGCCAGGGTGGTGAAGACGACCTCCCCGGCAACACCGTCCGGGACCCCCAGGCCGGTCTCCGGGTCCACCACCTCCACGAAGATATCGGCCTCCCGAAGGTGGCAGCCGTCGCGGGCCTCGCACGCCACCCCGCCGCCGTACCCCATCTCGGTCATACCATAGTACTGGAAAACCCGGCACCCGCCGTCAATTTTTCGGAGATGATCTCGATTTTGCCCGAAGGGGTCTTGAATTTCAGTGTGGGCATGTCACGATATCGGGGCTGGTCGGTTAGGGCGACCTTGCCGCTTGCGTCAAAATCCGCAATGGCCACCCCGGTGCCGTTCAACTGAAAGTTCCAGATATCCTCGACGCTCTCGAACGCCAACGCGTCCAGCCCCAGCCGACGGGCCAATTCCGACCAGATCTCCCATTCCGCGCGGGTGTCAAATCGGGGCGCCACCGCGCGTTGACGTTTGAAAAAGAACGGCTTCAACCCGTTTTTACTCGCCAGGATGCTCTCCCGTTCCAGGTAGGGGGAAAGGGGCAGGACGACATCGGCAAACCAGGCAGTATCCGACCAGGTGAAGGTGATCGAGACCAGCAGGTCCAGCTTGGCCAAAACCTGTTTCAGGTGCTTGGGGTCGGGGAAGGCCATCAGGGAATCGTGCCGGAAGCAGAGGTAGGCCTTGACCGGGTAAGGATCGGCGGTCTCAATGGCCTTGTACAGCAGATGGGTCAGCCCGGGGCCGCCTTCGAAGTGAGGGTAGCGCCAGCCGACGCCGTCGGCGCGCTTCTCCTCGGGTTTGGGATAGAGGTCCATCAATTTTTTGAGGCCTTTGCGGCCCACGTCGCTGGGTGTGCTCACCAGCGGCAGTCCGCCCTTGGCCCCGATGGCGCCCAGGAGGGCATTGATGATGTATATCGAGCGGCAAACATAGAAAGAGTTGCGGTAGTGCGCCGTCATCCACCCCGGGTGCCAGATCACCGCCGGGCTGGCCGCGGCCAATTCGCCCACGAAGCGCCGGAGGGAGACCGTGCACATGCCACAGATACTATACTATAGATTTTCTCGGCCATTTTCCCTCTCGACAGATGATGGTTGCCGCGCGGCCGCGGGTCCGGCATGCCGCAACGAATTTCTCTCCCCGGGGCCGACCGCCATCGACAAAGGCGCCTTGGCCGGCGGCCCCGATCAATCGACAATCATAACGGAAGTTCGTAAAGGTAATTATAGGTAGCTTTAAATCATTTTAGTTTTTTGTGAAACTAAAAAGATGAATAACTTCCTAACGAATGGGCAAAATTTTGTCAAATCTTTTTCCCCTAACTGTTCGCGGATTCCGCCCGAGGGCGAGTAAAACCGCTTCTCATGGGCCATCGTCAGCCTATCGATGAACTTAGTGCATGTCCAAAAAGTTTGAGCGGTTCCCGCCATCAGGGTCCACAGGCGACTTTCACCCCCAGGTCACTGATCCACCATCCCAGTGAATCAGATAGCGCCAATCAAGGCGCTACGCGCCATGCCGGGCGCGCAAAAAAAAAGGAGCGACACTTAGAGTGTCGCTCCTTTTCTAAAATGGTAAAGGACCGCCGCAAACTGCGGATTAGCGGTCCCGGCGGTGCGTTGCGCCTGAAAACCGTATTAGCGTTGGGCTGAGCGGGGGGCCTTGCCGGCGAGGGGGTTGTAGAGCTTCATGATCGCGAATTTCATCACATCCAGGGTTTTCATGTCCGATACAATGGTGACCAGTTTCTCTTCGGCCTCTGGCGGCAACACGCACGCTTTGGCGGCGTCGAAGGTCAGGCTCGGAAAGCCTTTGACCAGCTTTTTTTGGTCTTTGGTGGTCATCGGCACCTGGATTGCCTTTTTGCCGTCGATCTCCACGGCCTGGCCGGCCAAACCGGCGCCCTCGATCTTCTTGAGCTTTGCGTCATCTAAAAAAACAGTGATAAAGAAGTCCGACATGGTTTTTCCTCCCGTTGTGATTGGCTGAAATTAGAGATAAATACCCCAAACCCTCCAAATTCCTATTCGAGACAGCGGTGGGTGTCAAGCTAAGAATTCCCATGATACTGGGAGAAATCAAAATATTCTGGTATTTTAAAATGATAAGTGATCGCCTGCGGCCGGGCGGTTGCGCCGCTTTCAAGGGTGCCGGCAGGGCCGCGCAGACCCGCCCGCAGCAGTATCGGTTGTTTCCATCTTGCAATGAACGGAAAAATATTTCAAGGATAAATGACTTGCCGGTCGCGTTGCCTCCCCGCGGCGCTTCTGGTTTCCGCCCGCGCAACCGGCATGCATCCGGTATTAGGAGCTGAAAAATCGAAACGGATATCCAAATAATGGGGTTCGTACCCGGTGCCTGCGCGCGCATCGCCGTGCTGCATGCGGACTATTACGGTCGCAACTGGGGCTTCGGCGCAATTTTCCACGACCAGATTCTCACCGCCGCCTCGGCCTTCCTGGAACGCTTCGATCCGCGCCGCGACGGCTTCTGGACGGTTTGCCTCCAGGGCCAGGTGGCGGGGGCCATCGCCATCGACGGGATTCACGCCGACACCGAAGGGGCGCACCTGCGCTGGTTTATCCTCGGCGCAAACCTGCGGGGCCGCGGCCTGGGCAACCGCCTGATCGCCCGGGCGATCGCCTTTGGCCGCGAGTGCGGCCATCCACGCATCTACCTGTGGACCTTTGAAGGGTTGCGGGCTGCCCGGCATCTCTACGAAAAATACGGCTTTTCGCTGGTGGAGGCGCGGCCGGGCAGCCAGTGGGGCAAAGAGGTGATCGAGCAGCGGTTCGTCCTGGATCTGACGGTCTGAAACCCCGAGCTCCCGGTCAAAAAACCTTGTGCTTTGGCCATTCTCCGGTTTTCGCGGCCGCTCTGCGATGGTATGAATTTTCAAAAGTGGAGGTGAAACCGTGAAAATCATCGAAGACCTCTGGCAGGTGGGCGGCGAGGGCCTGACGGCGCCGGGGGATGCGGCCGTCTATCTGGTGCGCTTCGGCCGCCAGACGGCCCTGATCGACGCCGGCTGCGGGCCGGGCCACCAGCGGCTGGTGCAAAACGTGTCCGCCTGTCTGCCGGCCGGCACGGCCGTTACCCACCTCCTGCTGACCCACTGCCACTTCGACCACAGCGGCGGGGCCGCGGCGGTCCGCGACCACTATGGCTGCCGCATCACCGCCCACGCCGAAGACGCCGTCTACCTGGAAGCGGGTGACGACAGGGTCACCGCCGCCGCCTGGTACGGCGCCCGCATGCGGCCGCTGGCCGTCGACCAACAGATCACCGCCCAGCGGGAAGCCATCGCGGTTGGCGACGGCACGCTGACCGCCCACCACTGCCCCGGCCACTCCCCCGGCTCGCTGGTCTACACCGCGCGCCTCGGCGGGCAGATGGTGCTGTTCGGCCAGGATGTCCACGGCCCCCTGCACCCCTCCCTGCTTTCGGATCCCGGTCAATACCGCCAGTCGCTCCGCTACCTGCTGGGCTTGGAGGCCGACATCCTCTGCGAGGGCCACTTCGGCGTCCACCAGGGGCGCGTCGCCGTCAGGAATTTCATCCGCCGCTATCTCCAAGCGGTCGATCACGATTTTTGAGAATGCGACGGACGACGGCCTCCGCTCGTTTGAAGGGCACATGGGCGTCTTTGAATGTTTCAGGGCCGCGCCCAGCCTGAATCGAAAACCTACTCGGTTGGATGGTTACTTGAATTTTCGGAGGGATTCTTTTGCTGCAGTCCGATAAAATAGTTTTCCATGCTTTTCAAGCCTTCGTGGAGGCGCTTTCTGGTATCGTCGCACCCAGCTGCACATCAGCAGGGAGGCACGGGCATCGGAGGTGCGCGTGGTGCAGCTGGAGCACACTCCAGGCGAGATACGGGCTGAATGGTCCGCAACTCGCCCCTGTGGTTCCCGGGCCGCACCAAACCGGCGAGTTATGGTCCGAATGGCCGGAACGTCCCGCGCTTGGTGCCCCGGGTGCACAC
>JAWOJK010000098.1:0-4084 GCA_046481705.1 Desulfobacterales bacterium | reverse complement strand
GTATTCTCGGGCAAGCCGCCCGGGCCCGGCAGCACGTCCCTGACCGGCGGGTCGGCCTGGCTGGTGGCGCCGTCAGGCTTTTCGTGTACCGGTGCGCGCGGCGCGCCGGCCGGCGATTTGGCGGCGGCTTCGGCCGCGGGCCTGGCGGCCGCCAGGGCCTCCGGATACAGATGCGGCTGAAGCTGCGGCAGCAGGGTTTTCAGGATTTGTGCGCTGAGTGAACTGGTGAAGCCGAACTGGCCGGCCTGCTCGCCGGGCACCAGCGCCGTCAGTGTGCCAAAGTAACGCTCGCCCAGATAGAACACAAAGGTGGCGGTGCGGTTGACCACGCGTGATTCGAGCAGCTGACCGCCCTTGCCGTAGCGTTCGAAGCGATGGTCGCCGGTGCCGGTCTTGCCGCCAATCGTCAGCGGCTGGCCAGCCGGGTCCTTCAGCGCGCCGGCGAGGCGCACGGCGGTGCCGGATTTCACCACCTGGGCCAGCGCGCGGCTTACCGTCTGCGCCACCTCGGCCGGCATCAGCCGTTCGCCCTCGGCGGACTTCCGCGACAGTCGGGTTTCGTAGGGCGTGTTGGGGGCGAAGTGCAGGCCGGTTATGCTCACCATCGGCATGCGCACCCCGTCGTTGATCAGAATGCTCATCAGCTCGGCCAGCGCGGCGGGGCGGTCGCCCGAGCTGCCGATCGCGGTGGCGTAGGACGGCGTGATGGTGTCGAACGGATAGCCCAGGCGTTTCCAGTCACGCAGCAGGCCGTCAAAGGCCTCGACTTCCAGCAGCGACCGGATGCGGATGTCCTGTGCGTTTTTGCGGCTGGTCTTGAAAAGCCAGTCGTAAACTTCCAGACGCACCGCCGTGCCGGAATCGTAAAGGGTTTTGAGGTCGGGTTGCGGCTCGCCGCGCAAGGTTTTGACCACCCACAACTCCAGCGGATGAATCTGCGCGATGTAGCCGCGGTCGGCCAGGTTGTAGGCCTCGGGGGCATGGGTTTTGTAGAGCGATTGGAGCGTCTTCTCGCCCAGGCTGACGCTGGCCGGCACCTGCGCGCTGAGCGCGGCGACGTAGGTCGCGAAGGGTGCCTCCGGCTCCAGATACCGGAACACCGCGCTGAAGCGACGCGGGTTGAGATGGGTACGCGCGAACAGGTTTTCGGCCATCTGCGCCGGGGTGAGCTTCCTGTGGCGCTGGTAGAAGCGGTTGATGAAGACCCGGCCCTCCTGATCGACGAAACGGGCCAGGTAGGTTTTCCGCATCGGGTTGCTGGCGTCCTCCAGAATGCGCGCCGCGGCCCCCGGGGTGCTGCTGCTGTAATAGCGGATGATGTCGCGCATGATGCGGATATACACCAGGTTGACCGAATTGCGCGTGGCTTCCCATACGGTCATCACGCGGCCGTTGTCCTTGACGTCGAAGTTGGCGAAATTGTGCAAGCCGCCGCCGGTGAAGAAGGGTTCCGGTGCGGCGGAATAGGTGCGCTCCATGGCCGCCTCGAGGGTGGCGGCCAGCGCTTCGCCGCGCTTCGCGATCAGGCGCGCGGCCACCCACTGTGCCAGCACGTTGCGCTGCGGCTGAGCCTTCTGCTGAAGCGCGGCAGGCTCGAGGCTGCTGTATTCGCCGTGCAGCCGGGCGATGATTTCCAGATAGGTGACCAGGGTCCGCAGCTTGGCGGTGGAGCCGAGATCGAGCCGCGCCTGGCTGTTGATGTCGAAGGGCTGATTGAGGTTGTCGGCCTGGATGCGCAGCAGGTTGCCGGCGGGCGATTTTTCGTAGAGCGTGAAGCTGTAGATCACGCTGTCAAGCGGATTCTCCGGTTTCAGCAGGCGATGTCCGATCAGCCCCGATGCGGCGGCGGCTTCCGGTTTGGCCAGGCTTTGCAGGTAGCGGCTGACGACCTGCTGCGCCGGCTGGTTGATGCTGGTGTCGACGGCCAGATCGAGCCGGTCGAGGGTGTACAGACGGGGTTCGCCCAGCAGGCCGGCGACCTTGATGCGCTGGGCGTTGGCGGCCTTCTGGTCGACAAAGCGCAGTGCCGGCCGATCGATCTGCCGGCTGCCTGTGCGCAGCTTGACCTGCTTGGCCTGGTCGGCCAGTTCGCGCGAAATCAGATTCGTCTTGGCCAACAGATTGAGATGGTCGTCGGTCAGCGCATCCAGCGCCTTGCGGTTGGTGCCGAGGTAATACGAGGGGCGGCGCACGGCTACGATCAGTGATAGCGCGTGCTTGAACGCGCTGGCATAGGTGCCGTCATCCTTGCCGCTCGGCATTTTCGCCAGGATGCGGTTGACCTCGTCGAAGTCCAGCCCGTACCAGGCCCACAGGCCGTCACCGATGCCGTTGACTTCGCCATGGTGCGCTGCCGCCGCCAGCGGCACGGTGTTAAGATAGGCGGTTACGGTCTCGCGCCGCATTTCAAGGGTGTTGGGGCCGTTTAGATACGCGCGCATGCTGGCGGTCGCCATCTGGCGCAGCTTCTCGCCCATACTGAAGGTGAGCCCTTCGGGCGAGTGGCGATATTTTTCGATCTGTGTCGGCAGGGTGCTGCCGCCGGGAACGTTGCGTTTGCGGTCGACCAGGCTGATGCCTTTCTCCAGCATCGCCTGCGCCAGGCGGTCCCATTCCACCGCCGGGTTGCGGGTGGGAAAGCCCTCGGCCAGCAACTCGCGGTTTTCGATATGAATCAGCGCATTCACCAGCACCGGCGGGATGCTGCCGAAGCCGTCATAGACCCGCGTGGGGTAACGGCTGGTATGGAGCGGCTGGCGGTTGCTGTCGAACAGCGTGAGGCCGGCCTGGTCCTTTTCGTGATACGGCAGGAACAGCCCAAAGTCGGCCGCGCGTGCCATCTGGATGCTGATCCTGGCCTGTTCGTCGATCTGCCAGCCGGCCGTTTGCAGTCGTTCCAGATAGTCGGGCAGCTTGCTGTAGCCCAGCCGCAGATCATACGGCCCCTGGTTGGGGTAGCGGATGCAAGTCGACGGCCCCGGCAGGACTTGCCAGGTCATCTGCTGCGCGGTCCTGGCGAGGTATTTGGCCTCCAGCGCAGAGGACAGCAGTTCCCGGGTGATGAGCGCGACCAGCCCGACCACCACCAGCAGGAGGCCAAGGCCGATCAGAATGCCGCGGAACACTCTGTACATGAATCAGGCCCACCCGCGCGCGGTCGAAGATGGCAGCTTGTTTTTTGCGGGATCGAGTATGCCGGGAAGGCGATTGGGTATCAAGGGCAAGGTCAACATAGCATGCGGGTAAGGTTCAAGATCGGGTCAACAGCAGTTCGCCGAGGTGGTTCCTCGCCAAAGTATTTTACATATCGGCAAACACTGCGGTGCGGATGAGTGAAATTTGGATGAGTTTGACAGGCGGTGACGACTCCGGCAGAAACGGAAACTCGATTTTTGAGGGGTCGAGGATGCCAGTGCGGAATGGCGATTCCCTCGTCTGCCGGCGGAGAGGGGGCTTTGGGTGCTTCTCGGGGGCTCAAAGGCAAACGGCCGATTGATAGGTGGTCAATCGGCCGTTAAGGAGGAGAAAAGGTGAAGAATTATTAGGTTGACATTACTCTTAGCAAACAGCTTGCCAACTTTTCGGATTGTCCTCATTCTCCGTTTAAAATTTATGAAAATATAATAATTTAAATGCCTTAAATAAATATTAAACCATGGTCGGTCTTGGCGGGTCCCAAAGGACGCACCCGGCGTGACAGGCGAAAGTTCAAAATTTTTACCCAATTTTCCTGAAAAGCAACTCAACTTACTGATTAAATGAGGTTTTTTCATAAAAATCACCGGTTCAAAAATATGAACCCCAAACCCCACAGGGCCTTTGGTTTATTTAGGTAATTGAAATTATAGTCTATTTCGGGTTCATGTTTTTGAACTCGGTGCCTTTGCGGTCACGGCTGCGCGGCCACATCCAGCAGTACGGACAGCATGTGCACGCCGCCGCCCATCACCACCCCTTTCACCGGGGTGACGTCGCCATAGTCCCGCCCCCAGGCGAGGGTGATGTGGTTTTCACCGGTGATCAGATTGTTGGTGGGGTCCAGATCCACCCAGCCGGCATCCGGCACGAACAGGGAGATCCAGGC
>JAWOJK010000367.1:0-14582 GCA_046481705.1 Desulfobacterales bacterium | reverse complement strand
GAGCTGCAGAAAATCCTCCGCAAACACCACGGCAACTGCCAGGCGCTGCTGCATCTGACCTGCCCGGAAAAGAGCGAAACCATCATCGCCCTTCCCGAGCACCTGCGGGTCAAGGCCGGCGTCGCCCTTTTCAGGGAAGTCAACGCGCTGCTGGGCTACAATGCCGTTGAAACCGTCTGCAGCGTCATCACAGCGGCTCCCGAGCATAAAAACGGTTACGGCCGGGGTGGGGCCAATTATGGCCGCGGCAGCGCCCGAGCGGGCCGTGCCTGACGGCAGGCGGCCCCGATCCGAACCGCGGCTCAGGCAGGTGCAACTTCAGGACCTGGGCGCCCAGGGCTAGTCCGGCGGAACTTTCCATTCAAATTGAACGCCGAATCCGGTGGGGCTGGTGCGGACGATTTTTCCAGACAGGCAAATCGGGGCGCTGACATCGGGAAGGCGAAAGGCGATGCGAATCTGATCGCCGACTACAAGGCGTTCGCGGGTTTCGATGAACATGCCGCCGGCGCTGATATCTCTGGCCAGATCCTGATATCGGCGGCATGCGTCGGTATAGGTGACCACCAGAGCGGAGGAGCGGCGCGGCAGTTCGCGTTTTTCGACGTCGGTCCGGGTTTCCAGCATCTCCAGCAGTGCGCGCTGCTCCTCAAAGGACATGCCGGCCACCCGTTCCAGCAGCCGCCGGGTGAGGGTCTCGGCATCAGACGCCGGCTTGGGTTGCGCCATGTGGCCTTTCCTTGTGCCCCGCCGGCGGCAAGCCGCTTTCAGGCCGAATCCGTTCCGACCGGCCCGTGGAGGACCGCAACGGCGCTAATAACCGGCGCGGGGCGCGCCGCGGCGTATCAGTCGGCCGAAAGGTGAGCGCCGCGGCGGGCATCGGCCCGCTTTTCGAAATCTTCAATTTTTGCATTCAGCGCCTGGATTTTCTTGTTCAAGGCCTTGACCGAGGGGTTGCGCGAGGCCCTCGATTTCTGGTTCAATTGCTCCTTTTCCGTTTCCAGGCGCGCTTTTTCCGCGAGAAGGCTCTGGTAGTCTTTCTCTAAGGCTTGTTGCCGGCCTTGTTCGCTGGGGTCATGCTCTCCGCGACCGGCGCCTTGCCGCCCATCGCCGCCGGCCCCGGGGATCTGCGGCGACGCCGGCGATGGTGCCGATACCGGCTGGCTGCCGGCGGGTCGCTGCGCGACGCCGCCCTGCCCGCCATAAGACCGCAGGGAACCCAGCTGGTTTGCGGGGACCCGGGTGAGGTCATCCGTGAAATGGACATTGCCCTGGGGGTCGGTATACTTGTAAAATTCAGCCCAGCAGGGAACCGCCACCAGCACCCCCCCGCATATCAGGATCCATTTGAGCAGTTTCATTTTTTCTCCCTGATCGCCGCATCTTGGCTTTAGATCGGTGACGACCGTTCATACTGTTTATTCGTCCGGGCCGATGGATTTCTGAAGTCGCTTCGCGGGCGGCCGACGCATGCGCCGCCGGCGCTGCGGATTGACGCGCGCCTAAGAGTGGCTAAGTTAAATTCATACGGTGGCGGGTTAGAAATCCTTGTCGGACGCGACCCGGCAAGACCGGCCCTGCCAATGAATCCAATCCGGTTGTCCGGCCATGAACCCTTTGGCCGGCGCCGGTCACGGCATGAGGTGTAAAATGAGCGAAAAAACAGAGATTCTGGACTACCTGATGACGGTCATCGGTGAGGAAGGCTGCGGGGTGGCCTGCAGCGAGGCTGAAATTTTCAAAGACGAGGAAGGCTGGAAAATGATGTTGGAGGGTTTCATGGCCCCCTGGCGGCTTGGGCAAACGGCGCAGGAGGCCAAAAAAAGTATCCGCGAATACGCCGCGATGGGTTTCGGTCTGAGCTGAAGCCCAAATGGCTGTTGAACCCACATCGAATCAGCTGAACCGGGCGCCCCCTTCAGGGCGCCCGCTTTGCGTCAGTCGCCCGCTTTCACGCAGGCGTTCCGCTGCCGGCGGTTGATCTCCAGCTTTTCAAGGGACAGTCGGATGACGTCCCGGAATTTCTGATTCTGCTCCAGGTAGTCTTTGAAAAACCCCTGAACCTCCTCTTCCCGTCCCAGGCCACAGACCGGCACGATGGCGCCGATAACGCGTTCATAGAGCATGGGGTGGAATTTTTCCAGGGCGTCAAGACAGCGTCGATACCAGTCCCACATCATCGGCAGCGCAGCGGGGTTGGCGGCCATGGCGGCAATCGGGATGAACTGGATGCGGCCCGGAACCTCGGCCATGACGAAATCAAGCGCCCTTTCGATCAGCTCGGGCCGCGGCAGGCACCCCAGGGCGGTCAGAACGTTCATTCGGTCGTGCTCGCTTGCGGAGGTTTTGAACCGCTCCAAAAACCAGTACAGGGCCGATTCGGCACCGGAAAATGCGCCCGCCTGCATCACGCTCCTGCAGATGTCGGGATGAACCGGTTTGCCCGCCATCAGCTCGTCGAAGCGCTCGCGGGCAAACGCCGCGCACGTTTGCGACCCATAGCGCACCGCAAACCAGAGAATCTGGTCGCGCAGCAGGGAACGGGTGTGGGGTTCGTTCTCCCGGGGCGCCAGTCCGATGGTGCCCAGCGCCTTTTCAAAAAGCGTGCGGCCCAGGTCGGCCAACCGCTCGCGCAGCGGCGACGGGCAGACCAGGTAGGCATGATCGAGGTTGGCGGCGATGCTCGAGAGCGGCAGGAACCCGGTTTCATCCTGGTAATAGCGGATAAAATCCAGGTAATCGTCCATACCGCCGATGCCGCTGCGCACCAAGGCGTAAAGGTCGTTCTGGAGCCCCCAGCGGTCCATGGCGTCCAGTTCCCCGGCACGCGCACGCGCGCCGAGTGCTGCGAGATCGGCGCCATCCCGGTATTGCACCCGATAAAATCCGCGCTGCCCGAGGTTGACTTTGCAGCAGCGGCTCTGGGCGCCGATCGCAACCCGGGTTTCGGGGCCCTCCAGCAGAACGCTTACCTCCCGCAGGGACCCGCTCTCGTCGTAGACCCCGATCGTCACGGGCACCAGCCAGAATTGCCGGCTTTCCAGCGGCAGGTGGGTGAACCGCCGCTGGCGCAGGATCAGCTCAGCACCGTCCCGGGTGACTTCCACCAGGGGGTAGCCGGGCTGCTCGATCCAGCTTTGCATGATCCGGGTCACCGGCTGCTGTGAAACCGCCTCCAGCGCCTCCCACAGATGGTGGCTGGCGGCACACCCGTAGGCGTGCGTCCTGAGGTATTGGCGAAGCCCGTCGCGGAAATGCCGGTCCCCGATAAAGCCGTGAATCTGGCGCAGGATGCTGCCGCCTTTGCTGTAGATGATCGGCGCGGTGCCGGCGTTGATGACCACGTGCGCGCCGCCGGGAATCTCGATGGGAAAGGTTTCCTGCAGGGCGTCGCGGGCCAGGGCGGTTTCGGTCTGGCCCGCGACAAACTGTTCCCAGATGTCCCAGTCCGGATAATAGTGGTCGACCACCCCGTAGCCGAAATAGGTGGCGAAGCTCTCATTGAGCCACAGATATTTCCAGTCCACCGGGGTGACCAGGTTGCCGAACCACTGGTGGACGATTTCGTGGGCGGTTACCTCGCAGATGCGCTCCGCAGCGGATCGGGACGTGACCTCCGGGAAAAACAGGAGAAGGTTTTCGCGAAAGGTGATCGCCCCCCAGTTTTCCATGGCGCCGAAGGCAAAATCCGGGACCGCGATCAGATCCATCTTGGGCAGCGGGTAGTCGATGGCGTAATACTCCTGACAGTACGCCAGTGCCTTGCGGCCGAACTCCAGGCCGAAGCGGCCGTAGCGGCTCAACCCCGGCGGGGTGGCCACCCGCACCAGTGGGTGGCCGGTATCCTCGATAAATTCAAACTCCCCGACACCGAAAAAAAGAAGATAGGTCGACATCTTGGGGGTGGTGCCAAAGGTCACGGCTTTCTTACCGTCGGCCAGCTGCGTTTCAGCCGCCACGCTTTGATTGGAAATTACCTGCAACTCGCGGTCGACGATCAGCTCCAGATCGAAGGTGGCCTTGTGGGCCGGGTGGTCCAGGCAGGGAAACGCCATGCGGGCGGCGCTTTCCTGGAACTGGGTGACGGCCATGAATTTGGGCTCCTCGATGGCGCCGTAGCGGCTGCGGTAGAACCCCGCCATTTGGTCATTGATCCGGCCTTCAAAGCGCACCGCCAGAACGAACTCCCCGCTCAGGGCCTCGGGCAGCGTCACCTCTACCCATTCCGCGGCGGGGGTGACCGCAAACTGGCAGTCGCGGGTCCGCCCGGCCGCCCGCACCCGGCAGTCCCACAAGGCGAGCTCCAGAATATTGAGGCCCACCGTTGTCACCGGCTCGGAGGCTCTCCAGAGGATCTCAACCCTGCCGCTGAACCGAAAGCGGTGAAGATCGGGCGTCAACGACAGCTTATAATTGATGGGAAGGGCTCCGGACATGTCTTTCCTCCACGTGGGGGGTTGCCCCTGATGGCGCCCCGGGCTTCAGCGGCCGATCAGGACCAGGCTCAAAGCGGGCCAGTAGGTGATGATCACGACGGCTGCCAGCAGCACCAGCATAAAGGGCACGGTGGCCCGATAGACCGTGGTCACCGGGGTTTTGAACCGGTAGCTGGCGATGAACAGGTTCATGCCCACCGGCGGGGTAATATATCCGATCTGCATGTTGGCCAGGAAAATGATGCCCAAGTGCACCGGGTCGACCCCGTAGTTGACCGCCACCGGCAGGATCAGGGGCACCATGATCACGATCGCCGAAAAGATGTCGAGGATGGCCCCCAGCACCAGGAGCAGAAGGTTGAGCAGGATCAGGAAAACGATTTTGCCAGACACATGGGCTTGAATAAAGGCAAACAGCTGCATGGGGATCTGGGCATCGATCAGGAAGTTGGTTGAGGCCAGCGAAACCCCGAGGATCAACAGTATGCCCCCCACCATGATCATGGATTCGCGCATGATGCCGGGCAGCTGGCGCAGCCGGATTTCCCTGTAGATCAAAACCTCCACGCATAGCACATAGAGGGCCGTCACGGCGGCAGCCTCGGAAATCGCAAAAAACCCGCCGTAAATACCGCCCAGAACGAAAAGCGGCAGGGGGATTTCCCAGGCCGCTGCGCGCACTGCGGCCCAGGTTTCCTTGCGGGACAGCGGCACCAGGGGAATCGGATGCCGGCGGTTGACCCACACGCTCCAGCCCGAGAGCAGTACGATCATCAGGCACCCGGGCAGAATGCCCGCCAGGAAGAGATCCCCGATGGCCAGGTCGCGCCCCACATTCAGCTGCTGGGCGATGATGCCGTATAGAATCAGCGGCAGCGAGGGCGGCAAGAGCAGCCCGAGACTGCCGGAAGTGGTCACCAGCCCCATGCTGAAATGCTCACCGAAGCCGGCCTGTTTCAAAGCCGGATAGAGCAGTGCACCCAGGGCCACGATGGTCACCCCCGAGGCGCCGGTAAAGGCCGTGAAAAAGGCGCAGGTGACAAAGGCCACCACCGCCAGCCCGCCGGGCATCCAGCCCAGCAGGGCGCGGGTGAGGCGCACCAGCCGCCGGGAGGCCTGGCTCTCCCCCAGCAGATAACCGGCAAACGTGAAAAGGGGCAGGGCCACCAGCGCAGGGGTGTCGGCCAGCCGGTAGAGCTCGATCGCAATCACGGCCAGATCGACCCCGAGCGTCCAGAAACCGGCCATGGCGACCGCCAGGATGATGGCAAACAGGGGGGCACCCAGAAGTGCCAGGAGGGTCAGCGCGAGAACGAAAACAAGTGAGGTCACGGCCCGGGCTTCAGCGTTTGGTTCAGGTTAAGCGCGGCCAGGATTAGAAACCGCAGCGCAATGATGGTGAATGCGAACGGGATGATGGCCTCACAAAGCCAGACCGGCACCCCGGCAAACGCCAGACCACCGAATTCGCGCTCCGAGGCCACAAACTGCAAGCTGAACCAGGCGGCCACGGCACAGATCGCCCCGGTGAACAGGCTCACCAGGGTGTCCGCACCCCGCTGGACCCGCTCGGGAAGGAATCGGGCGATGATGTCAATGCGGATGTGCTGGTTTTGGCGGGTCGCCACCATGGCGCCGAGCAGCCCAAGCCAGAGCACGAGGATCCGCACCAGCACATCCCCCCAGACAAGCCCCCCTTCAAACAGGTTGCGGAGCACAATCTGAGCCACCGCCACGCCGATCATGACCATCAGCAGGCCGACCAGCACGGCGTCCTCCACTCGCTGCAGCAGGCTTAGCGCCCGTGTTAACCAACTGCGCATGGGACCCATCAGGATTTCGGGTTTTCGGATCGCACGGTGTCGAGCTGCTGTTTGAAAATAGCCATGAATTCCGGCGAGATGTTGCCGCCGTCGACCACTTCACGCATCGCGGCCGCACCTATGGCGTGCCATTGCGCCAACTCCTGGGCGGAGGGGCGGATAAACGCAATCCCCTGTTTGCGCAGGGTTTCCATGGCGCTGACGTTGTCCTGCCGATTCTGCCGGTCGATGTCACGGAAGACACGGCCCATGACCTCGCGCGTGACCGCCTGGTCGGCCGGCGACAGCTTGAGGAAATCCCGTGTGTTGACCCCCAGCGTGCCGTAAATATAGAAAAGTGGAAGCTCCAGCAGGTAGCGCACCTGGGTATGCCACTGCAAGGCAACGGCGCCAATCGGCGGGGTGGCCACCGTGTTGATCAGACCGGTCTGGAGGCTGGCACGCACGTCCGCCAGGGAGAGCGGAATCGGGGTGATCCCAAACCCCCGAACCGCCTTGAGGGTCGTCGGGTCATTGTCCGGGGCCCAGACCCGCTGCCGAACGAGGTCATCAAGGGTTCGAACCGCCTCCCGGGACATGATATAGGCAAAGCCGCCTTCGGCAATGCCAAACGAGACGATCCCCCCTTTTTCCAGCCCCGCCAGCACCAGGGCATCCATCTGGCTGCGGACGTAATCCACCTCTGGAAAGGATGCGAAGACCATCGGGAGGCCGTAGACCTGGCTGTCCTTGAAAAACTCGGACAGGCTGCCCCCCACCACCGCCCCCCCCTGCAACTGGCCGATGCGCATTTTGCGGAGCACCGCCTTGTCATCGCCCATGACCCCGCCAGGGTAATACTTGAACTGCACCCGGCCCTGGGTCTGGCGGGCCACCTCGCGGCCGCCCTCACGCATTTTTTCCATCCAGAACGAGCCTTCCGGTGAGAGCGTCGCAATTTTGAAAACCGTGGCGGCCGATGCCGATGCCATCGCCCCTACACTCAGGGCACAAAAAAGCAGCCCGGCCCCCAATACGTTCATATGTCGCATCAACACGGTCCCTCGATCGTCCCGGACGGCACGGGTCTGAAAACGGTTAGAAATAATCGTCCGCGCTGTCCAGCAGCTCCCTGGCCTGCTGCTGGGCGACGATGTTCAGCAACCCGTATCCCGGCACTTCGGGAGCAGCGGCGAGAACATCGGCCAGCAGCCGGTCGTGCAGTTCGCGGTCGAACACCAGCCGGCTGTAATAGCGCGCAAAATTGACTTTTGCCATGAGATTGCGGCCACTTGACAGCGCGATG
This sequence comes from Desulfobacterales bacterium, assembly GCA_046481705.1. Classification (GTDB taxonomy): domain Bacteria; phylum Desulfobacterota; class Desulfobacteria; order Desulfobacterales; family JAABRJ01; genus JAABRJ01. The sequence continues at coordinate 7,038 of JAWOJK010000367.1, read as the reverse complement.
GCACGCTCAAAATGGGCCCGGCCCCTTTCCGGTTCGCCCCCCATGGCCGGCGGCAGAAGCGTCGCCAGGATGCCCAAATAAAGATGCGCGCCCCCATCGCGATACCCTTCGTCCAGCGCCACCACCCGGCGCATGAGGACTTCCACGCGCGAAATTTGCGCGATGGCGTCCCAGTCCCGCCGTCGGGCCTGAATCCATCCGGCCCAGGCGGCCCCCAGATCGAAAAGCAGCGGCACGTCCTTTTTAGCGGCCGCCCCAATGGCGCGCTCGAAGCCGTCAAAATCGCGCGCCTCCAGGCCGCACCAATCCCGGCGGTGGCTGCAGGCCGCCTGCAAGGCGTAAGCCATGGCCTTGGCCGTCATTTTTTGGGCCCGCTCCTCATCGTCAACGTAAACGCCCGAGTAGGCGCTGTAAAGGGTCGCCCCGGCCCGTAAAAGCCGGGTGTTTTGCGGGTTGCCATGAATCAGACCGTCCACCATCAGCAGGTAGGCAGGGCCGCCGGCCTCCACGGTTTCCAGATCATCGGCGTTCAGGATGGCATAGGACAGATCGTCGCTCAAGCCGGCGGCAGCGTTGGACAGCATGGCGGCACAACCGGACAGGCCGATCCAGCAAACAGCCAGCAGTAGCAGCACCATGAGGGGCATGCGGCAGGGCCGGCGGGGGGACCCGCGGTACAGGCCCCCCCCTGGGGCAGGCGCAAACATCCCGGCAACATCGTCTGTGGCAGTAAATTTCATCACCAATCAGCAGGAAAGGGGCCGAGTGCCGTCAGCCGGGGCCTCAGGTCGAGTTTCAGATTCAGGTTTCAGGTTGGACCCGGGTGTTTATAGGCGGCGCCGCTGCGCAAGAGGAACCCGGCGGCAGGTGGAAACCCCAGGAATTTAAGGCTGTCAGTGGGAATACAGGTCCGTGGATCAGTATTCAAATAGTGAAAAGGGGGTGCAGTGTCAAGCGCTAATCGCACCGCGCGGCAGCGGCTTTGACAGCCAAACCCAAAAGATCGACGCCCCCGCGGGCGTGCGCGGGCAAGAGGTTCGGATCGGGCCAGGCGAGCGGGTTTTCAGGAGGCATTGCACAGCGGAAAGTCCGCTACGCCCGCAGCGGGTGCGCCCATGATGGCCTCGATTTTTCGCGAAAGGGCCTGAAGATTGAAGGGTTTCTGGATAAATCCGCTGCATCCGTTCTCCAGCAGGGCCGCCGCTTTGCCTTTCAGGCTGTAGCCGCTCGCCAGGAGCACCTTGAGGTTCGGAGCAAGCTGTTTCAAGCGCTGGAAAATCTGGGCGCCGTCCATATCGGGAATGATCATGTCCAGAATCACGAGATCGATCCGATCCTGGTGCGCCTCAAAAACCGACAACGCCTCGGCTCCGGAACGGGCGGTGAGTACCGAATAATTCAGCAGTTTCAGCATGTCGGAACCGACGTCGACAATCACCTCCTCGTCATCGACCAGGAGCACCGTACCGCTGCCCATGACGGCCTCGGGTTCGGGTTGGCGGGAGGCCACCTGACGTCCTGAAGCGGGGAAATAGAGGGTGAAGGTCGTGCCCTGCCCGAGTGCGGATTGCACGTCGATATAGCCCCGGTGGCCCTTGATGATGCCGTAGACCGAGGCCAGGCCGAGCCCGGTGCCGCGCCCCAGGTCCTTAGTGGTGAAAAAGGGTTCAAAAATCCGTTCTTGGGTCTGGGCGTCCATTCCGACCCCGGTATCCGTCACGCTCAGCATGACGTAGGCCCCCGACCGCGGGTTGTAAACCTTGCTGCGGATCTGCCCATCGGTGACATTGCCGGTTTGCAAGATCAGCCGGCCGCCTTGGGGCATGGCCTGCCAGGCATTGACATAGAGGTTCATCAAGACCTGCTCCAACTGGCCCTGATCGGCGTCCACCGGCCGGAGATCGGGAGCCAGGCACGATTCCACGCGGATCTCCCGTTTGTTGCGGAAAAACATTGCCGCCATCTCGGCCACCGCGCCGTTGAGGTCGAGGGGACGACGATCGGTGTGTCCGTTACGGGCATAGCCCAGCAACTGGGAAGTCAACTTGGCGCCGCTTTGAACCAGCTTTTCGATGCTTTTGAGTTTTTCATAATGGGCCGTGCGGCAGTCGGTGCTGATCAGCATCAGGGACACATTGCCCTGGACCCCCATCAGGAGGTTGTTGAAATCGTGGGCCAGGCCTCCGGCCAGGGTCCCCACCGCTTCCATCTTGCGGGCCTGCTCCAGCTGCCGCTCTATTCGCTTGCGCTCGGTGACATCCTTGAGAATGACCACCCGCGACCCACCGGCAGGGGCCGCAACCGGGATGATTTCCAGGCTCACCAACCGCCCCCCGAGGCTCAAGGGGTGGTTTTCAGGGGTCTGGGCAGTCTCCTGGCTGCAGCGGTCCAAAAGCGCGGTGACTTTAGAGCGATCCTTGCCGCTGAAAAGCTCTTCCAGACGCTTTCCCAGGAGGCGCTCCTCGGTGCTGTCGACAACCTTCAAGACGGCCGGGTTGGCGTAGACGATGCGGGTATCACCGGTCAGTTCCAGAATCCCTTCGGACATGTTGCACAGAATAATCTCGAAGTGATGCCTGGAGTCGAGCAGCTCATGGGTGATTTCGCGCCACACCACATCCTCGCGGCCCCAGATTCGGTCAGCGAGACCCGCCGCCCGGCCGTTTTCGATCAGGCGCAGCACCTCCTGAACATTGACCGCCAGCTTGTCGAAAGGTCCCTTGGCAATGCACGCATCGGCACCCAGGCTGCGGCAGTCGATGTTTTCCTCGGCTGCGACCGCGGACAGGATGATGACAAAAGCATGGTTGACCTCCGGCATGCTGCGGATAACCCGGCAGAGCTGTTTGCCGCTGATATTGGGCATCACCAGGTCCAGAAAAACAACATCCGGTCGGAAATCTTCCAGGACTTCCAAGGCGGATATGCCGTCATGGGCGGTCACGACCCGGTGCCCCTGCCGGTTCAGCAGATTGGCCATGAACTTGAGCAGCATCGGATGGTTGTCAACGACCAGAATGTTTTTCATCGGGCACGTTCATCGGGGCCGCGACGCGGCGTTAAAATGGGGGTTAACTGGGCAGATCCTCCCGGTTAACCGGTTCGAGGGGCTTCACGCTGACGCGGTTGCGTCCCTGCTTCTTGGATAAATAGAGGCTTTGATCGGCCTGACGAATCAAATTTTCAGGGCTGATGAGGGCCTCGGGGGTGTGCGCCCCGAAACCGGTCACGCCCATGCTGGCGGTTATCCGAATGCGCTCAGCCCCCACCTGGATGTCCTGCCCGGAAACGGCTTTCAGCAAGCGCTGGGCCATGCAGGCAGCCCCCGCCAGATCCGTCTCGGGCAGGATCATCACGAATTCTTCACCGCCGTAGCGGGCCAGCCAGTCGACCTGGTTGCGAATCGAGCCCTGAATCCAGCTGACAAACGCGATCAGGACCTGATCGCCGACCGGATGGCCATAGGTGTCGTTGACGCGCTTGAAGTGATCGATGTCGCAGATGACCAGGGAGAGGCAGTGTCCGAAGCGCCGCGCCCGGTAAATCTCCTGGGGCAGGCGCTCATTCAGGTAGCCGCGGTTGTAGCATCCGGTCAGCGGATCGGTCTTGGACAGGCTGCGAATGGCCTCGAAGGCAAGCTGGAGCGAGCGCTCCTGTTCGAGAAACCGTCGACCGGTCTTGAGGCGGGCGAAAAGTTCGGCCGTGATGAAGGGCTTGATCAGGTAATCGTCGGCCCCGGCCTCCAACCCTTCGATCATATCGGACTTGTTGTCCCGGGCAGTCAGGAGCACCACGAAGACGTAGCTCTGACTGGGGCGGCTGCGGATCCAGCGACACAATTCGAGGCCGTCCATCTCCGGCATCATCCAGTCCGTCAGAACGAGCGGAAAATAACGCTTTTCTATGGTTTCGAGGGCCTGACGACCGTTTTCGACAGCCACAACCTCGTACCCGGCCTTCGTCAGGGTTTTCACGAGGCGCAAACGCGACACCGGCTGGTCTTCAACCACGAGGACCGGGAAATTGGACAACGGCGATTCGGTTTGCTCCAGCGGGTTACGCACCAAAAGCTCCTTTTACTTTAGCTTCTGGCTGATACGTATCGGCCCGGCGGGCGGGTTCCTTTAGACAACCCGGGGCTGTCGGCTGATTTCAAATGCCAGCAAAACCCGGCGGTTCAGGGCGCCGCCGCGGCCTGCCAGGCCGTGCGGGCCTCCCGGGTGAGAAGCTCGCCGGAGCTGTAACGGGGTGAAAAGTGAAAAACGGTCACCTGCCGGGCCCGCGCCCGTCCGGCAATCTCACCGGCCTGGCGGGCGGTCAGGTGAAATTTTTCACGGGCCACCCGCCGCTCCTGGTCCAGAAAGGCCGCCTCGATAAAGAGGTGATCGGCTTGATTGGCCAGAGTCAGCATTTTTTCGATGTTTTCGGGGCTGTATGCCGCATCGGCAATGTAAGCGATTTTCTGGCCGGGTGAGATCACCGCAATTTCCGCGGCAAGCCTACCAAGCGTAAAGGACCGACGGCGCCCCTGGCCGAACCGGGCGGAGACCTCAAAAACCGATGCCGGATCCTGCCGGCAGAAAAGCGCCTGTTTGAAACCCTGGAGCCAGTCCCCCGGCGTCAGCATCAGTGCCTCCAGCCGATCCCGGCGGATGTTGACGTGAAACCGCTCTTGGAGAGCAAAGGCCATCGACGGAATGCGGTGATCCAGAGCCGCGGCGGTGATGATCAGCCCCGGTTCCGTCAGCAGCCTGCCGTCAAAAGGGCTGCGCTGCAGCGCGGGGCCCGGCCGAAATCCGTCCTGAACTCGATAATGGCGGGTCAGCAGCGCTTGCGGATGGATCTCGCTGACCTCCAGTACAAACCGGTTGGTGTAATGCGAGACCAGATTCCAGGTGTAGCCGGAGAGTTTTCCTTCAACATTGGCCAAAAAACCGGGGGGGCCAAACAGACAGAGGCGTTTTTCACGGCCGAGAAACAGCCGCAGGAGGTGGTCAAAGCCAACGAAGTGATCCATGTGGGTGTGGGATACAAATACGTGGCTGATCTTGAGGATCTCGCGGGGGGCAAGCGCATGAAGATCCCCCAGATCGAAGAGGACGGCGCGTTTTTGGAGCAGAAAAGGGATGAAAAGGGCTGGGTCGTCGAAGGGGCCGTTGACCAGCCGGGGATGAAATGAAGGGCGCATGCGCTCAGGGAAGATGCTTGGTCACCTGATGATGTATGCAGGTGTAGATCTCCTCATCCGAACCGTAGATATCCACAACATCCTTGTCGTTGATCAATTTTTCGATAACAAAGGCCGTCACGTAAAGGCTGACCACGTGGGGCTGGGCCACCAATCGGCGAAAGGGCGCGATCTGGTAATCGATGTCGAAATCTTCCGCGTTGGTGAGGGTTTCCAGGCATTTGTGGATGCGTTCCTGGAGGCTGTTTTTGTTGTGGGTTTCCACCAGCTCGTTTTCCACCAGCTTCGTGGCAATGCTGTTGGCCATTTGATCGATGCTGTCCCGCACGCCGTGGATCGCCCGTCTGCGGGCAAACTCCTTTGAGGACTCGATCTTTGAAAGGATGCTGGATTCACGGGTGCTGGGTCGAAATACTTTCGCCATTGATCATCCCCTTCTATGCTGCCGCGCCGACGCCCGGATTTCACGAAGCACGCCTCAGGTTCTAAAACTCACGCGCAGAAGCCGCCGCAAAAATAATTTTTGTTTTATTGACAGCGGGTTACCGAAGTAATTGGCAACTTTTTTTGGGCATAATAATGGCAGGCATTTCCGAATGCAAGCAAAATGTTCAGATCTCCTCAATTAACAACTGCGGGGTGCGACTGCCGTTCCAACGGTTCCAGCGCAGCCGAAAAGCCATTCGCGGGAAAAAATCGGGCTGGGGGTGCTGCGGATCGATGTTGAACTGGATCGCCGCCAGTGGGTTGCCCGCACCCCGACCGGTCTGCAGCAGCACCATCCGGCGATGGCGCCGCCCGACGATATGGCTGGACTTGACGGCCACATCGCGCGCCATAAAGAGGGGTTCCGGGTTCCCGGCGCCAAAAGGTTTCAAGGTTTCGAGGCTGTCGATCAGCGCAGCGCTCACGGCATTCAGCGGCAATTCACAATCGACTTGAACTTGCGGCAGGAGCGCATCGCAGTCGGTTGTCGCGGTCACGACGCTTTCGAGGGCTTGCGCAAATCGGTCGATATTGCAGGTCTTGAGGCTGAGGCCCGCCGCCAGGGCATGCCCACCGAATGTCTCGAGATGATCCTGGCAGGCCGCAAACCCCTCGGCCAGATCGATTCCCGGCAGGCTGCGGGCGGACCCCTTGGCAATCCCGTCGCGCACGGAAAGCACCACGGCGGGCTTGCAGTACTGACGGACCAGGCGCGAGGCCACGATCCCCAGCACCCCTTCGGGCCAATCATTCCCGTGTATGATCAGGGTTCGCCGCGCAAGAGCGGCGGGGGTTCTCGCCAGGCGCAGGAGAATTTCATCAAAAATCTGGCCTTCGATCTTCTGCCGGTCGGCATTCAGGTTTCCCAGGGTTTCGGCCAACCGCTGGGCTTCGCCCGCCTCCTCGGCGCACAGCAGCGTCACCGCCTGACGGGCATGGGCCATGCGACCGGCGGCATTCAGGCGGGGGGCCAGTTTAAAGGCCACGTCGTCGGCGTCCAGCGTGCCGGCATCCCGGCTGCAGCTCTCGACCAGGGCGCGGAGACCCAGCCGGCGGCCGTGGTTGATCACCTCCAGTCCGGCGCGGGTGAGGACCCGGTTTTCACCTATGAGTGGCACCACATCGGCCACGGTGCCGAGCGCCACCAGATCACAGGCCGTTTTCAGGTTGGGCTCGGCGCGGCCCTGCCAGTGGCCCTGCGCGCGCAGCCGTTGGCGAAGGGCCGCGGCCAAGTAGAAGGCCACACCCACCCCGGAGAGGTGATCCAAGCCCGCATCACAGTCCTGCCGTTTGGGATTCACAAAGGCGTCCGCCTCGGGGTAAGGCGGCGCGACGCTGTGGTGGTCGGTGATCACCACCCCGAT
>JAWOJK010000094.1:0-9156 GCA_046481705.1 Desulfobacterales bacterium | reverse complement strand
GCATCTGCAGGTCCAAAATGATGGCGTCAAAAGACTCCTTGGCTACCAGCTCGAGGGCCTCCAACGGCGAGCTGGCGGTTTTGACCTCCATACCGCGGCTGCGCATCCGTTCGGCCATGACTTCCAGAAAATCCTTTTCGTCGTCGACGAGCAACACTTTTTCAGCCATTTTTGTTCTCCTTGGAATTTGAAATAAGGCGGTCCAGTTTTCAGCAGTCCTCAGGCCTCGGCCTTGCCGCACTCATCGCATGCGATTTTCGGCGGCAGCCGCAGGCCCAGCTCCCCGATTTCGGCCCGGATGGCCACCCCCGTCTGGGTCGCCCCCAAAAGGGCCTGCAGCGTCTCGCCGGCCAGGGGCGTTGCGGTGAGGGCCGAAACCCCGAGCCCCGCAAAGCGGATCTCGGCCCCGCCTTCGGGCAGCGGGGCAATCGATAGTTTCACGGTCCCCCCGGAACCGGCACTTTGCATGGCATAATCCAGGCACAGGCCGATCAGGTTCTGGAGTTGAAAGGGCCGCGTGGCAACCGACACCGAGGCCAGCGGACTCTCGGGCGCCAGAGAGACCTGCCGCACGGCGGCAAAGCGGCCGAAAAGGCGCACGACCAGCTCCAGGGTTTCGGCGAGATCCACCCCTTTCAGCGGTTCGTCCACGCTGTGGGCGAAGCGGTTCATGGTCTTGACGATCCCGTCGACGCGCTGAACCTGCTTGAGCACCGCACCGGCGGTGCGCTTCAGGCGTGCGGCATCCAGCGGCATCCCCTTTTCGGCCATCAGGGTCATGTCTTCCAGCAGGCCGGCGTGTTCGTTGATGACCGCCAGCGCGTTGCGAATCTCGTGGGAAATCGAAGCGGATATGCGCCCGAAGAACTCGAGGCCCGCGGCGCCAACAATTTCGGCGGGAAGCGTCATGGCGTTTGTCTCCATCAGGATTTCAGTGTCGTCTGCATCTTGGCGATCAAGGCCTCGATGTTGACGGGTTTCACCAGGTAGTCGATCACCCGGTCCTCGGCAAGGCCGGAATGGTAATCGCTGTCCGAGCCATGACCCGTGAGGAAGATAAACTTCATCCGGGGATGTCGCTGGGCCATGAGTTTCTCCAGCTTCAGCCCGCTGATGCCGGGCATCTTGACATCCAGGATGGCCAGGTCGTAGTCGCTTTCGTCCGCCTTGGCCAGGGCGGCCTCGCCGGTGGTGGCCCAGTCGGCCGCAATGCCGCGCAGCCCGAGACGTTCAGCGAGCGTGGCAACAAATTCCTTTTCATCGTCCACCAGCAGGATTCGCACTGGCATCTCCTTTCGGCTGCGGCATTTCCAGGGGCAGCGTAACGGTAAAGGTCGAGCCTTCCCCCACCCGGCTGGCTACCTTGAGGGTTCCGCCCAGCTCCTGGACCAGCCCGTAGGTGATCGACAGGCCGAGGCCGGTGCCGCCCGAGCAGGTGCGGGTGGAAAAGAAGGGCTCGAAGATGCGGTCAAGGTCCCCTGGCGCAATCCCGCAGCCGTTGTCGATCACGTCGATGGCGACGGCTTTGGAACCCGCGAGGCGGGCCTCGACCTGCAGACGGCCCCCGTCGCTCAGGGCGGCAAAGGCGTTGTTGATCAGGTTGAGCAGAATCTGTTGCAGCTTGCCCCGGTCACTCACAAAAGTCGGAATCTGCGCCGGGACCGCGACCGCCACGTCGATCGAGCGGTATTCGGCCTCCTTTCTGAGGAAGCCCAGAACGTCTTCGATCAGCGTTTTCACCGCAATGGGCTCGATACTGACCGCCATGTGGCGCGCAAAACCCAGCAGCCGCCGGGTGATGACCGCGCAACGCTCCACCGAGGCGATCACCCCATCGATCAACCCGATCACCTTTCGATCCTGGGCGTATTCCGGCTTGAAACTGAAGATATCTTTGATAAGCCCGGCCTTTTCGTTGATGATCGCCAGCGGGTTGTTGATTTCGTGGGCCACCCCGGCCGAAAGCCGTCCGATGGAGGCCAGCTTGTTGGCGTATTCCACTTGGTGCAGCGACATCACCCGCCGCTGGTCGGCCAGGTGCAGGTTGTTCACCAGGTAGGTGGTCACCCCCACAATCACCACCAGAATACCGGAGATGCTGATCACCAGGAAACCGATCAGCTGGCTGCGGGTGTGCAGCCAGTCGCGCATGACATTGGCCTTGCGCTTGACGATCATCAGAATAAAGGGGCTTTCCGGAATATAGGAATAGCCGATGATCGCCGGCTCCCCCCCGGCATCATGGCCTTCCACCACCTGGGTTTTCTCGACATACGGCGGCACCGGCAGCCCCACCTCTTCAAACACCTGCCCATGACTGATTGAAGGGGTCTGCAGCCGGCCGGTGAGGTTGATGATGAACTTGTCGCCCTCCCCGCTGACCGCGATATTGTCGATCAACTCGTTGAATCGGGCCGTGTCGAGGGCCGCCCGCAGAATAAAAAAGGTGTTGTCCGGCAGGCGGTGCTTGACGGCGATGATGATGTGCGGCACGTTGCGAAACCCCAGGAAGACATCGCTGACGTAAACCCCGCGGGCGACCACCTCCTGAAACCAGCCCTGGTCGCTGTAGTTCACCCCCGCCAGCTCGTAGGGTCCGGCATAGTACTGCTGGCGGCCGGCGGCGTCCACCACCCCGAGGTCCACAAAACCGCCGAAGGCGGTTTTGAGATGGCCGAGAATCTGTTCCAGCCGCCGGGGGTCCTGCAGCTCTGCGATGCCGTTGTCCTGCACGATAAAGTGCAGCGCGGCGGCCCGGCCGGTGAGAAAGAAGGAAATCGACAGTTTGGTGTTGGACACCAGCCGGGAGGTTTGCAGCAGAACATCCGACATGATGGCCTTCTGGGTGACATTGTAGTCCACGGCGGTGATGCTTAAAAGGGGCACCAGGGCGACCCCGGCGATGAGCAGCACGGCCCGCTTCCAGATTCTGCGGAAGTTGAACATGTGCTTGAAGGGCAAGTCCTGGCCATCATCTCGATCCCAGAAATCCGGTTTGAATTTGGCCCACAGCGCCATGCGAGGTTTCCTTATCCCCGGGGGGCGGCCGCCCGCCGGACCCATGGGCAGGCTAGTCCGCCGTTTTTTTGCGCTCCTGAATCTTCGCGTTGGCGCGCTTGAGCGTGTCGCTGAGCACATCGATATCGACCGGCTTCTGCAGATAGGCGAAGGCCCCCAGCTGCATGCAGACCTCCCGGTCGGCCTCGCTGCCGTGCCCCGTCAGAATGATCACCTCGATCTCCGGGCGGGTGGTCTTGACCCGCCGCAAGACCTCGATGCCGTCGATGCCGGGCATCTTGAGATCCAGGATCATCACCTCGGGTTCGTCCTCCTGGACCAGGCTGAGAGCCGTTTCACCGTCATAGGCCACCGCCGAGCCCATATCGCGCATCAGCAGGCGCTCCGAGAGGGTCTCGACGAATTCGCGCTCGTCGTCCACCAGCAGCAGCTTGGCAGGCAGCTGGAAATCGAATCTGCGATAGATATCGGACTGGTGGAAGTCTTTCCCGACGCCGGTCTGCACCGCGGTCACCCCCGGGACTTGCATGACGATGGCCGTCAGCTCCTCTTCCAGCCGGCTGAGCATCAGCACGTGTTTGTTGATGGTCAGGGTGACGGCCCCTTTCGACGCCGTGACGCCGACAGTGTGCCCCTCGGCGGCAAGCCGGACCTCGACTTGGGCGGCCAGCCGGAAATCGGCCACGGCCTGGCGGGAAGCCGCCGTCGGCGCAACCGCCGCGCTGCGGCAGTACTCACTGATCAGGGCGGCGGCCTCGGCGACCGCTTTCTTGTCCATCGGCACGACGATGTCGTAAAGCCCGGTTTCCCAAGGGTCCTTGACCCCATGAATGGTTTCGACCCAACCGGCGCGTTCTTCGTCGTCATGCCGGATGAGCCGCAGCGCTTCCTTGGCGGACACCCCGCGGGCAGCCTGCCCCTCGGCGATCCTGGAGCTGACGCTGGCAATCAAACACACCCGCAGGACGTGGCTGACCTTCTGGGGCACCAGATGGAGGCTGCAGCCGCAGAGCAGGAAATCATCCTCCGTCAGCAGCTCGGCCAAAGCAAGGCGCAGGTGGGCGATGGCGTTTTCCTTTTCGTGGGTGAATTTGTTGAAAACCGACGTTCGGCCGGAAAAGGCCCGGCGGATCTTGTTTGCGGGTATGCCGGAAAGCCGGCTGGCACCCGCGATGACATCCTCGTCGCTGAGCTTGCGGTAGCCGGTTTTCTCGAGGATTTCCCCGGCAACCGCCTCCTCCTTGCAAAACACGCCGCTGAACAGTGCAATAACGGACATGCGAATCCCCCTTTGGTGTAATGGCCGCTTTAGGCGAGGTGGCAGACGGTGACGAGCGGGCAGGCCTTTTCCGTGCTGTCACGGTGGGCGTCCGCGTGAATCGCCGCGATGGCCCTTTCCATGGTCGCAAAGATGTGATCGGTGCCGATCTTGGCCAGCAGATGGGTGCGTTTGAAGACCTTCATGACGGATTCATTGACCCCGCTGAAGGAGATCTCGACCCCTGCGCTGCGAATACGATCTACTAGTAACGATAGCGTTTCTTCCCCGGAGGCGTCAATATCGTTTATGCCGTTGGAGGCGATGACGATGTGGCGCAGCTGCTTTTTGGCGAGCATCAATTCCGTGATCTGGTCGTCCAGGTAGCTGGCGTTGGCGAAAAAAAGCGGCCCGTCGAAGCGGATCACCGAGATGTGCGGACACTCCTGGAGGCTGTGGGTCAGCACGCAGCGCAGGGCTTCGTCGTCGCTGCGCGCCAGCGACACCACGGTCGGCCGCATGCTCTTGTATAGAAAGACCAACAGCGAGAGGACCACCCCGATCATGATGCCCTTGTCGAGGTGCGGGGCGAAGATCAGGGTAAAAACAAAGGTCGTGATCGAAATGGCCCCGTCATACCACTGGGCCTCCCAGGCATGCACGAAACCGGAAACGTTGACCAGACCGATGACAGCCATCATGATGACGGCGGCCAGCACCGACTGGGGCAGATGGTAGAGCAGGGGCGTGAAAAAAAGCAGCACGACGACCACCGTCAGGCTGGTAAAGACGCTCGAGAGACCGCTGACCGCCCCGGCCTGCAGGTTGACCGCCGAGCGTGAAAAGGAGCCCGAGGTGGGGTAGCTTTTGCCCATGGACCCCAGGATATTGGCCAACCCCTGGCCGATCAGCTCCTGGTTGGGGTCCAGGCGTTGGCCGGTCTTGCCGGCCATGGCCTTGGCGATGGATATCGCCTCCATGAAGCCCAGCAGGGAAATGATCGCCGCATACGGGAAAAGACGCAGCAAGACCCCGAAATTGATCTCGGGCAGGGACAGGGAGGGCACCCCGCGGGGCACGACCCCCACCACCTCGCCGCCGCCCATCAGCGGCAGCGCATCGGTCGCAAGCGGTTTGTTGCCGACCCGCATCCGCCAGATGCGGCCGTCAGCCGCAAGCCCCGCCGGGGTCTCGCCGCGAACGAAAAACTGTTGGCTACCGTCGGGCTTCTTGACCTCCTCCAGCATCAGGTCCCGCAGCAGTTCCCGGATCACGTGGGCTTCGTGGTTGAGCCGCTCGATCCTGAGATTGATCAGACTGGCATCGTGCTCGGCGTTGAGGATCGCCATGGTGTCCTGGGCCTCACGCGCCTGGGTGAGCCGTTCATTGGCCAAAGTGCGCTCTTCGGCCAGGCGCGGGACCTCGTTGACGGCCGCATTGAAGCTCTTCACCAGCTCGTGCACCTTGGGGGTGGCGATGGCATCGAGCGCCAACCGGACATCCTGCTGGAATCCCGTCGACCAGGAGATCAGGGTGGTCACCACCACCGCCGCCAGCACGTTGGGAAAGCGGGGTACAAAACGTTTGAGCCCGTACATGATGCCAAAGGCCAGGGCCCCCATCAGAAAGGTCGGCCAGTGGGTGTAGTGCATGGCCGCCTTGCAGACCGCGATGATGGTTTCGTAGTGGTGCTCGCCCTTGTCCACGTAAACACCGAAGATTTTCGAGAGCTGCGAGGTGGCGATGATCAGGGCGGCGGCGTTGGTAAAGCCGTTGACCACCGGGTGGGAGAGGAAGTTGACCACCAGCCCCAGGCGCAGCACGCCCAGCGTCAGCTGAAAAACGCCGACCATCAGCGCCAGCAGGATGGCATAGGCGATATAGCCGCTGCTGCCGGCAGTGGCCAGCGGCTCCAGCGAGGCGGCGGTCATCAGCGACACCACCGCCACCGGCCCGGTGGCCAGCTGCCGGCTGGAGCCGAAAAGCGCTGCCACCATCGGCGGCAGGAAGGCGGCGTAAAGCCCGAAGTAGGGCGGCAGCCCGGCCAGCTGGGCGTAGGCCATGGACTGGGGGATCAGAACCAGCGCGACCGTCAACCCCGAGATGGCATCACGCTGCAGGTCTTCGGTCCCATAGGTCTTGAACCATGCGATGAAGGGAAACAGTTTTAGCAGCATCACCCGATCCGGCTCCTTATTCTTAAGGGTTCTTTAAAATCCGCTGGCAGGTCGCCTGCAGGTCGTTGTAGAGGGCGCCGGCATCGTAGAGGTTGTATATGTTCAGCCGCACCAGACCGTCCAGCATGGCGAAAATCAGCATCGCGGTTTTGCGCGAGGCCCCCGGGCGGATGGAGCCGTCCTTTTGGCCGGTGAGGATCGCCTCCTCGAAGATGTCCAGCAGGCACTCGTAGATGGCGGTCAGGTTTTCGCGGCAGCGGGGGTTGGTGCGGGCCAGCTCGTAGGGGTAGTGGCGATAGAGGATCAGAAAGCGGTCTTCCATCTGACCCACCTGGTGGAGATAAAAGGCGATGGCGCCCTCCATCATCTCCAGCCCGTTGCGGAATTCACGCGCCTGGCGGTAGGCGTCGAACTCGGCGATGATGTCCTCTTTGACCTTCTCCAGGATGGAGAGAAAAATGCCCTCCTTGGTCTTGAAATGGTAGAAAATGGTGCCTTCGGCGGCGCCGGTGAGCTTGGACACCTCGGCCATGGAAGTATCCTTGAACCCCTTGCGGGCAAAAAGGAGGTTGGCGGCCTCCAAAATGGCATCTTTCTTGTTCATAACGCTCCAAAACGGCTTCATTACCAACTGAGTACTCAGTCAGTTTTGAGATACTAAAAAACACCGTTCGGATTGTCAAGGGTTTTTTCAGGGGTGCGAACGATCCGGAACCAGGTCGCAGGCCTGTGGTGTTACCGGCCGCTGTGCCGATCTGAGCGCCGACCGTTTGCTTGAGAAGCGTTGACAGGCGGTCGATATTTTGAATACAAACGAGAGTAAAAATCTCCCCTCTTTTCCCGATCCCATGCGGCCGCCCGAGGATGCTGCGGAGACTGGCGTGAAAAAAGACCGGCTGTTGATCATCGAAGACGAAGCCTCGGTGGCCAAGCAACTCAAATGGGCCCTGGGCGAGGCTTACGAGATCGCCGTCGCCGGCGAGGCCCAAACGGCGCGCAAGCTGTTGCGCGCGGGGGCCTTTGCGGTGGCGACCCTGGATCTCGGCCTGCCCCCGCACCCCGACAGCCCCCGGGAAGGGCTCACACTGCTGGAAGAGCTCCCCGCCCTGGCCCCCCACACCCGGATCGTGGTCATCACCGGCAACAGCGAGCAGGAAACCGCGCTCAAGGCCGTGGCCCTGGGGGCGGTGGACTTCTGCGAAAAACCGATCGACCTCAAGATCCTGGAGGTCGTCCTGAGCCGCACCTTCCGGCTGCAGGCGCTGGAGACGGCCAACCGCGAACTGCGCCAGCAGACGGACCACTGCGGCGCGCTGTGCGGCATGCTGGGCGTCTCGCCGGTGATGCAGACCCTGTTTGGGCTGATCCGTAAGGTGAGCGCCAGCGACTACCCGGTGCTGGTCACGGGCGAGTCCGGCACCGGCAAGGAGATGGTCACGCACGCCCTGCACGACCTCAGCCCGCGCGCCGCAAAGCCCCTGGTGATCATCAACTGCGGCGCGATTCCTGAAAACCTGCTGGAGAGCGAACTATTCGGCCACGAAAAGGGGGCCTTTACCGGGGCGGTCGGCCGCAAGATCGGCAAGTTCGAGCAGGCCGACGGCGGCACGGTCTTTCTGGACGAAATCGGCGAGCTGCCCCTGGCGATGCAGGTCAAGCTGCTGCGCTGCCTGCAGGAGGGCACCATCGAGCGCATCGGCGGCAGCCGGCCGCTGACACTGGACGTCCGGGTGGTGGCGGCCACCAATATCGACCTGAAAGCCGCCGTCGCCCGCGGCGCGTTCCGGGAGGACCTCTATTTCCGGCTGAACGTGGTGCCGCTGCAGCTGCCCAGCCTGCGGGAGCGGGCCGAAGACATCCTGCTCTTGGCCCAGCACTTTCTGCGCAGCGAAGCCCAGGCCCACAAAAAGGGCCGGGTGTCCTTTGCGTCGGACGCCCTCGCCGCTCTCGGCGCCCACCCCTGGCCCGGCAACGTGCGCGAGCTGCAAAACCGCATCCGCCGGGCACTGGCGACGATCTCCAGCCAGTGGATCGGCGCCGCCGATCTGGGCCTGCAGGACGTTCGGCCGGAGGCCGCCGGTGAGCCCTTTTACACCCTGCAGGCGGCCCGCGAGCGCGCCGAGCGCCGCTGCCTGCAGCAGGCCCTGCTGCTCTCCGGCAACAACATCAGCCAGGCGGCGAAACTGCTCGAAACCAGCCGGCCGACGGTCCACGACCTGATGAAAAAACACGGCATCACCGTCTGACCCGAGGGCGCCGCGGCTGCCGGCGCCGCCACCCCAACGGAGCGCCATCATGCTGCAGAAGCCCTGGGTCCCCTACGTCGCCCCGTTTGCCGTCTTCATGCTGTTCACCGCCCTCGCGCCGGTCTGGCCCGAAGGCCGCCACCTGCTCTACATCGCCAAAACGCTCGTCGTCGGGGCCCTGCTGTGGCACTGGCGGGAGGCCTACCGGCCGGACATCGCCGCCCCGCTGGGGCCTCGCGACTACGCCATCGCCGTTGGCGCCGGCCTCCTGGTCCTGGCCGTCTGGGTGCTGCCGGAAGAATTCCTGCCGCAGCTGGGGCAGCCGGCCGGCTTCGACCCCTACGGCTTCGGCTGGCCCCCGGCCGCCGTGATCGGCCTGATCGCCGTGCGCCTGGCGGGCGCCGCCGTGGTCGTGCCGGTCATGGAAGAGCTCTTCTGGCGCTCCTTTATCCTGCGC
>JAWOJK010000292.1:0-37960 GCA_046481705.1 Desulfobacterales bacterium | reverse complement strand
TGTCGTCGTCCATATATTCCCTAAAAGCGGTTGCTGGGTGAAAGCCGTGGCGGGCGGCCACAGCCCCGGCACAAAGCAAACCGCACCTTTCACCCGTTCCGACGATTTCGCCCCCGACAGTGAACCCAACTCCAACCAGAACGCCGGCTGCGGCGGACCCTGCCTGCCGCTGGGACCGGGGGGCTGGGGCCGCAGGCGGAATTGATCCTTTCAACAACCGCAAAACGCAGCCTGTTGGGCTACCCGGGCCTCTCGGCCGCGGGTGCCCCCGGTGGTTCGAGCGCCGGCTGTGGCTGCAGCCAAAGGGGGTGCCATGAGCAGCGTAACCGAAACCGATAAGCGGCAAGAGATCCTGGATCAGGTGGCGCAGAAAGTCCCTGCGCTCAAGGCCAAATTCCAATTCGGCCTGGCCCGCAAACTGCTCACGGAGGCGGCCGCGGCCTTTCCCGACAATCTCTGGCTCCGGCAGCAGCTCGCCCTGTGCACTTACAAGGACGAGGACCTTTTTCCGGCCAAGCGCTTCGCCGACGCCTTGGCCGTGCTAGAGCAAATCGGGCTGCGCGATCCGGCCACCACGGACGCCGAGACCCTGGCGCTGGGCGGCGCCATCTACAAGCGCTGGTGGGAGTACGGCGGCCAGTTGGAGGACCTCTATCTGGCGCTGAACTTCTACCGCGCCGCCTGGGAGCGCAATCCCGAACAGGACTGCGGCTACGGGGGCATCAACGCCGCCTTCATCCTGCAGCTGCTGGCCTCGCGTGCCCAGGCGGCGGCCAACCGCTGCCAAACCGCGTCACCGGAAGCCGAGAGGTTGACCGCCGAGGCCGACGGCCTGCGCCGCGCGATCATCGACCACCTGAGCGCGCGGCTGGCACAAGACCCCGCCCTCAACCAGGCCAACTGGCTGCTGGCGACCCTGGCCGAGGCTTTTTTCGGGTTGGGCGCGTACGACCAGGCGGGTCAATGGCTGGCAAAGTCCAAAGCCCTGGGGGCAGCCGAGTGGGAGCGCCAGACCACGGTCCGCCAGCTAGTGGCCATCGCCCGGCTGCAGGGTCTGGAGCCGCCGCCGGAGACCAGCGACCCGGCGCAGTGGCCGGCCGCCTGGCAGGTCATCCGGCAGCTCCTGGGCGACGATACCGCCGCCGCCCTTTCCTGCTACCGCGGCAAGGTGGGGCTGGCCCTTTCGGGGGGCGGGTTTCGCGCCTCGCTTTTTCACCTGGGGGTGCTGGCGCGCTTGGCTGAGATGGACGTGCTGCGCAGCGTGGAGGTGCTTTCGACCGTATCCGGCGGCAGCATCGTGGGCGCCCAGTACTACCTGGAGGTCAAGCGCCTGCTGGAGACCAAGGCCGACCGCGAGATCACCCGCGAAGACTACATCGAGCTGGTGCGGCGCCTGCAGCGCGATTTTCTGGACGGCATCCAGGGCAACATCCGCATGCAGGCCGTGGGGGATTTCAAGAAGAACGTCGCCATGATCTTTTCCAAATCCTACAGCCGCTCCCACCGCCTGGGCGAGCTTTACGAAAAGCGGCTTTTTGCAAAGGTCGCCGACGGTCATCCGGCCGGCAGCCCGCGCTACATGGACGAGCTTCTGATCCGGCCGCCGGGTGAGCCCGATTTTCACCCCGGCTTTTCAAACTGGCGCCGGCGGGCCAAGGTGCCGGTGCTGCTGCTGAACGCGACTGCCCTCAACAGCGGTCACAACTGGCGCTTTACCGCCACCCTGCTGGGGGAGCCGCCGGGGCTGCTGGGTGCTGAGGTCGACAAGAACGCCCGCTACCGCCGCCTCTGGTATCGCCAGGCGCCCAGCGATGCGGTCAAACGCTACCGCCTGGGCTATGCGGTGGCGGCCTCGGCCTGCGTGCCCGGGCTGTTCGAACCCGTGGCCCTGGAGGACCTCTATCCCGACAAGGTGGTGCGCCTGGTGGACGGCGGGGTGCACGACAACCAGGGGGTGCAGGGGCTGCTGGATGAGGGCTGCGCGGTGGTGCTGTGCAGTGACGCCTGCGGCCAGATGGGTGACCTGGACAAACCCAAGGACAGCGCCCCCTCGGTCCTGCTGCGTTCCAATTCGATTCTCATGAACCGTGTGCGCGAGGCCCAGTATCAGGACCTGGAGGCCCGCCTGGACAGCCGCGCGCTGCAGGGCCTTTTCTTCATCCACCTGAAAAAGGACCTGCCGGTTCGCCCCCAGGACTGGATCGCCTGCCAGGACCCCACCCCGGAAGCTCCCGCGGCCGACCTTCCCTACGGCGTGGACCCCGCGCTGCAGGCCAGGATCGCCGCCATTCGCACGGATCTGGACACTTTCTCGGAAGTCGAGGCCTACGCCCTGATGTGCAGCGGCTACCTGATGGCCGCGCAGGAATGCCGGGCGCTGCAGGCGCGGCATGAAACGCGCGCCGAGCCCGGCACCTGGGGCGACTTCGAGGTCCACGCGGGGCGTCAAGCCTGGCCGTTTCTGGCGCTGGAGGCGCTCATGGGTCCGACGCCGGACCGCGACGCCGGACGCCGCGACCTTGAACTGCAGCTGTCAGTGGCGGCATCCAAGGCCTTTAAAATCTGGAAGCTCGACCCGGGTCTCAAAATGAAGAGCTGGCTGCTCCTGGCGGTCGCCGGGGGCTTGCTGCTGGCCCTGATCGGGTTGAACTGGAATAGACCGCTGGTGCCCCCCGCCGTGACCATCGGCAGCACCTTCGTGGTGCTGTTGCTGGCGGCCGGCGCTGTCCTGGTGCCCGCGATGAAGTGGTTTTCGGCCGGCAAGGCCCTGCGCGGGATCGGCCGCAACGTGCTGATCGCGCTGCTGGGGTCCTTTGCCGCCTGGATTCACCTGAAGCATTTTGACCGCAAGTTTCTGGAGCGCGGCAAGCTGAGCCGCCTTTTAGAACGGAAAGTGAGGACCCCATGAGCCAGCCGCTGTGTTTTGTCCTGATGCCCTTCGGCAGAAAACCCAATATCGCCGGCGCGCTGGTGGACTTCGACGCGGTCTACGCGCAGCTGATCGCCCCGGCGGTAACCGCGGCCGGGCTGGAGCCCATCCGCGCGGATGAGGAGGCCGCCGGCGGGATCATCCAGAAGCCCATGTTCGAGCGCCTGCTGCTGTGCCCGTTTGCCGTCGCCGATCTCACCACGGCCAACGCCAATGTCTTCTACGAACTGGGCGTGCGGCATGCCGTGCGCCCCTGGACCACGGTGCCCCTTTTTGCGGCTGACAGCGCCCGTCTGCCCTTTGACGTCGCGGATCTGCGGGCGCTGCCCTACCAGCTGTCGGGGGCCGGTTTGCCGGCGGACCTTGAAAACGACAAGGCGGCCCTGACGGCGCGCCTTCGGGCGGCCATGCGCAGCGCGGCCGACCACCCGCTGACCGACAGCCCGATTTTTCAGCTGGTGGACGGCTACCCGGCGGTCTCCTCCGACCGGACGGATGTTTTTCGCGACCGGGTGCGCTATTGTGGAGAGATCAAAGCACGCCTGGCGGCGGCCCGCAAGCAGGGGGCGGCGGCGATCCGCGCCGTCGAAAAGGAGTTCGGCCGGGGCGACGGCCAGGGCCTGAGCGCCTTCGAGGACCAGGAAGCCGGCGTGATCGTCGATCTCTTTCTCTCCTACCGCGCTGTCAAGGCCTGGGAGGAGATGATCGCCCTGGCGGAGCGCATGCCGCGCCACCTGCGCGACACGGTCCTGGTGCAGGAGCAGTTCGCCCTGGCGCTCAACCGCGCCGGGCAGGGCGAGCGCGCCGAAAAGGTGCTGCTGGAACTCATCAAACGCCGCGGCCCCAGCAGCGAAACCTACGGCATTCTCGGGCGGGTTTACAAGGATCGCTGGGAAGCTGCCCTGAAGGAGGAGACGGCGCTGTTGGCCCGCGGCCTGCTGGACAAGGCCATCGAGGCCTACCTGCGCGGTTTTGAAAGCGACTGGCGCGATGCCTATCCCGGCATCAACGCGGTGACCCTGATGACGGTCAAAACCCCTCCCGACCCGCGCCGCCAGCAGCTCTTGCCGGTGGTCGCATATGCCGTCGAGCGGCGCATCGCCGCCGGCAACCCGGACTACTGGGATTTTGCCTCGCGCCTGGAGCTGGCGGTTCTGGCCAAGGATGAAGCCGCCGCCACGGCGGCCGCCGGTGACGCCCTGGCGGCGGTGCGCGAAAGCTGGGAGCCGGAGACCACCGCCCGCAATCTGCGCCTGATTCGCGAGGCGCGCGCCGCGCGGCAGGAGGCCCTGCCGTGGGCCGCGGCGATCGAGGCGGCCTTGGCAGGCGCGGCCGCGAAGGGATAGGCCGGGTTCGCTTTGTTGCGCCACCGGCAGCCGCGGCGCCCTGTTTTGGCGCCCCGGCGCCTTGCGGCCGGTGTGCCTGCCGATTAAATGCGATCGGGCATCAGGCCCCCAATCGCGGGGCGCGCTCACGCCTCCCAGCTGTCCTTGATCTTGTAGGGAAAGCCGTAGGCCGCCATGCGCTCCAGAAACGGCTCGGGCTCGAAGGCCTCCGGCGGCAGGACCCCCTTGGCCTGCCAAATGCCCCGGGCCAGCAGCTCGGTGGCGATCGAGGGGCCGACCGCGGTCTGGGCGGCCACCGCCTGGCAGCTCCAGCGGCGCATGCATTCCTGGTTGTCGGCCACCTGGTAGATATAGACCTCACGCGGCCGGCCGTCTTTGCGGCCCTTGATCAGGGTGCCCACGCAGATCCGGCCTTCCATCAGCGGGCCGACTTTGGCCGGGTCCGGCATGCAGGCCTCGACCACGTCCCGCGGGGCGACCATGACCCCTTTGACGTCGATGGCCTCGGCCGAGGCCAGGCCCATGACCTCCAGCTGGCGCAGGGCGTTCATCAGGTCCTCGCCCAGGCTGATTTTGAAATCCACCTTTTTCAAGCCCTTGTTGATCCAGCGGGGCAGGTTGATGACCTCTTCGTGCTCGATCGCCACCAGCTCGATCGGCCCGATGCCCTCCGGAAAATCGAAGACCTCCGGTGCACTCATGGGTTTGGCGGTGTAGTAGCCCTTCTCCTTTTCCCAGAAAACGGGCGGGTTGAGGCACTCTTCGATCACGCTCCAGACTGAAAACTGGGTGGCGTAGCGGTATTTTTTGACGGTCATGTTGGAGCCGTCGCGGATGCCGATCTCGTCGATCTCGTCGAACAGGGCTTTCTCGGCATAGCGCGCAAAGACCTCGCTGACGCCGGGGTCGATGCCCATCCCCAGGAGCGCCAAGAGCCCCTTTTGCACCCAGTCGGCGTGCTGGCGGAACTGGTAATCGCCCAGCAGCACCCCCACCTTGGCGTGGGGCTCGGTGGGGTGCTTCTGCGACAGGGTCATGGCCATGTCCAGATAGTGGCAGCCGGCCGCAAAGGCGCCGTCAAAAATGGTTTCGTTGAAGTTCTGGGGGCAGCCGTTGATCAGCAGATCGATGCGGTGTGCCCGGATCGCCGCCTCCACCTGGGCCTGGTCGCCGGCGTCGACCTGGATGGCGGGAAAACGGTCGCCGCCGCCCAGCCGGGCCGCCACTTCCTGGGCGCGTGCGAAGCTGTAGTCGGCGACCACGAGTTTTTGGATCTGTTCACTGCCAGGATCGGCTTCGGTCACCAACACACCGTAAGCCTCACCGACTGCACCTCCGCCCAACAGTAAGATGTTCATGCCAAATTGCTCCTTTCCGAACCCACCGCCGCTTGCGGTGGGGTGGGGGGCGCAACGGTCGCCTGAAATAGTTTGCGGCGGCCTGCGCCGTGGGTTTCAAGCCTGCTGCCGGTCCAGCCCGCAGGCCTTTATTTTCAGTTTTGGTGGCCCGCCACCCGCACGCCTCAGTGCGATTTGACGCGCGTCCAGGCCTCGTCGATCAGACGGCTGTCCTTGCCCAGGTCTTTGGTGAAATGCAGGGTCGCCATGATTTCGGGGGTCGGGTAGATCCCCGGGTTTTGAAGGTCCTCGGGGGTGATAAACGCCATGGCGGCCTCGTTGGGGGTGGCGTACTGGTTGTAGTTGGAGAGCGCCGCGCCGACCTCGGGCTCCAGGATCCAGTTGATCCACTTGTGGGCGGCCGCGACGTTGGGCGCCTTGGCCGGGATGCACATCGAATCGTACCAGATTTCGCTGCCCTCCTTGGGGATGGTGAAGCCCAGCCTGTCGGGGTCTTCCGTAACCGATTGGATCGCGTCGCCGTTGTAGACCACCGCAGCCACGGCGGTGCCGGCGACGACGTCGTTTTTGCCGCCCACGCCCGGCTTGAAGCCTAAACAGTTCTTGGACTTTTTGGTGGCGACCAGCAGATCCGCGGCTTCCTTGACCTCCTTGGGGTCGACGCTGTTGAAATCGTAGCCGAGGTAGAGCAGCGGGATGCCCATCATTTCACGCACCGAGTCGATCAGCCAGAAGGGGCCCGGCTGCTTGGCGGGGTCCAGCAGAATCGACCAGGATTGCAGGTCCTCCGGGTTGATCTTGTCCTTGCGGTACATCAGCCCGACCGTGCCCCACTGCCAGGCCACGGACCATTTGTTGCCGGGATCGTAGCTGGCGTTGCGGAAGATCGGCTTGAGGTTTTCGAGGTTGGGGATCTGGGCGTGGTCCAGGGGCTGGATCAGCTGCTGGTTGATCAAAACCGGCATGATATAGTCCGAGGGCACGATGATATCGTACTGGTTGACGCCGCCGGCGAGCAGCTTGGCCACCATTTCCTCGTTGTTTTCATAGATGTCCAGCCGGACCTTGATGCCGGTCGCCTTCTCGAAATCCGCGGGCATCTGCTCCTCGTCCATGTACTCCGACCAGATGAAGATCCGCAACTCCTCCGCCGCCAGTCCCGCCGATACCATCGGGCCGGCCAGTACCAGCAGCAACACCGTCACAATCGTCAGTCTGCGCATGTCCGTTCTCCTTGTTCGTGGGGGCTGGGTTTTCGCTGGCGCGAAAACCGTCTGCCGTGTTGTCGGCTTTATCCCCTGCGGGTCAGCCGTTCCGTGGCGACCACCAGGATGATGGTGATCAGCAGGACCAGGGTCGAAAGCGCGTGGATCTGGGGGGTGACCCCCCGCCGCACCGCTGCAAAGATATACAGCGGCAGGGTCTGCGAATCCGGTCCGGCGGTAAAAAAACTGATGACGAAATCGTCCAGGGAAAGCGTGAAGGCCAGCATGCCGCCGGCGACGATGCCCGGCAGCAGCAGCGGCAGCATCACCCGCCGCAGGAGGTACCAGTTGTCGGCGAACAGGTCGCGGGCGGCCTCCTCGACCTCCCGGCCGATGGCCACCAGGCGGCTGCGGACCACCAGGGCCACGAAGGCGATCTGGAAGGTGATGTGGCCGATGATCATGTTGAACAGCCCCGGCTCGAAGATGGACGACAGCAGCCGCAGAAGCCCGAAGGCCACCACCAGGGCGGCGGCCAGGATGATGTCGGGGATCACCACCGGGATGTGCAGCAGGATGTCCAGGCCGGCGGCGCTGCGCTTGGACCACGGAAATCGGTCCATGCCGATGGCCAGAATGGTGCCCAGCACGGTGGCGACGACCGTCGAGACCACCGCCAGCACCAGGGTGTTCCAGGCTGCCGCCAGGATCCACTCGTTTTCGAACAGCTTGAGGTACCAGTCCAGCGTGAAGCCCTTCCAGACCACTCCGCGGCGGGCCGAGTTGACCGAGAAAACAGCGACCCCCAAGAGCGGCAGGTAGAGAAACCCCATCGTCAGCAGGGCCAGGGCGGCGATTGCGGGGTGCGTGCGCCTCATACGTAGGCGATCTCCTTGCTGCGGCGGCGGTAGAATTGAAGGCTGATCATCGTCAGGACCATCAGGGCCATGCTCACCGCGGCCCCGAAGGGCCAGTCGCGGCTGGTGCCGAACTGCTGCTGGATGAGGTTGCCGACCAGCATGTACTTGGCCCCCCCCAGCAGGTCGGGGACCACGAACATGCCCATCGCCGGAACGAAGGTCAGGACGACTCCCACCGAGAGGCCCGGCAGGGTCTGGGGCAAAATCGCCTGGGTGAACACCCGGGTGCGCCCGGCGTACAGGTCGTTGGCGGCCTCCACCAGGCTCCAGTCCAGGCGCTCCACGCTGGCGTAAAGCGGCAGTGCCACGAAGGGCAGGAACATCGAGACCATGCCGATGTAGACGGCGAAGGCGTTGGGGTAAAGCGGCGCCCCTTCGGCGATGAACCCCAAATAGGCCGCCAGCCGGGCAAAGGGCAGCTCCGGGGCCAGGATCAGAAACCAGGCATAGGTGCGGATCACCATGTTGGTCCAGAAGGGGATGATCACCAGCGTCAGCCACAGGTAGCGGCTGCGCGCGGGCCGGGCGGCGATAAAGAAGCACAGCGGGTAGGAGAGGATCACCGAGATCAGGGTCGTGAAGAAGGCCACCACCACCGAACGCCACAGGATCATGAGGTAGTCGGCGGTCCAGCCGAACAGGCTGAAGCCGGCCAGGCGCTTGTAGTTTTCCAGGGTGAACTGCCATTCCAGCTGCCCGTAGCTGCCCCGGGTGGCCAGGCTCACCCCGACCAGCACGAGGCCCGGCAGCACGATGAAGACCACCAGCCAGAGCATGCCGGGGATCAGAAACAGCGCCCCGCGCTGCAGCAGGCTGCGGCGGGTGGTCAGCTCCCCGTACCAGATCAGCAGTTTACTCATCGTCCACCTCTTCCAGCGGCACCAACCGGTCGGGCAGCAGCTCGAGCCACACCTGGTCCCCGGGCTTCAGGCGCCGGTGGCGGTTGGTGCGGATCCGCAGCGGCCCGGGATCCAGCCACAGGTCGACATTGGTGCCGCGATAGATCGTTTCGGTCACGCAGGCGCGGATGCCGTTGACCGCCGCCTGGTGCTCGGTGATCTGGATCCATTCGGGGCGGATCGCCACGGTGCCCTTTTGCCATGGCGGGGTTTTTTTCAGCTGCAGAAACCCGACGGGGGTCTGGACGCCTTCGGCCGCGCGTTCAGCCGCAATCAGGTTGGCCGCCCCCAGGAACTGGGCGACGTAGCTGTTTCTGGGGGTTTCGTAGACCTCCTCGGGGGTCCCCAGCTGGATGATGCGCCCCCCGCGCATGACCGCCAGCCGGTCGCTGCAGACCAGGGCTTCGCTCTGGTCGTGGGTGACCAGGATAAACGTTTTCTTCAACTTGCGCTGCAGCCGGCGCAGATCCACCTGCACCTGCGCCCGCAGGCGGGCGTCGAGGGCCGACATCGGTTCGTCGAGCAGCAGGATCTCCGGTTCGTTGACCAGCGCCCGGGCCAATGCCACGCGCTGTTTCTGACCGCCCGAAAGCTGGTGGGGAAAGCGGCTGCGCATCTCTTCAAGACCCAGCATCTCCAGCCGGCGGGTGACCCGGCGCTCGACCTCGTCGCCGGCAAATTTGCGTGAGCGCAGGCCGAAAGCGACGTTCTCGAAGATATTCAGATGGGGAAAGAGCGCATAGCTCTGAAAAACGGTGTTGACCTGGCGTTTGGCGGCCGGCAGGGCCGTGATGTCGGCACCGGCCAAACGGACCGTCCCCGAATCGGGCAGCTCCAGCCCGGCGATGATTCGCAGCAGGGTCGTCTTGCCGCACCCCGAGGGCCCCAGGAGGGTGAAAAACTCGCCGGCCCTGACGGTCAGGTCGACATTTTGGAGGGCCGGCACATCCCCGAAGCGTTTGGTGATGTTGCGGACCAACAGCCCCTGTCCGTCCTCGGAAGCCATTGCAATCTCGGCTTTTTTCACGATGGGGGTCGTCTTTCTGGGTTCAGGGAAGTTCAGCAACGAACCGATTTTCCAAATTTTTGGGTCATGAGGTCGAAACCAAGACTCCGGGCGGTGGCGCCGGCCGGAGAGTGCGTGCCGGGCAGCTGCCAACGATGGAACGCTGGATCGGCAGGCGGGTTTAAAAGTCGGGAGGCCTGGCAATTTTTAGGAAAGTACGCGCGAAAGGGGGCAAAGCGGCGGGGTGTCCTGCGAGAAGCGCGCCCAACAGGCCGATTCGAAGGTCAGCCAATTTTCGCATAAAAACCCTTCTGGTAAAAATGGCAGCTCAAAAAAATGAATCTGAATTATACAAGCATGGTTTGCTCTTGAAATCAAATTGTTTTATTGACAAGAAAAAAGGGCGGGGAACAAGATTCGCACCCGGAGTGTTGGGTGGGCAGCCGCGGCGGGTGTGGCGGGCGAATCGGGCAAGGACCTGGACCCCGGCGATGGATGGCCAGCGGCGGCAGCCCTGTCGCGGCGGCTGGCGAAAACCGAAAGGAAAAGACAGCGGCATGCGACGCAAGCACAGCGAAGTGACCGACCCCTCAAAAATCAGTGACATTCTGGCGGCCGCGACCATCGGCCGCTTGGCGACGGTGGGCGCCGACGGCACCCCCTACATCACCCCGGTCAACTATGTGTATGGTGACGGCCGGATCTATTTTCATTGCGCCCCGGAGGGCGAAAAACTGGACAACATCGCGCGCGAGCCCAAAGTGTGCTTCGAGGTCGATATCCCCCTGGCCTATCTGGATGCGGGCTTCTATCCGGACCGCAACAGTTGCGGCCTGCACCAGTTCTATCACTGCGTCATCATCCGGGGGGTGGCGGCGGTGGTGCCCGACGGGCCCCGCAAGGCGGCGGCCCTAAACGCGCTGGTGGCCCATCACGAGCCCGGCGGCGATTTCGCGCTGGTTACCGAGGACATGCCGGCCTGCAGGGCCTGCAAGGTGGTCGAGGTGATCCCCGCATCCATCACGGCCAAAAGCGACCTGGTGCAAAACAAGTCCGAAGAGCAGCGCCTGGCCATCGCCCGCCACCTCAAACAGCGGGGGCGGCCCGGGGATCGGCAGGCGGTGGCGGCCATGGGATTTGACGTGAACCAGATTTGATGGACCGGTCAAAAGTCAAGATTTGAGATGGTGGTGAAAAAAGGTCAAGTTACGGCGCGCAAATCTCGGGGGTGAGGCGTACTTAAGGTACGCCGCAGCGACTTCGAGATGCAGCGCAACGCAGAAATTGGACTTTTTGCGGAACCGTCAAAATTGCGAAAGGCGCCGGAAGGCGCCTCAGTTGTACCATTAACCGGAATCGTCCCGGCGCGGCCTGCCGACCGCCGGGGCTGCCGATATAAACGTGTGATGCACCATGAGAAAAGTTGTGGGGGTAAGATTCAAGCCGGCCGGCAAGGTCTACGATTTTGACAGCGGCGCCTTTGTTCTCAAGTACGGCGACCGGGTCATCGTCGAGACCGAGCAGGGCCTCGGTTTCGGCACTGTCGCGACCCCGCCGGTGCCGCTGGCGGATGACGCCGTCGACAAGCCGCATAAGAAGGTTTTCCGGCTGGCCAGTGAAGCGGATTTCAAGCAGCGCGAAAGCAATCTCGAAACCCGCAAGAAGGCCCATGCCTTCTGTCTGCAATGCATCAAGCAGCTCAATCTGCAGATGAATCTCTTTCGCGTTGAAAGCACTTTTGACGCCAGCAAACTGACCTTTTTTTTTACTGCCGAGGATCGGGTCGATTTTCGGCATCTGGTCAAGCTGCTCGTGCGCGAGTTCCGCGTCCGGATCGAAATGCGGCAGGTGGGCATCCGCAACCAGGCCAAGATGTGCGGCGGCATCGGTCGCTGTGGTCGGGAGCTGTGCTGCTCACTTTTCATGGAAAAATTCGAGCCCGTCGCCATCCGGATGGCAAAGGAACAGAACCTCTCCCTCAACCCGACCAAGATTTCAGGCCTCTGCGGGCGGCTGATGTGCTGTCTGACCTACGAAAACCCGGTCTACCAGGAGCTGCGCAAGGGGTTCCCCAAAATCGGCAAAACGGTGGTTTATAAGAACGACAAGGCCAAGGTCATCCGCCACAACTTGCTCGGTCAGCGTTTGACCCTGCGGCTGCAGGACGGAACCGAAGTCGAGGCGGCGCTTTCCCAGATCCAGTGGGATGCGCCCAATAAGAGCAAGGAGTAAGCGAATGGACAGGCCCTTTTACATTACAACGCCGATTTACTACGTGAACGCCCGACCTCACCTGGGGCACGCCTATACCACCATCGTGGCGGATGTGGTCTGTCGCTTCAACGCCATGCGGCGCAAAGAAACTTTTTTCCTGACCGGAACCGACGAGCATGGTGACAAAATCGTGCGCGCGGCCCGAAGGGAAAACCTCAGCCCGCGGGCTTACGTCGACCAGATCAGCGGGCTTTTCAAGGCGCTTTGGCCCGAGCTCAACATCGGTCTCAACCGCTTTATCCGCACCACCGAACCCGGTCACATGGCCGTGGTGGAGCAGATCCTGCAAAAGATCTACGATGCCGGCGACATCTATTTTGCCGAGTACGAAGGGCTTTACTGCTATGGCTGCGAGCGCTTTTACACCGAGCGCGAGTTGGTGGACGGCAAATGCCCCGACCACGAGGCGGCGCCCGAGGTGATCAAGGAGGCCAACTATTTCTTCCGCATGGGCAAATACCAGCAGTGGCTGATCGATCACATCCAGCGGCATCCGGATTTCATCCGGCCGGAGCGCTACCGCAACGAAGTGCTCGCCTTTCTGCGCGAGCCGCTGGAAGATCTGTGCATCTCGCGGCCCAAGTCCCGGCTCAAATGGGGCATCAACCTGCCCTTTGACGACGGCTACGTCACCTACGTCTGGTTCGATGCCCTGATCAACTACGTCTCGGCGCTGGGCTACCCGGACGGCGAGGAGTTCAAGAAATTCTGGCCGGTGGCCCAGCACGTTGTCGCCAAGGATATCCTCAAACCCCACGGCATCTACTGGCCGATCATGCTCAAGGCCGCCGGCATCGACGTCTATCGGCATCTCAACGTGCATGGCTACTGGAATGTCGACCAGAGCAAGATGTCCAAGAGCCTCGGCAATGTGGTCGAACCCCTGGAGCTCAAGAACATTTACGGGCTCGACGCCTTCCGCTTTTTCCTGATGCGGGAAATGGTCTTCGGGTTGGACGCCAATTTTTCGGAAGACGCCCTGGTGCAGCGGATCAATGCCGATCTGGCCAACGACCTGGGAAACCTGTTCTCCCGCGTGGTGACGATGGTCCACAAATATTTCAAGGGGGTCGTGCCGGAAGTCGATTATGAGACTGAAAGGGAGCTTCAGCCGGGGCTTGATTCCGAAGCCTCACGGACCATCGCGGAGTTCGAGACCGAGATGGAAAATTTCGCCTTTCACAAGGCGCTGGCCGCCGTCTGGGAGTTTATCAACCAGCTCAACAAATACATCGACGTGACCGCCCCCTGGGTGCTGGCCAAGAAAAAGGCGACCCACAAGCAGCTGGCCGCAGTTCTCTACAACCTCCTGGAGGGGCTGCGGGTCATTTCGGGTCTGATCTACCCGGTGATGCCCGACACGGCCAGGACCATGCAGCGGCACCTCGGGTTGGATCCCGATGCGCCCTTCTACGAAATTGAGACCCTGCTCAAGTGGCGCTACCTGCCGGCGGGAACCCAGCTGCCCAAGGCCGTCGGGCTTTTTCCGCGGATCGAACGTAAAAAGGAGGCCGCCACCGGCGCCGCCGCCGGCGATACCGCTGCCGGCCCGGCTCTCAAGCCGGAAATCAGCATCGAGGATTTTGCCAAGGTGGACCTGCGGGTCGGGACGGTCCTGCGGGTCGAGCCGGTTCCCAAGGCCCGGAAGCTTCTCCAGCTTGAAATCGATCTGGGGGAAAAGCGCACCGTCGTTGCCGGCATTGCCGCCTCCTACGCCCCGGAAGAACTCGTGGGCAAACAGGTGGTGGTGGTGGCCAATCTCAAGCCTGTCAAGCTGATGGGCGTGCTGTCGCGGGGCATGCTGCTGGCGGCCGTGGATGACGCCAAAGGGGCGGTTCTGACGGTCGATCGCGCCATGAAGCCCGGCACCGGCGTTCGATAAGGGGAATGCGGCACACGGGCCAAAATCCGGGGCAAGCTGGGATGCTTTTTGTGCCGCGGCCCTGAAGCCTCGACGCCGTCCCCCTTGAATGTTAGCGAAGCGTCCGACCTTAAAAAAATGACCAACAGACCCAACTGGAAACAGTATCAGGCCCAATTGCAGCGAAAAACGCTGGCCCGCCGGTTTCTGCGCCGCACGCGGCGCTTCTGGGGCCTTTTGCCGGTGTTGCTGCTGGTGGTTTACGGGCTGACGGTCGGGCTCAGCGGCAGTGACAGCTCGCCGCTGCCCCCGCCGCCTGTCGTTGCCCCGGCCCCCCGGACCGCCCCGGCGCCCGCAGAAAAGCCGGCCGGCGCCCCCATCGCGGCGGTCGTGCCCCCCGCGCCTGTGGCCCAGCCGGCCGCGGCGGCGCCAGCATCATCGCCGGTGCTGACCAAGTCGGATCTCCAGGTGCTCATCGACCACAGCCGGTTCATCAATCTGACCGAGTCCGCTTTTCCCTTTGAAATGGACGGCCAGCTCTTTAAGGTTGAAACCAGCCTCAACCCCCATTTGCAGTCCCACCTGCTCAAGCGCATGGATCGCGAGCACTGCCGCTACATTGCCGTCGTGGCTATGGAGCCCGCCAGCGGCAGGCTGCTGGCCATGGCCGGCTTCGACAAGGACAACCCCACCAGCGCCAACCCCTGCATCGAAACCCGCTTTCCGGCCGCCAGTATCTTCAAGATCGTAACGGCTGCGGCCGCCGTCGAAAAGCTGGGCTTTCGCCCCGGGTCCTCCCTGAGCTTCAACGGCGGCAAGTACACCCTCTATAAGTCGCAGCTCAAGGACCAGCAGAACCGTTATACCCGCTACATCAGCTTCCAGGACTCCTTTGCCCAGTCGGTCAACCCGGTCTTCGGCAAGCTCGGCGCCCGGTCTCTGGGAAAAAACGCTCTCGAGCAGTATGCCGAAGCCTTTGGGTTCAACCGCCCCATTCAGTTCGAAATCCCCCTGGCGCCCAGCACGGTCTCGCTTTCGGACGAACCCTACCAATGGGCGGAGATTGCCAGCGGATTCAATCGCCAGACGATTATCTCACCGCTGCACGGCGCCATGCTGGCGGCGACGATTTTAAACGGCGGGCAGATGGTGGCACCCACGATTGTGGATCAGATCACCGATGCGCACGGCCGGCCCCTGTACCACCGGCACCGCCAGGCGTTGAACCGGGCCATATCCCCCACGGCCTCCAAGATCGTCAACACCCTCATGGAGGCCACCGTTCAGGCCGGCACCTCGCGCAAGGCGTTCAAGGGCTACGGGCGCGACCGGGTACTCTCCAGGCTCAACATCGGCGGTAAAACCGGCAGCATCAGCAACCGGACAAATGAGTTGCGCTACGACTGGTTTGTCGGGTTCGCCGAAGAGAAAAACGGCTCCGAAAAAATCGCCATCTCGGTGGTGGTGGCCCACGAAAAATATATCGGCACCCGTGCCGGCCAGTATGCGCGGTTGGTGATCGAACGCTTTTTCGGGGATTATTTCACCCAGACCGCCGCCGCCGGCCCGAAGGCCAGCAGTTGAGGCCCCCCGCCTTTTACGGTGTCATGTCCTCCTGAAAAAACCCACCGCTTCAGACCGCCAGGTAGCGTTCCTGGATGGTGCGGTCGCGCCTGAGCGCTTCGGCCTTGCCGTGGTGCTGGATGCGCCCGTCGTCGATCACGTACCCGCGGTCGGCGATGTTGAGGGCGAAGTGGGTGTTTTGCTCGGCCAGCAAAATGGCGAGGTCTTTTTTCAGGGAGAGGATGATGTCGCTTAAAATTTCGACAATCACCGGGGCCAACCCCTCACAGGGTTCGTCGAGCAGCAAGAGGCGCGGGTTGCCGGCCAGGGCCCGCGCCACGGCCAGCATCTGCTGCTCGCCGCCGCTGAGCTCGCCGCCCTTGCGGTTGCGCAGTTTGACCAGCAGGGGGAATACTTCGAAGAGCCGCTCCAGGGGCCACGAGGTCTGTCCGGGGCGCGGGGGCAGCAGGGCCACCTCCAGGTTTTCCGATACGCTCAGCGCTGAAAAAATGCGGCGGTCCTCGGGCACGTAGCCGATGCCGCGGCGGATGTTGGCGTAGACCGGCTCACCGCTGATGACCGTGCCGTCCAGGCGCACCGTGCCGCGGGCGGGCGGGTTGAAACCGGCGATACTGCGGATGGTGGTGGTTTTGCCGGCGCCGTTGCGGCCTAAAAGGCAGACGATCTCGCCGCGTGCGACCGTCAGGCTCAAGCCCTGGATGACGTAGCTGCCGTCGCAGTAAACGTGAATGTCGTCGACTTCAAGCATCGAGGCTGCCTCCCAGGTAGGCCCGTCTGACCTTCGGGTCGCTGCGAATCTTTTCCGGCGGCCCCCATGCCAGCAGCTGGCCCTGGTGGAGGACGGCGATCTGGGAGGCCACCGCAAAGACGACCTTCATGTCGTGCTCGGTCAGGCAGAAGGTGGTGCCCGAGGTGTCCGCCAGGGTCTTGATCAGACGGATCATGCGATCGGTTTCCTCGGGATTCATGCCGGCGGTGGGTTCGTCCAGCAGAACCAGTTTGGGATCGCGCGCCAGGACAATCGCCATTTCCACCAGGCGCTTGTCGCCGTATGCCAACTCGCGCGCCGGGCGGTGGGCGGCGGCCGCCAGACCGACGCGTTCCAGCTGCTGCGCGGCCTGACGGTAGACCGCCTTTTCGCCGGTCAGGGGGCGCCAGAAATTCGCCCCCCGACGGTGCAAGAGCAGCAGGGGCACGGCCACGTTGTCCAGCACGCTGAGCGCCGGAAAAATGTTGGTGATCTGGAAGGAGCGCACCAGGCCGAGGGTCGCGACCCGATGGGCCGGCAGCCCGGTGATGTCCCGGCCGTTGAACACGACGCGTCCCTCGCTGGGGGTGAAACGGCCGGAAATCAGGTTGTAGAAGGTGGTCTTGCCCGCCCCGTTGGGGCCGATCAGGGCGGTGAGGGCGCCTGCGGGAATTTCCAGCGAGATGCGGCTGAGCACCTGGAATTTTCCAAAGTGATGCGAGAGATTTTGCACCTCGAGAAGCGGTGTCGTGGTCACGGCCGGGGTCTCCGGGGGCGGCGCTGGCGGCCTGACAAGAGCCCGGTGATGCCTTGCGGGAAGAAAAGGACCACCACGATCAGGACGGTCCCCAAGACGATCATCCACCTTTCGGTAAACTGGGTGATGAGCTGCTCCAGCAGGAAAAAGCCCGCGGCGCCCACCGCCGGGCCCAGGAAAACGCCGCTGCCGCCGAGGATCGTCATCAGCGCCGGTTTGGCGGAAAAGGTCCAGTGCAGGTAGTCGGGGGTCGCCAAACTGTTGAAAAAACAGAACAGTGTGCCGGCCAGCCCGGCCAGCGCGCCGGCAATGACGAAGGCCGTCAGCCGCACCTGCTGAACGCGGCCGCCGACGAAGGCGAAACGCTCCTTGTTTTCCCGCACGGCCGTCAGGATCAGCCCGAAGGGCGAGCGCCCCACCCGCCAGAGCAGCAGGGTTCCCAGGAGGCTGGCCGCCAGGGTGAAGAGATACAGGCTGACGGGTGAATAGAGGCTGATCGCGATACCCGGCAGCCGCAGGGGCGGCAGTGCGAACAGCGGCAGGCCGTCGCTGCCGCCTGTCACCGCACGCCAGTTGTGGGCGATGGTAAAGAGCATCATGCCGAACCCGAGGGTCAGCATGGCAAAAAAAATCTCGTCGCGCCGCACGCACAGGTACCCGACCGCCAGGGCCGCCAGGGCCGCGGCGCTGCTTCCCAGCAGCAGCGCGAGCCAGACGGAGCCGCCGCCGCCCTGAAGATAGAGGGCGGCGGCAAAGGCCCCCACGCCAAAGAACCCCCCCTGACCGAATGACAGCAGCCCCGCGGCGCCGAACAGCAGGTTGAAGCTGAGGGCAAAAAGGCTCATGATCAGAATCTCGGTGAGCACCAGGGTCCAATAGGTCGGCAGCAGGAAAGGGCAGAGGATCAGGGCCGAGAGGCCAAGGCCGCCCCACAGAAGGGTTCCGCCGACTTTCGGGGGGGGGAGGGCCATCTTTACACCTCGCGCCCGAAAAAGCCGCGCGGCCGCACCAGCAGAACCACCGCCAGCAGGAGATAGGGCAGGGCCATCTGGGCGTGGCCGGCGAAAACGGTGCCGAAGGATTCCAGCAGCCCCAGGAAAAGAGCGCCCACAAAGGCGCCGGGGAAGCTCCCCAGCCCGCCGATGACCACCACGATAAAGCTTTCGATGATGATGCGGTCGCCCATCGAAGGCGCCAGGCTTTGCTGGGGCGCGGCGAGCGCGCCACCCAGGGCCGCCAGCCAGGCCCCCAGGGCGAAGACGGCGGTGAACAGCAGGGGGACGCGTACGCCGATGCCTTCGGCCATTTCACGGTCCAGCGCCGCCGCCCGGACGATCCGGCCCCAGCGGGTGAACTGGAAGAAGAACCACAGACCGAGGCCCACCAGCGGGCCGACGATGATCAGGAAAAGGCGGTAGACCGGGTAGGTATGGCCGAAGAGCGGAAAAACGCCGGCCAAGAGCGGGGGCGCTTCGACCACGTGATAGGCCGGCCCCCAGAGGAGCAGGACCGCGTCGTCCAGCACCAGCAGAATCGCAAAGGTCAAAAGGAGCTGGAAGCTCACGTCCCGGGCGTAGACCCGCCGCAGCAGATAGCGCTCGATGAGGACCCCCAGGGCCG
Organism: Desulfobacterales bacterium; assembly: GCA_046481705.1. Taxonomy (GTDB): domain Bacteria; phylum Desulfobacterota; class Desulfobacteria; order Desulfobacterales; family JAABRJ01; genus JAABRJ01. The sequence continues at coordinate 19,453 of JAWOJK010000292.1, read as the reverse complement.
CCACCAGCACCGGTCCCAGGGCCAGGCCGAGCCAGAAGCTGGGCAGGATGTGCATGATCTGCATGCACAGGTAAGCCCCCAGCATGAAGAGTGCGCCATGGGCGAAATTGAGAACCCCCAGGACCCCGAAGACCGTCGTGAGTCCCATGGAGATCAGGAACAGCAGCATCCCCCAGCTCAGTCCGTTCAGCGTGTTGATGACCAGTGTCTCCACACCTACCTCTGTCGATCAGGGGCGCCCGAAATGCTTGTGGGTGCTTGTCAGGGCGTCATCCGGCAGCCGGTTTCGGATACCGGCGGGGTGATCTCCGCTCCCGGGAAAATTCGCATCGGTTTCAGGATTCGGATCGGGTAGGCCGGGTCTGCAGAGGTTTTGCCCCAGCAGGCGTCGGTGAGCGCCTGGTGGTCTTCGGCCCGGATGGTGATGGGCCCCACCGGCAATTCCAGACTGAGCCCCTCGAGGGCCTTGATCACGGCTTCCTTGTCGGTTGTTGCGGCCTTTTCGGCCGCGGCCTTGTAGGCGTAAACCGCGCCGTAGGCGCCGTGGGCGTTGTAGGAGGGGTACTGGCTGTAGCGGTTGAAATAATCGTCCCGGAAGCGCCGGTTGAGAGCCGATTCGTTGGCCAGGAACCAGTAGCGGGTGCCCACCCAAATCCCCTTGGGCATCTTGTCGCGCAGGGCGTCCAGGACTTCCACGGCCCCGCCCAGGGTCATGAGGACTTCGAACTCCCCGCTGAAAAATCCCATCTGATCGGCCTGGCGCACAAAATCGATCAGGTTACCGCCCCACAGCGAGATCATCACACCTTCGGGCTTGGCCTGCATGATCTTGGTGATGTAAGCGCTGAAATCCGTGGTTTTGGCCGGGGGGAAAGCCGTCTGGTCTTCCGGCAGAAAGCTCACCTCGGGCTTGATCTGCTTGAGGTATTTTTGAAAATACTCCCAGGATTGATGCCCGAAGGCGTAATCCGGACCGACCGTGGTCCAGGTGCGGGCCTTGGTCTCGGCCGCAATCAGCGCAGCGGCTTTGACATTCTGGTCGAGATTCAGGGAGATGCGGAAAGTGTAGCGGTTGCAGAGGCTGCCGGTTGCATCGGGTGTCGCGGCGTGGGTGATGATCAGCGGTGTTTTCATCTGCAGCAGGGCCGGCACCACCGAGTTGGCCACCCCGCTGGAATCCAGCCCGATCAGGCAGTCGACCTTGTCCTGGAAGACCAGTTTACGAAATACCCGAATGCCCACATCGGGCTTGCCGGTCGAATCCTCGAAGCGCGCCTCCACCGTGCGCCCCAGGATACCGCCGGCCCTGTTGATTTCATCGATGGCCATCTCCGCTCCCTGCTTGGCGAATTGACCATAGGCGGCGAAGGCCCCGGACATGATGTAGACAAAGCCGATTTTGATCGGCGCGGCCGCCGTCGCGGCGGCAGCCGGCGGGCTGGTGGCCAGGAGAGCCAAAACGGCTGCGCACAGCACTGCTCTCAAGTGTTTCATGGGCGCCTCCCTCTCAGATTAGGTTAAAAGCGAAATATGCATTCACCGCCCGCTGCGCTCGAGGCGCAAAGAAAGCTGAGGACACAGCGTCATTTTCCCCTGTTGGGGGCAGCCACAGCCCTCTGGGGCATGTGCCTCATTCCGATAAACACCTCAGCAGTTTCCAATATCAAATAATGTGTGGAATTTATACGCTGATTCAAATTTCTTTGCAACCTCCGCCATGCGGGGGGCGATGTCGCGGGGATCGCCGACCATCTTCCTGTCACATCCCCACGCTGAAAGGTAAAGCCGGCTGAACTTTCTGCCGTCGAGGACGGCGCAGGTGTGAAAGGCCATGACATCGGGTTTGAAATAAACTATGAACCCATGACGTTAATCAACCGAGAGACCAAGTGAAAGGAAAATGGCGTATGACTGCTGCCTATGAGCTCGATGACGATACCCGCCGCTACCTGGTCGCGCTGTGCGAGACGACCGCTGGGGACACTGCCGCGCAGGTCTCCATGTATGCGATTGGCGAGCGCCTGGGGTTTGATCGAACTGCCGCCGGCCACCTGGCCGAGAACCTGATCGGGTGGGATCTGGTGGAGGTCCGGACTCTCTCCGGCGGGGTCGGCATTACGGCCGAAGGGGTCACCGAGGCGCGCAGATCCGGGGCGCATCTGCCGGGCGTGGCTGAACCCGGTCCCCGGCTGGGGGACGGGCCGGTGGTGGACGCGGCTGCCCGGGAGGCCGTGGAGCAGGTGGCCTCTGAGTTGAAGGTCGGGCTGGGGGGGTTCGGCCTGACGGCCGATGGGCTCACCGAGCTGTTGATCGATCTTAAAACCATCGATGTCCAGTTGACCTCCCCGCGCCCCAAGACCGCCATCGTGCGCGAATGCCTGCGCTCCGTCAGCCGGCTGCTGGCAACCGCCGGTCAGGGGGCCGCGGCCGAGCGGGTTGGGCTGTTTCTGGAAGACTGAGCCGGCGCAGGGCGGTCCTGAATGGTCGTGGGCCTGAATACGGTTGCATTCGAAGGCCGCTGGATCCCGGTCCGGCTGCGGCGCCCGGCGCTTACATCCGACGGGTTTTCTCGCTTCGCGCGCCTTGCGCCTCAGCCTTCTCGGGGCGACACCGTATTCAGGCCCACGACCCCTTAGGCCGCTTTTTGCAGACAGCGCAGCACCTGGGTGCAGGTTTCGGGGGCGGCTGCGAGCAGGTGCTCGCCGCGCTGCTCGCCGTCGATGTACTCGTTGGCGGACAGCGGCTGCCCGTCCATTTTGTAAATCTTGCCGCCCGCGGCCTCCAGGATGACCTGGGGGGCGGCCAGGTCCTGATAGGATTCGTTGGACACGAAGGCGGCCTCGGCGCGGCCCATGGCCACGTAGCAGATGTGGGCGGCGGTGCACCCCAGGTTGCGGATCTTGCCCGGAAAAGTCGTGTGGTAATGGTGGTGGAAGCGGGAGTAGAGCAGCAGCAGGCTTTCGTCGTTGATGGTCTGCTGGGGCGAAATGCCGATCGCCTCGTTTCCCCAGTAGGCGCGTTTGCCCACCTGGGCGTGGAAGATGTCGCCCGTGGCCGGCATGAAAAAAACCCCCAGCGTGGGCCAAAAATTGTCCAGCAATGCCAGTGACATGCCCCAGATCGGAATTCCGGCCAGAAAGTTGGAGACCCCGTCCAGGGGGTCATAGACCCAGAGATAGCGCGTTTCGTCATGGGAATAGGCGGTGCCGAGGTGCTGGGTGTCGAAAACCTGGTGGGCGGGAAAGGCCGCCCGCACCTCTTTTTCGAAATGCTGCCGCAGGTGCAGTTCCGCCGAGGTCACCAGCTCCTCGTCGAACTTGATGCCATGTTTGCCCTTCCCGTAAAATTTCATCGCTTCCGTTCCGGTCTTGCGAATCGTCTCGGTTGCAAACTGCATCAAGGCCTCTATTCCATGATCGACAAAGTCCATGTAGGCGTCTCCTTTGCTGGGGGTTAAGTGCCGCCCATCGAAAAACCCTTATTCTGCCCGAAATCGGCGGTGTGCTCAAAATTTTATCCTCGGAAGATGGAGTATACGTCCACGGTAAAAATTTTCGCATGCCTTGATCTCGAACAAAATTCCTCGTTTCCGGGCGGACACAAACCGGGGGCAGTGGGTGCGGAAAATTTCGAAAAAGGCGATTGGCGGATGACTCTCCGCTTATAGCCTGAATCGCGCCAAACCTCAACCGTTTGGCAGCGGGCGCGGGCGGCCGGAAATTTCTTGACAGCCATGACGCGATGCGTCATCCTTTGCGGGTCGCACCATCTTTTCGCCGGCCCCCCAGCGGGCCGATACCCGACCACAGGAGGAGGCCCATGCACCAAATCAAGAAATACGCGAACCGCAAGCTCTACGATACCACCGAAAAGCGTTACATCTCGCTGACGGAAATCGGGGAACTGGTCAGGGGCGGAGACGAGGTTTGCATTGTGGACAACGCCACCGGCGAAGACCTGACCTCCGTGATCCTCGCGCAACTTCTCGCCCGTGATCGGCGGGAGACCGTGGAGGAAATGCCCTCCGGGTTTCTCGCCCAGCTGATCCGCAAGGGCGGGGGCACCCTGAGCGGTTATGCGCGCAAGTCCGCTTCCTTCTGGCACCACACGATCACCCTGGCCGAGGACGAGGTGGAGAAGCTGATCGGGCTGCTGGTGAAGGACAGGGAGATCACCGAGAAGGAAGGCCGGACATTGAAAAAGGAGATTCTCGGTTATGCCGACACGGTCAAAGGCTGGATCGGCGAGAAGGTCGACCAGCGGGTCGGTGAACTGCTGCAGCTGATGAAGCTGCCCACCCGCGAGCAGGTCAACCGGTTGGCGGACGAGGTGGCGGCCCTGCGCTGCAAGATCGACCAGATGGCGCCCCCGGCGCCCCCGGCCGGCGGGACGACGGAAGACGCTGCGCCGGCGGAAACCGTCGTGGAAAAGGCGCCTCCGAGCCCTGGGGCAGCCGACTGAGCGACGCTCGCAGGCCTTGGTGGGTTGAGCCGGCCAAGCGGTTTGCAGCGCTCCCTGCAAACAGCCCCGACCGGTTGGCGGTCGGGGCTGTTTGCGGGGTATCGGCCGAACTGCCCCTAAACGCTGCTGTAGCTTGGCCCCTCACCGCCTTCCGGGCATGTCCAGGTGATGTTGCGGTAGGGGTCCTTGATGTCGCAGGTTTTGCAGTGCAGGCAATTGGAGGGGTTGAGCTTGAGGTGGCGGCGGCCGGTCTTTTCGTCCGTCTCCATTTCGTAGACCTGCGCCGGGCAGAAGCGGGTGCAGGGGCTGGCGTAGGTTTCATAGCAGGTCGTGACGCACAGCCGGGTGTCGTGGACGATCAGGTGACAGGGCTCGTCCTCGCGGTGCAGGGTCTTGGAGAGGTAAACGCCGGTGAGTTTGTCCACGTAGAGGACCCCGTCGTAGAGGGGCTTGTCATCGGCTTGGGGCGTCAGCGCCTGTCCCTTGCCTGCGGGTTTCAGGGTGCGGCAGTCCTCCCGGTGCCGCAGGGGATCGATCAGGCCCCGGCCGCCGGTGACGTACTGGGCGCCCAGATGGATCAGCTTGGCGGGCATTTTTTTGGCCAGGGCCTGGGCAAAATTGCGGCCCTCATAAATTTCGGTCTTGAGCCAGCTTTCCTCCAAGCGCCGGGGGTAGAGCGCCAGGGTTTGCGCGCTGGCATCGCCGCTGGCGACCGCCGCCAGGGCGGCTTCGCCCGCCAGCATGCCGGATTTCATCGAGACGTGGATCCCCTTGAGCCCCGGGGTGTTCTGGATCGCGGCGGCGCCCCCCACGAAGAGGGCGCCGTCTGTGGCGAGACGCGGCATGGTGTAGTAGCCGCCGGTGGAGACGGTGCGGGCCCCCTGTTCGATCACCTTGCCCTCGCGCAATATGCCGGCGACGAGCGGGTGGCGCTTGAACTTGATGAATTCCGTGTAAGGGTCCAGCAAGGGGTTTTCATAGCCCAGCCCCACCAGGAAGCCGATGGCGACGCGGTTGTCCTGCATCTCGTAGATGAACCCGCCCCCGGGGGTTCTCATCCCCAGGGGATAGCCGAAGGTGTGAATGTCGTTGCCTTCGCTGGTCGTGAAATAGTGGCCTTCGGGCAGTTGGATCACTTCCTTGATGCCGGTTTCGTAGACCTGGGGCATTTTCCCGGCGGCCAGTCCCAGCCGGTCGGTAACGCTTTTCATCAGACTACCGCGGGCGCCCTCACCGAAAACGGTCACCCGGGCGTGCAGGTCGATCCCGGGCTCGAAATTGCCCTTGGGGGTGCCGTTCTTGTCAAGCCCCTGGTCGCCGGTGCGGACCCCCGCAACCCCGCGGCCGTCACTGGCGTAGAGCACCTGGCTGGCGCTGAAGCCCGGGAAGATGTTGACCCCGAGCTCCTCGGCGATCTTTCCCAGCCAGCGGGTGAGGCGCGCCAGGCTGACGATGTGAAACCCGGTGTTGTGCATGTAGCGGGGCACCAGGGGCAGGCGGTAGGCCTTGTCACGGGTGAGAAAGTAAAATTCATCCCCCCGCACGGTGGCCTCGATGGGGCAGCCCCGGGCGATATAATCGGGGATCAGTTCCTGGAGGGCGATGGGGTTCAGAACGGCGCCGCTTAGGGCATGGGCCCCGATCTCGGCTCCCTTTTCCACCAGGGCGACTTCCGGGGTCAGGCCCCTTTCGCCTGCCAGCTGCATCAGCCGGATCGCGCCCGCGAGGCAGGCCGGCCCGCCGCCCACGAACACCACGTCAAAATCGATCTGTTCACGCGCAATCGTCATGTTGGCCCCTCTCGATCGTCAATGGATGAAATGCCCGCGTCCGCAATTGGGAGCCTGCCGCCGACGGTGGCTGCGCCGCAACCTGCGGGGGCACCGTCAGGCGCTCCCAGGGCGGGTGCAGCCCGGCTCGGGTCGAATCGGCGGACAGGTTGGGGGGAAGCCTTCAGAGCATCGGCAGGGTCTGCGGCACGGTCAGAGACGGCCCCTCTCTAACATGCCGCGGGCAAATTGTAAACCGCAGCCGCGGCGCCGGCTACCGGCGCAGCGGCCCTGGCAGACAGGGTGCGGATCAGGGGCCGAGGGCCGGCTGGAAAACTGTTGGCGCCCTGTCGGATACCGTGTATAAAGAGGGCCCACGGCCGGGGGCGCCGCTTTGATTCGCCCGGGCCGTTGAACCGCACCAGAACCGTCTGCAGGATGGAACCGCCATGGCACACAAGGATTACTACCGCATACTGGGTGTTTCACCCGAGGCCGACGTCAAGCAGGTCAAGGATGCCTATCGCGAACTGGCCCTTAAATACCACCCGGACCGCAACCAGGGCCACCCCGAGGTGACCGAGAAGATGAAGGCCCTCAACGAGGCCTATGCGGTGCTTTCAAACCCCGACAAGCGCCGGGAGTACGATGTCCTGCGGAGCCAATTCGGCGCCTCGGCCTACACCCAATTCCGGCAGACCTATTCCGAGCAGGACATCTTCAGGGGGTCGGACCTCTTCAATTTTTTTGACGAGATCTCCAAGAGCTTTGGTTTTCGCGGTTACGAGGAAATCTTCCGGGAGTTTTACGGCAAGGGGTTTCGTTCCTTCGAGTTCCAGAAGCCGGGGATCAAGGCCCGCGGGTTTGTATTTTTCGGCCCGTTCGGGGGCACCGGCCAGGGGCCGCGCCGGCTGTCGACCGGCGGCGGGTTGGGGCGGCTGCCCGGTTACCTGCTGGAAAAGATCACCGGTGCCCGCCTGCCCCAGGCCGGCGGCGACCTCCAGGCGGATATCGAACTGACCCCGCAGTTCGCGCGCCAGGGCGGGCCTTTCGCCTATTTTCATCGCCCCAAAAAAAAGCGGCTTGTGGTGCAGATTCCGCCGGGCGTGCGCGACGGGCAGCGGATCCGGTTGACCGGCATGGGGCGGGAGGGCAAGGCCGGCGGCCAGCCGGGAGACCTCTTCCTGCGGGTCCGCATTCGCCTGCCCTTGCTCCAGAAGATCAAGCACTTCTTTTCCGGTCGACGGCCCTGAGGCCGGGCGAACGGTGCCGCCCCACCCGCCTTTTTCAGGCCCGTGCCGCTTCCAGGATGCCGTTTTCCTTAAGAAATTCCAGCAGGTCGGAACAAAAACGCTCCCAGTCCGGCGGGCAGTCGTTGTGGGCGGCGTCGTAGGTGATCAGCCGCCCCCGGGGTGCCGCCCGGCTGAGGGCCACGCCGTGGGCGTAGGGGATGATGTCGTCGCGGCGGCCGTGGACCACCAAAACCGGGCCGGGATAGGCGCTGACGGCGGCCAGATTGTCGAAGGGGTCTCGGATCAGGAAGCCGGGCGCCAGGTAGCGGTAGGCCATCGCGCGCGTGCTTGTAAAGGCCGACAGGAGCACCAGCGCCGCCGGCGGGCGCTGCGCCGCCAGGCTGCAGACCGCGCCGGCGCCGACCGAGCGCCCCAACAGAACGATGCGCGCGGGATCCACATCCCCGCGGCCGGAGAGATAATCATGGGCGGCGGTCATGGTTCGGGTGATGGCGGCTTGGGAGGGGGTGCCCTGGGAGCGGCCGTAGCCGGGGTACTCCACCAGCAGCACCCCGACGCCCCGGCGGGTGATCGCGCGGAAGGCATCGGCCCACAGGTCGATCCGCTCAGCGTTGCCGTGGGCGAACAGCAGCGCCGGCCGCGGCCCGGGGTGCGGGTTGCCGCCGGTCTGCGCCGGCAGAAACCAGGCTTCGACCCGGCCGTCGGGGGTGTCCAGCCAGACCACCGCCACGTCTGGGTCGGGTGCGGCGACCGGCCCGCCGCTGAGGTGCCGCGGAAAGAGCATCTGGCGCTGCGCCAGGAAAAGTAAGCAACAGTAGCCCAGGTAGGCCAGTACGACCAATAAGCCGATTTTGACAACAGGGGGCATGGGCGCCTCGTCGGTCGTGCGCCGCAGGAGTTGGCGCATGATTGAATGGGTAAGGCGGCTATGGTAACCGATCGGGGCACGCGGCGTCAAATATCAAAACCAGAGACCAAGCAGGCGGCCGGAAGGAGGCGGGATGAAAACCATCGGCATGATCGGCGGCATGAGCTGGGAGTCTTCGGCCGAATATTACCGGGTGCTCAACACCCGCACCCGCGCGCGCCTGGGCGGGCTGCACTCCGCGCCCTGCATCCTGTTTTCGGTGGATTTCGCCGAAATCGAAGCCCTGCAGCGCCGGGGGGACTGGGCGGCCGCCACGCGCCTGATGGTCGCCGCCGGACAGGCAGTGGCGCGTGCCGGGGCCGATCTGCTGATGATCTGCACCAACACCATGCACCTGATGGCGGACGCCGTCCAGGCCGGGGTCGACATTCCCCTGCTGCACATCGCCGATGCCACCGCCGAGCGGGTGCTGGCGCGGGGGTTGAAGCGCATCGGGCTGCTGGGGACGCGCTTTACCATGGAAAAGGATTTCTACACAGCGCGGCTGGCGCACCCATATGGCCTGGAAGTCGTGGTGCCGCCGGCGGCGGATCGACAGGTGGTGGACGCCGTCATTTTTGACGAGCTCTGCCAGGGGCGCATCCTGCCGGCCTCGAGGGCCGCTTACCAGCGCATCATCGCGGATTTGCTGCAGGCCGGCGCCGAGGGCGTCATCCTGGGCTGCACCGAGATCGGGCTTCTGGTCAAACCGGCGGACAGCGCCGCACCGCTTTTCGACACCGCCCGGATTCACGCCGAAACGGCGGTGGATTTGGCCATTGACGGCTAGTCGGATGTGTCGGGCGTCCTCGCCTTTTCGCTGCTTACCTGATCAGTTTAGCCATCAAACGCTCTTCCTTTCCCCGTCATTCTGCGTTACCCCCACTGATGCACCCCGCGGAATGCCGGCGGCGGAATTTCGCTGCTTTTGAATTCGCCGTTGGCACCCTGAAGGTTTTGTCCGCCTGTCAATTGGCGCGATCACGGCCACAGCGCAGATGGTTTCTAATGGTCGGTATAAGTCGTAAATAGTAATTACAAGCATAGTTTATAGTTTAAAAGAGTAATATTGACATAAGATTGCAAAAGTTTTATCGTCCGACCCAAATTCGGGGTGACGATCGGCTCGCACGCCTATCGGCGACGCGCCGCAGACAGCAGACGGTGGAGGTGGAAGTGGAGCGTAATTCTCAAAACCCGGCGACCAAAAAGTTTCTGTCGACCAAAGAGGTCGCGCAGTTCCTGGACGTCAACGAGAAGATGGTCTACGCCCTGATCTCCGACAAGGGCCTGCCGGCCGCCAAAATTACCGGCAAATGGCTGTTTCCGCGGCATCTCGTGGAGCAGTGGATCGAAACCAACACCCTCAACTACCCCCGGCCCAGCCACGTTCTGCCCCCTTACCACGGCCTGTTGATCCTGGCCGGCAGCAACGATCCCCTGTTGGAGAAAACCCTCGCGCTCTTCAACGAGCGCCACCCCGACCAGGTGGCCGTCTTCGGCAACCTGGGCAGCATGGGGGGGTTGCGGGCGCTGCGGCAAAACCTCTGCCACATGGCTTCCAGCCACCTGCTGCAGGAGGACGAAACGGAATACAACTTCGATTTTGCCGTCCGGGAGCTGGACCAGCTGCCGGTGGTGATCAATTTCTGCCGCCGCGAGCAGGGCCTGCTGCTGACCAAAGGTAACCCCAAGGGGATCCAGGCGGTCGCCGATCTCGGGCGCGCGGGCGTTAAAATCGTAAACCGGCGCCTGGGCACCGGGACCCGGCTGCTCTTTGACCGCGAACTGCAAAAGGCCGGGGTGCAAGGCGAAAAGATCACCGGCTACACCGATGAAGTGCTGCGCCACCTGGATGTCGGCCTGGCGGTGATGACCGGGCAGGCGGATGCCGGGCCCGGCATCCGACCGATAGCCGCCCAACTGGGGTTGGACTTCATCCCCCTGCGCTGGGAGCGCTACGACCTTCTGGTGACCCGCGAGCGGTTCTTCGACAAGGGGATCCAGCTTTTTTTGGGGCTGCTGCACGACAAGGCCTTTCGCGACATGGCCGCCCGCTATGAAGGCTACGACGTCTCTGTCAGCGGGACGATGCTCTTCCCGCCGCAGGCTTAGGCTGGTCGATGTCCCCGGCCGGGGGCGACACCCCAGGACGGATCAACCGCTGTTAACGAGGAGGAGAAAAATGAAACGATTCGGAATTTTTTTGTTGGCGGCCCTGCTGATAGGCGGATCGGGGGCCTGGGCGGAGGAAAAAATCCTGATGATGGCCACCACCACGAGTACCGACGACACCGGCCTGTTGGATTACCTGGCGCCCGAATTTCAGCAGGACACCGGCATCGTGCTGCGCTGGGTGGCCACCGGTACCGGCAAGGCGCTCAAGCTCGGGGAAAACTGTGACGCCGACGTCCTGCTGGTGCACGCACCGGCTGCCGAGGAAAAGTTTGTCGCCGCCGGCTTTGGCATCAACCGCAGAGAGATCATGTACAACGATTTCGTGATCATCGGCCCGGCCGACGACCCGGCCGGCATCCGGGGCCAGGGTGTCGGCGCCGCCCTCGCGACCATCAAAAGCAAAGCCGCGGTTTTCGTCAGCCGCGGAGATAATTCAGGCACCCACCAAAAAGAGTTGTCTCTATGGGAAGCCGCCCAGCTGCCGATCCCCGACAAGGAGGCCTGGTACATTCAGACCGGGCAGGGGATGCTCGCCACCATCAATCTGGCCGCGGAGCGCAACGGCTACACCATGACCGACCGCGGCAGCTACATCAAGTACGAGGCCAACCTGAACGGCAACCCGCCGCTCAAGATCCTGGTGGAGATGGATGCCGTGCTGCTCAACCAGTACAGCGTGATGGCGGTCAATCCGGAGCGCTGCCCCAAGGCTCAGGTGGCGCTGGCGACCACCTTCAGCGACTGGATGGCCAGTGAAAGGGGCCAGGGGCTGATCGGCGATTTCAAGCTGCTGGAAAAACAGCTCTTCACCCCCAACGCCCGATAAGCCGGCGGGGAGTTTTTTTTGACGTGATCAGGTGTACGGGGGCCGTCAGGCCCCCGTACGATTTCGGGGTGCCGGCAGCGGGTGTCCGCCCACTCCTTTTTCGGCAGGTGCCATGGATTTTCTGCTCGGCGGATTCGTCACGGCGATCCAGCTGCTTTTGACGGGCGACAGCGAAACCTATTCGGCCGTTTTCGCGACGGTGCGGGTTTCCGGCTATTCCATGGCGGCCAGCCTGGCGCTCGGGGTGCCGGGGGGCTTTTTCCTCGGCCATTTCGACTTCCGCGGCAAGCGCCAGCTGCGCCTGGTGGTGGACACCCTGCTGGCGCTGCCCACCGTCCTGATCGGGCTGCTGGTCTACGCCTTTTTGTCCCAGCGCGGGCCGCTGGGCGAGTGGGGGCTGCTTTTCACCCTGCCGGGGATCGCCATCGGCCAGACTTTTCTGGCCCTGCCCGTCGTGGTGGCCCTCACCGCCACGGCGGTGGAGGCCATGGACCGGCAGCTGCGAGCCACCCTGATCACCCTGGGGGCCAGCCGCACCCAACTGCTGGTGAGCATCCTGTGGGAGGGGCGCTTGGGCATCCTGGCCGCCGCGGTGACCGCCTACGGCCGGGTGATGACCGAGGTGGGGGTCTCGATGATGGTGGGCGGCAATATCAAGTGGCTGACCCGCACCATGACCACGGCCATCGCCCTGGAGACCAACAAGGGGCAGTTTGGCATGGGGGTCGCCCTGGGTCTGGTGCTTATGGCCATCGCCTTCGTGGTCAATTTCTCGGTTTCCTTTTTGCGCAGGAGGTAAGCGGTTGAAGCCGTCGCTCTACACCATCCGCTCCCTCGTGCACGCCTATGGCGGCGGTCCACCGGTGCTGGCGATTGACCGCCTGAGCGTGGCGGCGGGGTCCATTCTGGGGCTCGTGGGCCCCAACGGCAGCGGCAAAAGCACCCTGCTCAAACTGCTGGCCTTCGTGGAAAAACCGGCCCAGGGCGAGATTCGCTTCAAGGACCGACCCGCGGCGCCCTTTTCCGATGCCGTGCGTTTTCAGGTCACCCTGTTGACCCAGGAGCCTTACCTCTTGCGGCGCTCGGTGCATGCCAACGTCGCCTACGGCTTGAAGCTCAGGGGACGGAGCCGGGACTGCCGCCCGCAGGTGGCGGCCGCGCTCTCGCTGGTGGGGCTTGCGCCGCAACGCTTTGCGGACCGCAAATGGTATCAGCTCTCGGGCGGCGAGGCGCAGCGGGTGAGCCTGGCGGCCCGGCTGGCGCTGCAGCCCGAGGCCCTGCTGCTGGACGAGCCCACCGCCAGCGTGGACGCCGCCAGCGCGGAGCTGATCAAGGCGGCCGTCATCCGGGCGCGCGACCAGTGGGGCACCACCCTGGTGATCGCCAGCCATGACCGGCAGTGGCTCTACGAAATCTGCGACGACAGTCTGCACCTGTTTCGCGGGCGCATTCTGGAAAGCGGGGCCGACAATCTGCTCTTCGGCCCCTGGCAGCCCGGGCCGGCCGGTTTCTGGCACAAGCCGCTGGCCGGCGGCGGCGTGATCCGGGTGTTGCCCCCGCCGGACGACCAGGCGGTGGGCGTGCTGGATGCCCGGGCGGTTTCTCTGACCGCCCCCGGGGCCGAATCGCCCCCGGGGCTCAACACCCTCGACGGGGTGGTCTCCCGCCTGGTCCTGGAAAAAAACACCCGCCGGATCGTGGTCACCATCAGCGTCGGCCTGCTGGCGCTGACCGTCAAGCTCGACCCCGAGCGGCTGCAGGCCCCGCAACTCTACCCGGGCGACCCGGTGCGGATCCATTTTGCACCGGAGGCCGTAGCGTGGTGTGACCCCGCCTGAGGATTCGCTCCCCGGCGATGCCGACCTTCTCCCCCGCAAAGCCCTGCAGACCGAGGAAAACCTGCACCTCCGGGCCGCGGGGGGTCAGACCAGCCCCTGGTCCAGCATGGCCTCCACCACCTTGACGAACCCGGCGATGTTGGCGCCGTTCATGTAGTTGCCCGGTGTGCCGTATTCTTCGGCCGCCGCCAGGCAGGCCCGGTGGATGCTTTTCATGATGGCCCGCAGGCGATCTTCGACCTCTTGGCGCGGCCAGCCCAGGCGCATGCTGTTCTGGGCCATCTCCAGCCCCGATACGGCCACGCCACCGGCATTGGCGGCCTTGCCCGGGGCGTAAAAAAGGCCGCTGTCCAGGAACAGGTTGATGCCCTCCGGGGTCGTCGGCATGTTTGAGCCTTCGCAGACGAAGGTCACCTTGTTTCTGATCAGGTTTTCGGCGTCCCGGGCGTTGATTTCGTTCTGGGTGGCGCAGGGCAGGGCGCCGTCGGCGGGGTGGTCCCAGAGCGGGTTGTAGTCCAGGGTCGGGTCCAGCGGGGTGTAGATCACCCCGTCGTACTTTTCGGCGTATTCCTCTATCCGGCCGCGGCGCACGTTTTTCAAAAACATGATGAAGTCAAGCTTGTCGCGGTCGATGCCGTTCTCGTCGTACACGTAACCGGAGGAGTCGGAGAGGGTCAGCACCTTGGCGCCCAGGGAGGCGAGCTTCTCGGCCGTGAACTGGGCGACGTTCCCGGAGCCCGAGATCAGGCAGCGCTTGCCCTCCAGGGTTTGATGGCGGGTCGCCAGCATTTCGGCGGCGAAATAAACGCAGCCATAGCCGGTGGCTTCCGGCCGGATCAGGCTGCCGCCCCAGTTGACGCCCTTGCCGGTCAGAATGCCGGTAAAGCGGTTGTTCAGCTTCTTGTACGTGCCGAAGAGGTAGCCGATTTCCCGGGCCCCCACGCCGATGTCACCGGCCGGGACGTCGGTGTCGTGGCCGATGTGGCGAAAGAGCTCCTGCATGAAGCTCTGGCAGAAACGCATCACTTCGTTGTCGGACTTGCCCTTGGGGTCGAAGTCGGAGCCGCCCTTGCCGCCGCCCATGGGAAGGGTGGTCAGGGCGTTTTTAAAGACCTGCTCGAAGGCCAAAAACTTCATGATCGAGAGCGTGACCGACGGGTGAAAACGCAGCCCGCCCTTGTAAGGGCCGATGGCGCTGCTCATCTGGACGCGAAAGCCGCGGTTGATTTGGATCTCGCCGCGGTCGTCCTGCCAGGGCACTCGGAACATGACCACCCGTTCGGGCTCCGCCAGGCGTTCGAACACCCGGTGCCGCCGGTACTCGGGGTTGCGCTCCAGCACCGGCCGAACCGATTCCAGCACCTCGCTGACCGCCTGATGGAACTCTTTTTCACCCGGATCGCGGTTGGTGATCCGGTTCACTATCTCGTTCATGGGTTTCCTCCGTTGTGGGGATTAAAATCGCTGCGCAGGACCGTTTTCCGTCAAATTTCAATCTCAAGGGTTTCGCCAGGGCCACGTGGCGCACGAACTGCCCGTCCCGCTCGGGCGGCAGGCCGGCCAGCCACTGCCAGTCGATGAAATCCCGAGGGGCCCTGGAAATCGTGATGTAGCTGATGCCCAGGGACGTGATATTGTGAAAAAAGTGGGTGCCCTGGGAGGGGTCGGCATGCAGTTGGGGGTGTGTGGTTTCCACGATGGCCCCCACCTCGGAAATGTCTTTCCATCTGACCGGGATGCCCAGCCAGTGGTCGGCCGATCCCCAGCGGCCCGGACCGATGAGCAGGTACTTGCGTCCGGCGGCCTTCAACTGCCCGTTGAACGCTGAGATTTCGGCCGCGATTGCCGCCGTGCGGGCCGAGTCAAAACATTCGGGTTTGACATACACCAAGTCCCTGACCGTGTTCAAGCCTCCGGTGCCCATCAGCATGCTGGAGTAGCAGAACGCACGGTGCATTTCACCGTTGTCGATCTCGTCTTCGCCTGGCCGTGGCGGGGTTTTGGCCATCGGGCGAATCTGGAGCAGCGTCAGGCTTGGTCGCGGCTGGTCCGCCGATGCCAGGTTCAGGGCGAATTCGATTTCCATCGGCCCGCCCATCCCGTGGTGCCCGAGATCCAGCAGATCCCTCAGGATGGCCGGCAGGGGGATCGCGCCGTGTTTGAGAACGCTGGCAAAGGTGACCACCGGGTAGTCCCCCCGGCCGAGGCGGTCGCGGATGCGCTGGTCCTGCGGGCTGTAGCCGCTGGCAAAAAAACGCACCGGCGGATGGTCGGCCGCCTGGTCGACCGCCAGCTTGGCCAATGCGGTTTGCCCCCCAAGGCCCACGCGTTCGGGAGAGGCGGTCATCTTGAGGGCAAAAAAGACCCGCTGGGCATTGCGAAGAATGTCGTCCACCGTCGAAAACTGGGGCAGCAGCTCCGGGTAGCGCGGCGAGAAGCGCAGCGTCGAACCGCCCTCGACCACCGTTTTGCCGAGGCCCAGCGCAATGTGGGCGATGCCTTCCTCGGGCTGCATGTGGCCCACCGGGTAGAAATTGTAGGACTGCGCCACCCCCGCGAGGGCCGGGTAGAAATAGTCGCCGTGGCGGGCACCGGTGAGTTTCTGAACGATGACCGCCATCTTCTCCTCCTCGGTGCGGTGCAGCGTGCTGCGGGCAAAGGCGCGCGGGTTCTCCAGGAAGGTCGATGCCCAGACCAGCTTGACGGCGTTGATCAGTTGCCCCAGCCGGATGTTGAGTTCGCCGTGGCAATTGGGCAGCATGTAGGTGTTGTAGATCCCCGCAAAGGACTGGCCCTGGGCGTCCTCCAGCAGGCTGGATGAGCGCACTGCCAGGGGGTAGGTCACCTGTTGGAGATAGGCCTTGAGGTCATCGCGCAACCAGACGGGAAAACGTGCGGCCAGAAAGGTTCCCAAGACCCTGTCATCGCTGAGACCCTCGGGGTTGAAATTGCGCAGGGCGTTGTCATCCAGAAAATCCTCGAAGCCTTCGGTGGTGATGACCAGGGTCTGGGGGATCGTGATGCGTACCCCCGGGTATTTTGCCTGCAGCCAGCCGTTTTCGCTCAACTGCGTGGCCAGGAAGGCCAAGCCGCGGGCCTTGCCGCCCATGGAACCGCGTCCGGTTTTGAAAAAACCGCTTTCGGTGTCAAACTTGGCGGGCACGAAGTCGGAAACCACGCCGCGCTGGCGTTTCTGGCGGCGCTCGCGCAGACTGGAAATCAGGTAGGTCTTGATGGCTGCCGCGGAGGGGAAATCACTGGCTTTGAGAGGCCGCAGCCGGGAGGCCAGAAAAATTTCACAGCGGGCCATCAGCCAATTGGAAAAATGGTTGTGGGTGGCATGGTAGAAGATCGACTCGTCCGGCACCGACGGCAGCAGCTTTTCCAGGGCCTGCACGTTGTTGGCGCGGGCCACCTCGCGCCCGTCCGGCATTCGGAAGATAAACTCGCCGAAACCCAGATAGCGGGTGAAAAACGAGCGGATCTCGGCATTCAGCGAAGGCGAATTCTTGTCGACGAAGGCCGCCGGAAGCGCCTTGGCCCGCTCCCGGTTGCCTTCCTCATTGCTCAACACCAGAAAGGGGATCTCCGATGATTCCTGCTGAATTTTGGACAGCAGCGAAAAACCGGCCTGGGAATCCATTCGGCCATTGCGCTTGAAGCGCACGTCGGAAAAGATGCAGTGAATGTAGGGTTGGTAGCGGCGGAAAATATCGAGGGCCTCCTCGTAGGTTTCCGCCAGGAGGATCTTGGGCCGCGCCCGCATTCGGCGCAGCCGGTGTTCGGCGTTGATGGATTCTTCCATCACCGCCTGGGTCTGGCCGACGATCTCCCTGTAGAGCAGGGGCAAAAAGGAGGAGTAGTAAAAGGGGGAGTCCTCCACCAGCAGAATGACCCTGACCCGCGCCCGCTCGGTGTCGTGCGCCACGTTCAGGAGGTCTTCGACGCTCTTGATGATGGCCAGGAAAAGGTCGGAATTGCCCAGCCAGACGAATTGCTTGTCGATGATGCCGTGGTCGGCGTAGCGCGGGTCGTTCAGCAGCTCGGCGCTGTGGGCCAGCAGGATGACGGGCAGATTCGGGTAGCGCTGCTTGACCCGGCGCCCGAAATCGTAGGGGTCCCGATCGCCCAGGCCGGGGTTGAGAATAACGAGGTCGAAGGGCTCGTCTTCGAGGGCCGAAAGGGCTTCGGCGGTGGTGGAGACCCAGGTCAGGCGCGGGGGGCTTGAGAGGTTCAGCCCCTGGTATTCATGGACGATCCGTTCGGCCAGGCGGCCGTCCTCCTCCATGATAAAGGCCTCGTAGGGGCTTGAAACCAGGAGAATGTGATGCACCTTGTGGGCCATCAGGTCGTAAAAAACCTTGAAGGACAGGTCAAAGTCGTCCAACGCGGCCAGGGGCTCGGTCGTCATGGGGGTCACCATATCGCACGGCAGCCTGAAGAAGGCCGGTTCAGGCTGCCATGGTCTCAATTGACTTATAAAACCTCGTGCCCGTTCGCGGGGGCGTTCAGGGCCCCAACGAAAAATAATACCTCATTTGGTTCGGCTGCGGCGCCGGCCCCGGTTCGTGGCGGCATGCAAGCGCCAGCCCAGCTATATATACGTCGCAGCTCCGGTTGACAATCGCAAAGGCGCTGTAGTATTTTCCGACCGACCCGCCAGGGCGCCGGTTCCCGGTCACGGCGCCTTTATGCAACCCCTGAAACCAGCCGCAACCTTGCGCGGATTTTCCTCCCTCGCGTGGAGCAGACGATTCGGCCATGAAAATCGCCCTTGCGCAAATCAACCCGATTGTCGGGGATTTCGATTACAATTTTAGAAAGATAAAAGACTTTGCGGGCAATGCCGTGCGTCAGGGGTGCGACCTGGTGGTCTTTCCGGAACTGGCCGTTTCGGGTTATCCGCCCCGCGACCTGCTGGAAAAAAAAGATTTTGTCGCCGCCGGCCTGGCCTGCCTCGAGCGGCTGACTAGCACGGTCCACGGCATCGGGGTGGTCTGCGGGGTGGCCGACATCAACCCGGCGGCCGCGGGCAACCCGGTCTTCAACACCGCGGTGTTGTTTGAAGACGGTCGGGTGCTTCAGAAAGTCAACAAACGACTCCTGCCGACCTACGACGTCTTCGACGAGCGGCGCTACTTCGAGCCCGGCAGCGCCTACCGCACGGTCGCCTACCGGGGACGCCGGTTGGGATTGACGGTCTGCGAGGACACCTGGAACGACAAGGACGTCTTCAAGCGCCGGATTTACTCGGCCGACCCCGTGGCCCTTTTGGTGGAAAACGGGGCGGACCTGATCGTCAACATTTCGGCCTCGCCCTTTCATGTCGGCAAAGACACTTTCCGCACCCGCATGCTGGCCACCATCGCCGGCAAATACGGTCTGCCGCTGGTGTTTGTCAATCAGGTGGGCGGCAACGACAGCCTGCTTTTCGACGGCCTCAGCACCGCATTTGCGGGCACCGGGGAGGTGGCCGCACGGGCATCGGACTTTGTTGAAGACCTCGTGGTCTTCGATCTTGCGACAGGCCGCGGCGAGCGCCGCCCGGCCGCCGCTTCGGACGTCGCCGCCGTGCGCCAGGCGCTGGTCATGGGCACCCGCGATTACGTGACCAAATGCGGTTTTGCAAAGGTCGTGGTGGGGTTGAGCGGCGGCATCGACTCCGCCCTGACGGCCGCGATCGCGGTCGAGGCCCTGGGGGCCGAAAACGTGCGGGGGGTGTTCATGCCTTCGCGCTACACTTCCCGGGACAACTTCGAGGACACCGCCCGGCTGGCCGCCAACCTCGGCATCGCGCTGACCACGGTGCCCATCGACGGCATGTTCGATCAGTTCCTGCAGCAGCTCTCGCCCGGTTTTGACACCGACGCTCCGGGGGTGACCGAGCAGAACATCCAGGCCCGGATCCGGGGAACGGTCCTGATGGCCTACTCCAACCGCGAGGGGTCGCTGCTGCTGACCACCGGCAACAAGTCGGAACTGGCCGTGGGCTACTGCACGCTCTACGGCGACATGAGCGGCGGTCTGGCCGTGATCTCGGATGTACCCAAAACCATGGTCTATCAAATCTCCCGGCACTTCAACACCGCGCGCGAGGTGATTCCGCCGCGCATCATCGAAAAAGCGCCGTCGGCCGACCTCAAGCCGGGGCAGACCGATCAGGACGATCTGCCGCCCTACGAAGTCCTGGACGGTATCCTGAAAGCCTTCGTCGAAGATCT
>JAWOJK010000240.1:0-7959 GCA_046481705.1 Desulfobacterales bacterium | reverse complement strand
AGAAAATTCCCGTTGTCAGCATCGCCCGCATCACGGATTTGGACGAGAAACTGATCCAGGCCTACGCCGCCCGCAAATGACGCTGAGGTCCGGGATGGCCGCCCGCCGCCGGCGGCCTCTCGGTTGACGGCCCCCGCCGACCGGTCGTGATGGGGTTGGCATCCCGCTTCCCCCGGGGCCGAAGGCGACCGGCGGCGGGTTGAAACCGACCGCAGCAGGCACTCCGGTTCGGGTTGGCGGACCATAAGGAGGGGCTATCGCCGCATCGCCGTTTGCCATAGCCAATATCCGGCTTTTTATCGCCTTCAGGATTTTCTTCAACGCCCGGTTCTACTACCCGGTCTTTACTATCCTCTTCCTCGATTTCGGCCTCTCGCTGGCGCAGTTTGCCCTTCTCAACGTGGTCTGGGCGCTGACGATCGTGCTGCTCGAGGTGCCCTCCGGCGCCTTGGCCGACACCATCGGGCGCAAAAACCTGCTGGTCGGCAGCGGGGTTCTGATGGTCTTTGAGATGGCCATCCTGTGCTTTGCCCCGATGGGCAATCCGAACCTGTTGTTCGCGCTTTTCGTGGCCAACCGGATCCTCAGCGGCACCGCGGAGGCGGCCGCCAGCGGGGCAGACGAGGCGATTGCCTACGATTCACTCAAAAGAGAGGGGAATCCCAACGACTGGGGCAAGGTTCTGGAATTTCAGATGCGGGCCCAGTCCCTGGCCTTCATCGGCGTCATGAGCCTGGGGGCGGCGCTATACGATCCGCTGGTGGTGCAAAAGATGGCCGCCTGGATAGGTTTGCCCGTTCAGCTCTCCCAGCAGGTGACCCTGCGCTTTCCCCTTTACCTCACGCTGATCATGGCCTTCGGCGCCCTGTTCACGGTGCTGCGGATCAAGGAAGCGCCGCTGCGGTCGGAAACGTGCACCACCGGCCAGGCGGCCTGCGGCCAATCCATCCACCAGGTCTTCCAGGTGACGCTGGGCGCCGGTCGCTGGCTTTTGAAAACCCCCTTCGCCCTGGTGATCATCCTGGCCGGCCTGTTGTTTGACCACATCGTGCGGATGATCGTCACGCTGAACAGCCAGTACTATCGGTTGATCGAAATTCCGGAGGCGGTCTTCGGCCTGATAGCGTCGGGGATGGCCCTGCTGGGGCTTTTTCTGCCCCGGATCGCGCGCTGGTTGGCCGAAAACCGGACCCCGGCCGTCAATCTCGCAATCCTGTCCCTGATCACCCTTTGCGGTCTCGCCGGGGTGAGCTTTTTCTGGCCGGTGTGGGGGCTGCTGCCGATGGTGCTGCTGCGCACGGCGATGCTTTTCACCGCCTTTTTCGTCAGCCACTACCTCAACCGGGTGACCAGCTCGGAGCAGCGCGCCACCGTCCTGAGCTTCAAGGGGCTGGCCTTCAACCTGGGCTACGGCCTGATCGGGCTGATGTACGCGGCCCTTCTGGCGGTGCTGCGCTCCGGAAATGACAGCGCGGCCGCACTTCTGTCTCCCGACGGCGGTGAGGCTGCGATTTTCCGCGATGCGATGCACTTCTTTCCCCCTTATTTTCTGATGGGCCTGCTGCTTCTCTACGGTTTTGCCTGGTGGCAATTGCGTCGTGACGGCGGATATCGGGAAATTGGGTAAAAAAACTCCCATCAGGGACGGTTTTCCTTCCCTAATTTAGACTGGAAACCCCAGATCGGTTGCCGGTTCTACTTCAAAAAAAACACAACCAGCTGAAATTAAATGGTTTTAAGGTTATTTGAGACACCTGGCGTGATCTTTGAATAGCCTTGGGCAGCCGTACCGTGCAGGCGCATTTTTTGATACCGCCGGCCGTCGCATCTGTCTTAACCTTTTTGGAGGAGCGGTAATGAGCCATTCGCAGCAACCCAAAAGTCA
This sequence comes from Desulfobacterales bacterium, assembly GCA_046481705.1. Classification (GTDB taxonomy): domain Bacteria; phylum Desulfobacterota; class Desulfobacteria; order Desulfobacterales; family JAABRJ01; genus JAABRJ01. Next base: position 6,074 of record JAWOJK010000240.1, on the reverse strand, counting down.
GCAGCAGTCGCTTTTGCAGCATTATCAAAACGCCGAGTTTCGTCAGCGCCGGGGCATGCCGCGTAAAGCATGTCGAATTCCGGTCACCTTCTCCCTCGGCAGCGAGCAGCGCTACGCCGAACTGATGGAGAACATCAGTCTTGAGGGGGCCTTTATCAGGACGGATGCTTATTTTTTCCCCGGCGAAGAGGTGATCGTCTCGATTCCTTTTGCCAAGCGCAAAAAACAGGTGCGGGTTCGGGGAAAGGTGGTTCGGCACAACGAGCAGGGCATCGGGATCAAATTCGACAAGCGCGCCGCCACTCCGACCAAAGCCAAATAACCCGCCAAGGCGGCCGGTAAAGTTTCGGGCGTTCAAACCGATTAACACAGGAGTTGACCTTTTCGATCTCAATTCGGGCGAACGCTTTCAGGCCGTGTGATCGGTGATCTATGACGGGTAAAATGACCATTGCCCTGCTGAAGCGGGAAGCGGAGCTTTATCGCACCCAGGGGCTTCACCGCGAGGCGATCAGCGTCTACGAAAAAATTCTTGAAACAGGGAGTACACTCGATCCCGAGGTTCGGCAGGCGGCGCAGTGCCGGGTGGACGCCTTGGCGCAAGAGCTGCGGGTCCTGGAACCCGGACCTGGAGACGCCATTTCGCCTGCGGAGGTCGATCCCATCCGGGGCGGCTGGAAGGACAGGGGCGACGCCTGCGATCCCTACAACTGTGCCCGCGCTTTCCGGGAGATGGGGCTTTTTGAAGAGGCGCTGGCGGAGTATGCCAAACTCTATCAGCCTTTGAGGCCGGCACCGGATGCCCTCGCGGGGCTCTGTGAATGCCTTTCCCGGTGCTGTGCACCAGCCAGCCTGCCGCAGCGTTTCGCCCGCCTGCTGGTTCCCCACGGCCTCGATGTCCGGGAAACGGCCGACGCCCAATTTGACCTGGCGGCAACAGCTGAGAAAAAGGGATTCGCGGAGACCGCCCTGGCGCTGTATCGCGCCGTCCATCGGATTGCCCCCGATTACCCTGGGCTCCGCCGGCGGCTGGATGAGCTCGCCGGTCGCGGGAAATGCCGGCTGGCGCTTGGCGCCCTGTGGGGCCGGTTGGGTGGCCCTCTGGTTTCCGATAACGGCGCCTGCCGGGGCTTTCCCCACCGCCTGCGACTGCTGCTGGCGGCGCTGGCAAACCGTTTACGGGCAAAAGCGTATCCGGCAGCCCGCCCCTGAGCGGCAGCGGTCAAGTCTCTGGCGGCTGCGGTCCGGCGGCAGGCCCTCGATGCTGCCGATACCGGATCGATTGCCAGCCCGTGCGCACCTTCACGCGGCGGATTGACTGTTTCAACGCCCCAGGCGACGCCCCTGAAAGCGCCGTGAGGATTTGCCCTTCATCTTTCTACCTTGACATCCTGCAACAAGCAAACTTATATATACAACCTTACTCCTTTTTCGTCGGCTTGTTGAAGGGTGTTTATTGCCGCGTGATATCTCGCTCAGCGGTAGTCCAGCAGATGTCGAACCGAGGCGAAAATCGTCGCGCCAGCATCCCGATCCGCACTGTCCAACCGCCTTTTTTTGTCAGCAGGCCCCGCATCCGGTTTGCGGCTTGCGCGGAGGGGATCATCCCTCCAAACGAAAGATGCCGTCATATCCCATTGATCCCCGAGGAATCGTCGGATGAATCCTGTCGCAGAATTGAAAAGGCCGGTTACCCGGCTCGGCGGCGCAGCCATTGCAGTGGTCCAGGAGTTGGGAGTTTTCACGCTCTTTACGCTCAAGGGCCTCTGGCACATCTTTAGCTTCCCGCTGCAGATTGCCAAGATCGTTCATCAGGTCTATTTCATCGGCATGAAATCGGTTCTGGTCATTTGCCTGACCGGCGCCTTCACCGGCATGGTGCTTGGGTTTCAGGGGTACTACAGCCTGGTCAAATTTGGTTCCGAAGGGTTTTTGGGCGCAGCCGTGGCGCTCTCCCTGGTGCGTGAACTGGGGCCGGTGCTGACGGCGATTATGGTGGTCGGCCGCGCCGGGTCGGCGATGGCGGCGGAAATCGGGATTATGCGGATTTCCGAGCAAATCGATGCCCTTGAAACCATGGACATCGAACCGCTGCGGTTTTTGGTCAGCCCCAAAATCGCCGCTTCCCTGATCAGCTTTCCGCTGCTCACGGCTGTCTTTAACGTGGTCGGAATTTTCGGGGGCTACCTGACAGGCTCGATCCTGCTGGGGATCAACCCGCACATTTACTATGCCCGGGTGGAGTCGGGGGTTCTGCTGGAGGACGTCACCGGCGGTTTCATCAAGTCCGTGGTGTTTGCCCTGGTGGTGGCCTCGATCTGTTGTTATCAGGGGTACTATACCCACAAGCGGGCCGATGGTTTCGGGGCCAAAGGCGTTAGCCTTGCGACCACCTCGGCGGTGGTCAAATCCTGTGTCCTGATCCTGGTCGTGGACTATGTGCTGACCTCTTTTTTGATGTAGGCCGTGATGAAGCAGCCCCTGATCGAATTTAAAAATGTCAGCAAGAGTTTCGGTGCCAACCACGTACTGCGGGGCGCCAGTTTCCGGATTTTTCCCGGTGAGGTGACCACCCTGATCGGTAAAAGCGGTTCGGGCAAAAGCGTTATGCTGCGGCTGATCATCGGGCTTCTGGCGCCCGATTCGGGTGAAATCCTTTTCGAGGGACGGCCGCTTGCGGGCATGAGCAAACAGGAGCGCAAAACGTTCAAACGGAAATTCAGCTACATGTTTCAGGGCTCGGCGCTGTTCGACTCCATGACCGTATTTGAAAACATCGCTCTGCCCCTGATGGAGCGCACCCCGCTGCCCAAGGCGGAAATTCAACGGCGCGTGCGCGACAAGATGCGCCAGTTGGACCTGCACCAGATTGAAGACAAGAATCCCGCGGTGCTTTCCGGGGGCATGAAAAAACGGGTGGCCCTGGCCCGCGCCCTGGTCACCGATCCGGAAATCGTGCTTTTCGACGAGCCGACCACCGGCCTGGATCCCATTCGCAAGAACGCCGTGCACAGCCTGATTTCGGATTACCAGAAGCGCTATCGCTTCACCAGTGTGGTGGTCAGCCACGAAATCCCGGATGTTTTTTACATCTCCCAGCGCATCGCCATGATCGACAAGGGACGGATCCTGTTTGAGGGCTCGCCGGAAGAAATCCAGAATGTTTCGGATGTCAATATCCAGTCTTTTATTCGGGGCATGGAAAGCCGGCGCGACGAGTTGACCGGCCTCTCCCACCGACGCCAGGGTGAAAGGCGCTTCAGCCAGGAAATCGCCCGGCTGAAGCGGCACCATAGCGCTTTTTCACTGGTCCTGCTGGTCTTCGAAAATCTTGCGGAGATCAATGCCAAAATGGGCCATGAAGCCGGCCAGACCATATTGAAGGAATTTGCCGTGGGGCTCCAGAAGCACCTGCGCATTACCGATACCTGCTCGCGTTACGGGATGAACAAGATTCTGATGCTGCTGCCGGATACCACCCGGGAGCAGGCCCATATGGTGTGTTCAAAACTGACCCACGAGATCAGTCGCACCGAAATCGCCCCATCCAAGAGCCTCGAGAGCCTCTGTTTTGTCGTCAAGGCCGGATTTGCCGAGGCGATGCAGGACAATCGCATCGAAGATGTGCTGGAGCGGGCGGAAACAAAACCCGACACCATTTTTGAATTTCGGATTTGCTAGCTTGTGGAGGAATGTGAATGAAAGCGTCCGTCGAAACGGCGGTGGGGATCTTCGTGCTGATCGGGATCCTGTGCGTTGGGTATCTCACCATCAAACTGGGCAAACTGGAGCTGCTGGCAGACAACTTCTATGTCCTCAATGCCCGCTTCCAGTCGGTTTCGGGGCTCAAGAAGGGCGCCCAGGTCGAAATCGCCGGAGTGCCGGTGGGCAAGGTGGATACGATCACCCTCGATAATCAGGGCCAGGTGGCCGTGGTAAAACTGAAAATCGAAAATGGCGTGGTGTTGACCGACGATGTGATCGCCTCGGTCAAAACCGCCGGCCTGATCGGCGACAAGTACATCAAGCTCTCCCCGGGTGGCTCCGATATCGTGCTGAAAGCGGGCGACACGATCATCGAAACCGAATCGGCCCTCGATATCGAGGAGCTGATCAGCAAGTACGCGTTTGGCAAGGTGTGAACCCCGGCAGTATTCGATTCCGGGGTCTTTGGCCAAACCTGGAACAACCGGTCTTCGGGAAAGGGTGGCAATCCAAATGAAACTGACTCTCACGGTATTTGTGGCCGTCGTGCTGATCGCCGCAGCGGCCGGCTCGCAGGAGGTCGCCGCCGGGCCCATGGAAACGCTCAAGGGCCCGGTCAACACGGTGCTGCAGATTCTGCAGGACCCGCAATATGATCCTCCGGAACGGCGACAGCTTCAGCGGGATAGAATCTGGGGCGTGACCCGCGATATCTTCGACTTCACCGAAATGGCCAAACGGGCCCTGGCCATCAACTGGAGGGCGTTCACCCCTGCCCAGCGCAAGGAGTTCACCGAGCTTTTTTCCGAACTGACCGCCCATAGCTACCTCGAACAGATCAAAGGGACAATCTCGGGGCTTGCGGTTGAGTTTTTGGGGGAGGAAGTGTTGTCGGACAGCAAGGCGATGGTCAAGACCAAGGTTCGCCGGGAGCAGGTTGAAACCCCGGTAGACTATCGCATGCTTCAGGCGGGCGGGCGATGGTTGGTCTACGATGTCAATATCGAAGGGGTCAGCCTGGTGCAGAATTACCGGACCCAATTCCGGGAAATTCTGGCCAAGGAAACGCCCGAGCAGTTGATCCAGAAACTCAGGTCCAAACTGCAGGAGCAGCGAGTGGGGCTTCCCGAGGCATCCTCCTGAACGGCCATCCTCTTGGGCGCGAAAGCCGAAGCGACTATTGAAATCCCGAATCATAAAAACCGGTGTGATGCTGAGCCTTATGATGTTCCTGGGCGGAACGCTGCCGGCCTGTGGCTACGGCCTGGCTGCCGCGGCGCAATCCGAAGAGATCGGGGCTGAATTTCATGATGATGATCTCGACTTTCTGGATGAGGAGGAAGAGCAGGATATCCCTCGGGTCGCCGATCCCCTGGCCCCCTGGAACCGCCTCATGTATCATTTCAACGACAAATTCTACTTCTGGTTGCTGAAGCCCGTCGCCCAGGGGTACAAGGCCGTAACGCCCACCCCGCTGCGCACCGGGGTCAAGAACTTCTTCCACAACCTGATCTACCCGATCCGCCTGGTCAACTGCCTGGCCCAGGGAAAGATGAACGCGGCGGGAACCGAAACCGAACGCTTTCTGACCAACACCTTTGTCGGCATTCTGGGCTTCGGAGACCCGGCCCGTCACCAGCTCGACATGCTGCCGCATGATGAGGACCTCGGGCAAACTTTGGCCCATTACGGGGTCGGCAACGGGTTTTACATCGTCTGGCCGATTCTGGGACCCTCGACCCTGAGGGACTCGGTCGGGTTTGTGGGCGACCGCTTTCTCAACCCCGTGACCTACGTGGACCCAACCGCCCTGTCGATCGGGATCAGCGCCTACGATACCGTCAATGACACCTCCTTGCGAATCGGTGACTACGAGGCCCTCAAGGAGGCGGCTGTTGAACCCTACAATGCCCTGCGCAATGCCTACATCCAGTACCGCTATACGAAAGTGGCCGAATAGCGGGCGCCCGGGGCTCGTCCGGAGCCACCTGCCAGTGTTCTGCGGGGCACTTGCGCAAGCGCGGCCGGGATCAAATAAGGGGTGAACAAATCGGCCCTTCGGATTTAAAATGAGTTACTCATAACCATCCCCGATTCATTTTCCCTTTGATCGCCTGACACGTTCAGCGCCATTTGTGCCGGCGCTGTTTGCAGCCGCCGCAGACGCAGCCGAACCCACTCCGAAGTCGCCCTGTGCGGTAAATGGCATAAACCGATCGCGCCAGCGAGGTGAGATATGAACGACAGGTCAGAAGCAGTCGCCGGACCGGAATCGATGCTTTCCGCGTGGATGAAGATGGCCACCGATTTCTGGGGGCCGGTGATGAAGCAGTGGACCACGGCGCTGGATCCTGTTGAAGGCCAACCGG
>JAWOJK010000228.1:0-7509 GCA_046481705.1 Desulfobacterales bacterium | reverse complement strand
AAGGTCATGCGGTCTCCTTGTGAGGCGAAATGTGATGCAGCCAAAGACGTTCTGTGGTTTTATCGACCCCGCCAAATCTTTCATTGAGATGGGCACGCCGCGAGCTTGGCGAGAATTGACGGTTAAACAAAAAGGGCCGCAGTCAGGAGAATGGGCTTGATTTTTTGGGTCAAAAGGAGCAGATAGGGCCTTGCGCAGCAAAGCGGGCGGGCAGCATGCGGCGGGCGCGGCGGGGCCGCTATCACCGGCTGAAGGGATGACTCTGGGCGACAGGCAATCCGATGGCAGAATCGACTGAAAGTGAAAGGGCGGCTTTTTCGCAAAAAATGATCGCCATCTTAAACGGCGGTGCGCTCAATCTGGCAGTGGCGATCGGCTACCGCACCGGGCTGTTTGACGTCCTGGCGGGCCTGGGACGCCCGCAGACCGCGGCGACGATCGCGGAAAGCGCCGGGCTGAACCAACGCTATGTGCGCGAATGGCTGAACGTCATGGCTACCGGCGGGATTATCGAATTGACCACTTCAGACCACGGCGGCAGCCTCTACCGCCTGCCGGCGGCGCATGCGGCCTTTCTGACGCGGGCGTCGGGAAACTGCAACTTGGCGGTTTACACCCAGGAGATCCCGCTGCTGACCACCTGCGCCCTGGAACCGGTCATGGCCGGGTTTAAAAGCGGCGATGGGGTACCCTACGCCCGCTACCCCGCATTTCAGGCGTTCATGACGGAGCTCTCGGACGCCAAACACCGTGATGTCCTGGTCGACCATTTTCTGCCGTCGGTGGACGACGGCCGGCTGGCGGCCCGGCTGCAGCAGGGGATGCGGGTCTGCGACCTGGGCTGCGGCGAAGGCCTGGCCACCCGCCTGATGGCCCGCGCTTATCCCCGCAGCCGGTTTGTGGGGCTGGACATTTCACCGACAGCCATCGAAACTGCACGCCAAGCCGCCGCCGGCGAAGGCTTGGAAAACATCACCTTCGAGGTCCGGGATGCCGCTCGGCTCTGCGAGGATGAGGCCCTGCGGGGGACCTGCGACTACGTGCTGGCGTTTGACGCCATCCACGATCAGACCCGCCCCCTGGAAACCCTGCGGGGCGTGCATCACCTCCTCGCCCCCGGCGGCGTCTTTTCCATGATCGATATTGCCGCCGAAACCGAGCCGGCGCAAAACCTCGACCATCCCATGGGGCCGTTTCTCTACACGGTCAGTCTGATGCACTGTATGCCGGTAGGGCTTGCGGACGGCGGTGCCGGCCTGGGGATGATGTGGGGGCGGCGCAAGGCGCTGGAAATGCTGGCGGCGGCGGGATTCGAGCAGGTGGCGGTGGTCCCGATGGCACACGATCCATTCAACCGCCATTTTTTCTGCCGCAGGTAGCGCCGCGCCCGGCGGGGAAATGCGCCATGCCTGGAGGTGCGGGTTTCAGGTACGCGACTGAACCTCGCGCAGCTTCTCCCACTCCCGCTCGAGCGGCTGGAGTTCATCCTCACGCCCCAGATCCTGCAGCCGTTTGCGGAGCTTTTCGACCTCCTCCTCAAGACGCGGCAGCACCTCCTTGAGCAGCTTTTCACGGGCCTCACGGCCCTGCCGCTGCAGTTGGGCGACAAGGTCGGCGATCTGCTGCTCCAGTTTGCGGACTGCCTCACTTTCAGGAATCCGGCGCAGCTCCTCGCCAAAGGCATTTATCTGGGCCTGCAATTCCTGAGCGTTCTGCTCCACGCCGGATAGAAACTGTTCCAGGCGCGCCGAATAGCGGGTGGCCCCGGTCACCGTGGTTCCGTCAGCCAGGGGGGCCCCGCCCGGTCGGACCTGCAGGAGTTCGATGGCCCGGCGCTCTTGCGCTGCGGGATCGGCAATGATGAAAAAACGCGAATTTTCGGTCACCGCCGGCCGAAATTCAGGCCGGATAACGACTTTCACCTGAAAATCACCGTCCCCGGAATAGGCGACAGCGGTCACTCGCCCGATCTCACTGCGGTCCATCAGCACCCGCTCCCCCTGGGTCAGACCGTTTACCCGGTCATATCGAATGGTCAGCCCCAGATCCGGTTCGGCGCAAGCCGCCGTGGCCAGGAACCATACCACGAGCCAAACGCTTTTTCGCGACATTTCACTCTCTCCTATGCACCCTGAAGGCCTGATTGCCGCCGGGGAATTTGACGAACCGCGGTGCGATTCTTAAGTTAATCCTATGCTTAGCACACTCCCGCTAAAGTAACCAGATCTTCCGCTACCGGGCAAATGAGGAGACTGCCATGACCGATCCTCCCGCCGTACTCGTAACCGGCGCCTCCCGAGGCATCGGGGCCGCGGTGGTCCGCTGGCTGGCAGCCGTCGGTTGCGGGGTGGCCATGGTGGCCCGCTCAGCCGAAAAACTCAACGCCCTTGGCGGAGAGATCACCCGACTGGGCGGCACGCCGCTTATCCTGGCAGGCGACATCACGTCCGCCGATTTCTGCGCCTCGGCCGTGTCCCGCACCCGTGCGACCTTTGGCCGCATGGACGCTCTGGTCAACAATGCCGGCACCTTCGAACCAGTGGCATTCACGGCCAATGCCGCACCGGAGGCCTGGCAGCGCGCCCTGGCGGTGAACCTTCTGGGTCCCTTTTATCTCTGCCGCGCCGCACTGCCCGACCTGCGCACACGGCACGGGCGAATCGTCAATGTCAGCAGCGGCGCGGCCACGCGGGCCCTGCCGGCGGCAGGCGCCTACTGCGCTTCCAAGGCCGCTTTGAATCACTTCACGCGGGTGCTGGCGGCGGAGGAGCCCGATGTCACGTCCGTGGCCGTCCGCCCCGGCGTCGTGGACACCCAAATGCAGGCCCTGATCCGCCGCCAAGGCCCGACGGCCATGCCGGCCGAACAGGTCGCCTTCTACCGCCGCCTGAAAGCCGAAGGGCGTTTGGAGCCGCCGCGGATACCCGCCCGATCAATCGCATGGCTGGCGCTGAAAGCCCCTTCGGGCTGGAACGGCAAATTTCTCGACTACGACGACCCTGAACTGCAACATCCCGCGCAGGACTTTTTCGGCGAAAGCCCCGACACCTGAAACGCAAAGTGCCCCCTACGACGTTTCTGCTTGATTCCACCCCGGTCGGCAGTGTAAATTGATGATAGTATTTACCTTATGACCCTTGGCCGAAGACAGGGGCAGGTCGCCAACTGCATAGCAGGTCATAAAAGGGGGGTTGAGATGAAATTCACCCGAGCGATCGGTTTCTGCCGCTGCTGCCGCGAAGATGTCGTAATCCTGAGGCGTGTGCCGTCGCATGGACTGCATCTGGTCCTCAGCTGCCTGACCGCCGGGCTGTGGGCGGCTCTCTGGCTGCGGGCCGCCCGCCGCAGCCGCGCCTGGCACTGCAGCCAGTGCGGTCGGGTTGTCTTAAACGGCGCGATCACCCCACTGCCGGCCCAGGCAGCCGAGCCGCCGGCGGGCCCCGCTGGACGGCGACTGGATTCCGGCCGGCCGCCCGCGCTGGGCAATTTCAACCACAAACTGGTGTTCCAGGGCCTGGTCTATTACCTGCCAACCGGTTCGCTGCTGCACTGACCGCCAGGCATCCCGGCGGCCACCGCCCCCCCGAGATGGCAGTCGTGCCGTCACCCCGGGTCCCATCGACGCCGCAAAGCCTTTCGATTTGGCGGTCTTTTTAGGAGTGATTCGGACCCCGACCGGCACCGCTGCAGGTTTTTGCGGCGCACGACCCGCCTCGCAGGAAGTACGCTGATTATCAAGACGCCGCCCCAAGAGACCCCCAACCATGCGTATGCCCCTCTTTAAACGCCTGACTTTCGGCTACGCCGCTATTCTGATGTTGCTCTTTTTCCTGGGGGGCTATGTCACCCTGCAACTCCGGGAACTCAACCGGCACACCCTCTCGATCAACGAGATTGACAGCACCACCGTGCGCTTGGCGGAAAAAATTGCCGACACCCTGATCACCCAGGAGAGCTTCGAAAAGAAATACCTCATTTCACGGGACCCCGACTTTAATCGTCATTTCTGGAACATCGGCGACTATATCGAAAAAGACTTGAAGCGCCTTGGGCCGCTGGTGAACGCTCCCCCCCTGAGAACGCTTTTTGCCGATATCGGCACGTTTTATGCCCGCTACCAGGCCCTTTTCCGCAAGGAACATGACTTTATTCAAAGCGGCAGCAGCTACGCCTACGCCAACTTCCAGGCCGACAAGGAAAAAGCCCTGGAGGAAATCCATCAGAACCTCAAAAAAGTCATCACCACCGCCCGCGCCAGCCAGGACCGCAAGCTGGTGGATTCACACCGCATCACCACGCACATCACCAACGTGACCGCCCTGACCGCCGTGCTGGCGATTTTGGCCGGGATGCTGATCAGCTTCTTTACCACCCGCAGCATCACCCGCCCCCTGCTGCGGCTTCAGGAACGGGTGCGCGCGATTGCCGGGGGCCGCTTCGAAATGATTCCAGAGACTCCCGCACCCCCTGAAATCAAAGCCCTGGCGGACGATTTCAACATCATGTGCCGACGCCTGATGGAACTCGACAGCCTCAAGGCCGATTTTATCAACCAGGTGTCCCACGACCTGCGCACTCCGCTCACGGCCATTCGGGAGGCCTCCTCGATGCTGATTGAAGGGGCTTATGCACACCGGCCGTCCCAGCAGCAGGAACTGCTGGGCATCGTGCGTGAAGAATGCGAGCGGCTGATCCTGTCGGTCAGCCGCATTCTCGACCTTTCCTGCATGGAGGCGGACATGATGGGCTACGACTTCCAGCCGGCCGATCTCGCCGCCGTCGTCCAGGACACCGTTAAAAAGCTGGCACCCATCGCCCAGCGCAAGGGCATCGGCATCGCCATGGCGCCATCGGAAAATCTGCCAGCGGTGCGCATCGACGAGGATCGAATCGGCCAGGTACTCGAAAATCTGATCGGAAATGCGCTGAACTACACGGACAGCGGCGGGGTCAGCATTGGGATTAGCCACAACGGGCCGTCCAGCGGCGAACTGGAGGTGGCCATCCGGGATACGGGCTGCGGCATTTCGGCCGCCGATATGGATTCCATTTTCAACAAATTCAAACGCATCGAAGGCAGGGGTGCGGCACCGCGGGGGAGCGGGTTGGGCCTCTCGATTGCCAAACACATCATTGCCGCCCACGGCGGCCGTATCTGGGTGGAAAGTGAACCCGGCGCCGGCAGTACATTTTACTTCACCCTGCCGGTCTGAAATCCGCACCGCCAGAGCGACATTTCAAGAGGCCATTTCGATGGGTAAAATTCTGATTGTCGACGATGACCGCAACCTTCTCCAGGTAATCCGCATGCGGCTGGAAGCCGAAGGCTTCGACGTGACCGCAGTGGCGACGGCCGCCGAGGCCCTGGCACACGCCAAGGTCGAGATCTTCGAGCTGGCGCTGATCGATCTCAAGCTGAAAGACGGTTCCGGCATCGAGTTGATGGCACACCTCCAGCAGACGACACCGGAATTGCCCGTCATCATCCTGACAGCCTACGGCACCATCGACAGTGCCGTCGAGGCGATTCAGAAAGGGGCGCGCAGCTATGTCACCAAGCCCTTCGATTACCGCGACCTGCTGATCAAAATCCGCAACTGCCTGGAGACCAGCAAATTAAACCTCGAAGTCAAGCAGTTGCGAAAGCTGGTACGCAAACGCTACGGTTTCGACGGCATCATCGGCAACAGCGAGAAAATGAAAAAAGTCCTCGAACAGGTCAGCCATGCGGCGGCAACCGATTCCAATGTTTATATTGAAGGCAAAAGCGGGACCGGCAAGGAACTCATCGCCAAGGCCCTGCATGTCGCCAGCGCCCGCAGCAAGGGGCCGTTTGTGGCCATCAACTGCGCGGCGATACCCGAAACCCTGATGGAAAGCGAATTGTTCGGCCATGAAAAAGGCGCATTTACCGGCGCCAACCGCACCACCAAAGGCCTTTTTGCCGAGGCTGAAGGCGGCAGTTTTTTCCTGGACGAAATCGCCGAAATGCCGCTGGCGATGCAGGTCAAACTCCTGCGGGCGCTGGAGGAGCGGGAATTCTACCCGGTCGGCGGCAACCGGTCGGTGAAGGTTGACGTACGCATCATTGCGGCGTCCAACCGCAACCTGGCGGCAGAAGTGGAAAAGGGAAACTTCAGAGAGGACCTCTTCTATCGGATCCACGTGATCCCCATCAAACTGCCCCCGCTGACCGACCGCAAAGAGGACATTCCGCTGCTGGCACGCCATTTTCTGGCGCGTTTCGCCCAAAAGATGGGCAAGGACCTCCAGGGCTTCACGCCCGAGGCGATGCAGAAACTGCTGACCTATGGCTGGCCGGGAAATATCCGGGAGCTCGAAAACACGATTGAATGCACGGTGGCCATGGGCAGCGGCGAGATGATAACGCCGGATATGCTCCTGCAGACGCGGGATACGGAAAACCCCGGCCTCGCGCCCCTGAAAGAGGCCAAGGACACGTTTGAAAAGGACTACCTGATTCAATTGATTGAAATCACCCGCGGCAATATCAGTCAGGCGGCCAAACTGGCGGGAAAATACCGGGCCGATTTCTACGCCCTGCTGAAAAAACATCAACTGGACCCGACGAATTTCAGACCCGACTGACCGGGCCCGACGTTGGACCCGGGTTTTGTCGAACCAGCCGTCCCCCGCTTTTAAGTATCCGCCTCGCCTGCCGATAAGTTTTCCATACCGATTATTCCAAACCGCCATCAGGCCATTACCCAGAAGGAAAAACCGCATGAATGCCAAGCGATTCATCGTCGCAGCGGCCGTCGGGCTGCTTGTCGGGATAATGGCCGTCGCCGGCAGCCTGTCGGTCGCCGGAGCGGAGACCCCCCTGGACTATTCCCGCCTGCTGACGCTGATGCCGCTGGCCAGCGATGCACCTGAACGCTACGCCTTCAGCGATTTCGATGATTCCTTTGACGCCGAAAGCCACCAAGCCAATGTGGATTTTTTCAATGACAACCCCCAGCTGGTTCACCGCATTCAGCAGGATTTAAACGAGAAAACCGTGAAATGGGATTGACCAAATCTCTGGGTTGATCATCGTGAGCCGTCAGTTCACTTCAGCGCCATCCGTACGCCCGCCGAAGCTCACCCTCGGCCAAGAGCGAAACGTAGACATCGTCGGTGCCGACGCCGCGCATATCCAGCAGGCTCCAAGTGCCGGTGCTGAAGTCGGAACATTTGAAGCTCGCATTCGTGAGCGTCAGGCCATCAGCCGCAATCGTCGCCGAGTACTCGCAGGTCCCACTGAAAAAGCGCTCCATCGTGAGCGTCAGCGTGGATCCGCTGACCGAAACCACTACATCGGTTGACTCGGTGCCGAAGGGCCCACCGGTGCCGACACCGTCGTAACGGCCCTCCAGGCTCGCGATCGGCGCCGATAGCACTTGCGCATTGCTCTGGCCGCTCGGAAGCATTCCATAGATTCTCTCGACACCCGATCCGAGCGTTGCCAGCCGGATGTAGCGGTCGCCAGAGTCGACGCGCTGCATG
>JAWOJK010000192.1:0-3608 GCA_046481705.1 Desulfobacterales bacterium | reverse complement strand
TGAAACCAAACCCGCTACCAGGCCGTCCCCCGGGGCCAGCCACCGCTGCGCGGAGGGGGAAATTGGCAGCGACCTGGGAAGCCGGCGGCATTTCGGACGTGAGGGTGCTGCTTGCAAGCGGCTACAGCATTGAGGGGCGGGCCGCGGCGATCATGGCCCAAGGATGTGACGGATTCGTTCAGAAACCATTTGATATCGAAGGGCTTTCCCGTAAGATCCGAAGGATCCTGGACGGCTGAGATCCCAGGATGGGGCCAGCGGCATGCTCCGGGGCCGCCCGCATCATAGAAATGATTGCAGCACGCTGGTGGCGGCCAGGGTAATGCCCAAAACAAGCGTGACCTTGGCCGCCAATCGGGGAAAGGGACCCGGCGCTGGCTCAGCACCCGAATGCTGGCGCTGCCCGCGCCAGCCGTCCATCAAGTGGCGCCCCAGGTTGATGCAGCGCTGCAGCACCAGCCCACCGTAGCAACCCGCACCGGCTACCGCGCCCAGAACAATGCCCACGATCAATAGCACCAGGATGACGCCGGTAAATTGCAATGCGGAAAGGCTGCCGACCAGCGGTCCATTGCCGGCATGCACGAGGGTCAGCATCAGATCGGAAAAGACCCTGAAACCAAGACATGTCAACGGGACGCTGGCAGTCGAGAGAAAGGCGAGCCTGAAAGGCGTTTTAAGTGAGAGAGTGGAGAGAATGATGCCGATGGCGCCGGCAAGCACGACAAAGCGTGCCGAATGGTGCATAATTTCCGGAAAGGTTTCCCAGCGAAGGGAGAGAAGGTTGAAGAAAATCAGGCTGAAAAGGGTGGTCAGTCCAAAAATGAGGCGGGGACTCCAAAACTGATCGGCGGTTTGGTTACTTTGCATGTCTGGTCTCCGAGCCGCAGCCCCTCTTCAATTGTTATGGCACATTTTTCGGATTTGCGCCCTCCCCGTAAGCGAAGCCACTTGACACGGGGACTTGCCAGCAAGAACGTCGGTGCGCAAACCGTCGCCGTGATAGTCGCATCCCGACCGCAACCTGACAGCCGGCGCAAAGGCGATTGCCAAAAGAGCGAAGACCTGATCCAAGGCCGCTTGCGGCCTTGGCGACAGCCCTCTTGTAAACGATTTTGGCCACTGAGTGCAAGAAAAATTTTCGAAGGGGCTGTCAACGTGCGGCCCGTAAGGGGCAACCCGAGCAAAAGTCCCCAAAAAAAGGGGCCGGGCCGCGGCGCAGTCCATGTTCGCCGCGCCAGATGCGAAACCCGCCACAGCGCGGATACCGGGCGGGCGGGGAACCTACCCCCGTCAACGGGGGTAAGTTCCTTTTTAGGCGGGCCCCGCCAAGGGGCCTGAACCGCTTTTGACGCGATCGTCACCTATAGCAGCTGGCCGATATCGATACCCAATGCGACGCACTGCTCGCCCTCCATACAGGCGGACGCATCGCGGTCCTCCAGGTAGTGGCGCACACGTTTGCCTTTATATTCCAAATCCACCACCCAGGCTTTTTTTTCATCGCTCCAGGAAACCGTGGTATCGATCCCGCAGGCCCCGATTTGCGGGTAGATTTCCCGAATCTTGGCACACAATTCTTCTTTGTCGTACATGTCCTACCTCCTTTTGTTTGTGGGTTGCCACACGCCTGCCGACCCCATCCGGCGGCGGGTCAAGACTGTCGATCGCGTCCGGCCCGCCGGAAGTGGGTGGCAGTGCCATGATAGAGGTCGGCGCTCTCTTTGAGGGTTTCACTGAGCGTCGGGTGGGGGTGAATCGAAAGTCCGATGTCGGCCACACTGGCGTTCATTTCAATGGCCAGGACCCCTTCGGCGATCAACTCCCCTGCGCCGGGGCCGACAATCCCGACCCCCAGCACCCGTTCGCTGCGGGGGTCGATCACCAGCTTGGTGAGCCCGTCACTGCGCCCGAGGGTGGCGGCGCGCCCCGAAGCGGCCCAGGGGAAACGGGCGACCACCACATCCAGGCCCTTTTCGCGGGCCTCGTTTTCGGTAGTCCCGGCCCAGGCAATTTCCGGATCGGTGAAAACCACCGCCGGCACCGCCAGCGGCTCGTAGATTACCTCGCGCCCGGCAATGACCTCGGCCGCCACCCGGCCTTCGTGGGCCGCCTTATGGGCCAGCATCGGCTCGCCGGCCACATCCCCGATGGCGAAAATGTGCGCTTCGGCGGTGCGACGCCGCTGATCCACCCGGATAAACCCCCGGTCGTCGAGTTGGACCGCGGTGTTTTGCAGGCCCAACCCAGCGGTGTCGGGCCGGCGACCGACCGCCAACAGGACCTGATCGAAAAGGCGGGCCTGGTCGCCGTCGGTCTCGTGCCGAAGGACGACTTTGAGACCGTTTTGCTGGGCTTTGATGCGCTGCACGGTCGTTTTTTTGAGCACCGCCGTCAACCGCTCGGAAAGCCGCTTTTCCAGAACCCTGACCAAGTCGCGGTCGACGCCCGGCAGCAACTGCGAGGTCATTTCGACCACCGTCACCTTTGCGCCCAGCGCAGCGTAAACCGTGCCGAGCTCAAGACCGATATATCCGCCGCCGACCACCAGCAGCTTGTCGGGAACCTGGCCCAGTTCGAGCGCCGCAGTCGAATCCAGCATGCGTTCATCGTCGCTGTCGAGCCCGGCCGGGCGCACCGGCGCGGCACCAGCGGCGATAATGGCGTGCTCGAAGCGCAGCCGACGCTCGCCGCCGTCGGCCCCGCTGACCGCCAGGCTGCGGTTGTCCAGGAAGGCGGCGGTGCCCTGGCGGTAAGTAATGCCGCGTTGCTGGACCAGCCGGCCAAGGCCATCGGTCAGCCCGGCAACCACTTCGTTTTTCCAGCCCCGCAGCCGGTCGATGTGCACCTTGGGTTTTGCGAAGCTCACACCCCAGGCCGCCGCTTCCCCGGCCTCGGCGATCACCCGCGCCACGTGCAGCAGCGCCTTGGACGGGATACAGCCCCGGTAAAGGCACACCCCCCCGGGGGTTTTCGCAGGATCGATCAAGGTCACCGTCAGACCGAGGTCGGCGGCCATGAAAGCGGCCGCGTATCCGCCCGGCCCGCCGCCAATGACGGCCAGTTGGGTGGTGTCATCCGTCATCGAATAACCTCCTTACGTTAAAGCTGCAAAAAAACAGGCCGACCTCGGGCACCACCGGGTTTTGAGTGCGGCTGCAGGCTGCGTGGATGGTGTCAGACGGGTCGGACGGAGCCTCCACGCGCAATTCCGTGGCCGGGCCGCAAGAGGCGCACGGTCAGGGCTAATTTTTTCCGAAACCTTCAGGCCAGCTGAAGGGTAAAGGGGTATTCCAGAGCGTCGCACACCCAGCGCAGGAAGCGCGCCGCATCGGCCCCGTCCACCATCCTGTGGTCGTAGGAGAGCGACAGGGGCAGGATCGTGCGCGGCTGAAACCTGCCCTCCATCCATCGCGCTTCGGTGGCCGAGCGGCTGACGCCGAGCACCGCCACCTGGCCCAGAGCACGATCGGCGTAAACCCGGTGCCGCCGATGCCGCCCTGGTTGGAGATGCTGAAGCTGCCGCCCTCCAGTTCGTCGGGGGTGATTTTGCGGCTGCGGGCGCGTTCGGCCATAATATTTTATTGCGAATAGTTAGTTTAATATTA
>JAWOJK010000184.1:0-6901 GCA_046481705.1 Desulfobacterales bacterium | reverse complement strand
GATCCGATTCTGCCGGCAGCGTTCCTCCAGCGCGGCCATGCGCACGACCTCGCGGGCGTCGGTGGCGACCAGCAGCTTGCCGCACTGCTCAACCCGCAGGCGATGCTCCCGGCAGAACGCGAAGGTCTGGGCCGCGCCGCGCCGGCAGAAATCGGCCTTTAAACTGCCCGGCTGGTAGTAGACGCCCGCATGGATGACGCCGGAGTTGTGTCCGGTCTGGTGGCGGGCCAGGCCGGCCTCTTTTTCGATCAGTAAAATCGCCGCATCCGGAAAGCGCCGCTGCAACTGCCAGGCAGTCGAAACCCCGACAATCCCCCCGCCGATCAGAACAAAATCATAGGTTTTCAAGATTCCCCCTTAGAAAGCGTGCGGACCCCAGAGGCTCGAATCCGCCCATGCAGCCACACCCAGGCAAAGCGCCGTCACTCGGGGGCGCTTTGCACGCCGCGAGCGGCCCCTGGCGGCGCAGGTTTTTTTCGCTTTTATACGAAAGCCGCCTCGGACTCTATCGTTTTTTGAGCGCATTAGCCAGAAGCGCCCGCTGGTGTGCGCCGTCTAGTCTGTCACCACCCACCCCAACAAACCTGAAACCGGTGCCGCGATATCGCGTTCGCCATTCCTGGGACCCGCGCCCACCGGTGCTGAGATCCATCATTTCACCTGAGCCACATTTTTTGTGCGAAAAAGGGTTGAAAACGGCCGAGAAGTAATTAAAATACAATTATGAGCATATGCCTAAAATTTTGTATAACAAAAGGAGGAATTAATGAAATCGCTTGTGATCTATTCCAGCCAGACCGGCAACACCCGAAAATTAGCGGAAGCCGTCTATGACGTCCTGACAGGGGAAAAGGAAATATACCCGGTAAGCGAGGCGCCTGAGCCGTCGGAATATGACTTCATTGCGGCAGGGTTTTGGCTGAAAGCCGGCAAACCGGATCCGGAAATCTCCGGCTACCTGCCCCGAATCAAGGGCAAGTCCCTTTTCCTGTTTGCCACCCACGGGGCCGCCGCCGCTTCCCAACATGCTGTCGACGCAATGGCGGCGGCAAAGGAGCTGGCCGGTGCGGCAAAGATTATGGGCACATTCAACTGCCCGGGGGAGGTCAACCCGAAATTAATCGAAACGGCGGGTGCCAAACCCCAGCCCCCAGTCTGGCTTGCCGATGCCCCGGCCGCCACAGGGCACCCTGATGCGGCGGATATTGCGGCTTTAAAAGAACGTTTGAAGACAATCCTACAACAGCAACGCGGCGAATAATAAGGAGGAAGATAATGAAAATAGCGATCTCATCTACGGGACGCGATCTGGATGCGCAGGTTGACGCGCGCTTCGGGCGCTGCCCATGTTTTATCGTTGTCGATCCGGCAACCGAAGGCTTTGAGGTGCTCGAAAACACGGCCGCCGGAAATACGGGCGGGGCCGGGGTTCAAGCCGCCCAGATCGTGGCCAATGCCGGCGTGAAGGTTGTCCTTACCGGCAGCCTGGGGCCCAATGCGGCAGAGGTACTGGCGGCGGCCGGGGTGAAGGTGCACACCGGAACCTCCGGCAGCGTGCGCGCGGTCCTGCAGCAGCATCAAGGCGGCGAGCTGCAGGCGACTGCAGACCCGGCGCCTGGAGCGACGGCAGCCCCTCCCGGCGCGGGACGCCCGGCCGCCACGGGTGCAGGCCGCGGCGGCGGCATGGGACGCGGCGGCGGCCGCGGTATGGGGCGCGGCGGCGGCCGCCGGGGCGGCGGTGGTTTCGGCGCCGGGCCGGGGGGCGATTGCGTCTGCCCAGCTTGCGGAGAACGGGCGCCCCACAGCCCGGGCACACCTTGTTTCGAAGCGCGCTGTCCCAAATGCGGCGCCGCCATGATACGGCCGTAGCGCCGCCGGCCGGCGGGGGGCCTTATCGCCTGCCGGCCGGCAATCGACAACGGATCAAGCACAACGCTCCTTTTACCGGGTTTTAAAGCTCAGCCGCAACCGCGAGGTCACACCATGCATGAAGCCCTTTTCTATGAAGCCGCGGACGAAAAAACAGCATAGCCGCTGTCCCGAATGCGGCCAGACCATTGACGGCGTGGGCCTGTTGAGCGGGTCGCGGCAGCTTTCCCCATTGGGGCACCAGATGATCGAACAAAAATGGAAATCCTGACGATCTTCGAGCATGCCGTCGTGATCAGCTTTTTCGCCGAAGTCCGACGAAATCGCCGTCAGCAGCCGCTTCCTGGAGCGTGAGATGGCGCTGGTCCGGCCGACCGTTGTGGCGCCGCTGGGCTTTTTTGCGACCCGCTGGCTCTTCGCCAAATATGGCCTCGCAGTGCCGCCGAAACCGGAATTCAGAGGCGTTTACGGCCAACGGTTTGCGGCCGGCGACACCATCATCCTGCCGCTGCAGCACCCCGCAGCGGTCCTCTACAATCCGGCCATCAAAGACGTGATGGTTCGCAATTACCGCCTTCTGGGGGAAATTTTGCGGACGTGATCAAAACCCGAAAAAGGGCGCGGCAGCCTTATTGACCCGGCACATGAAGATTCAAACCCAAACCCTGCGCATCACCGTGGTGTGCGACAACAACCGGGGGGTGCCAGGCATATCACCCGAATGGGGGTTTTCCTGTCTGATCACAGGTGCCCCGCACACCATTCTCTTCGATACCGGCGGCAGCGGCACGACCCTGTTGGGCAACCTGAAGCGGCTGGGGATCGCACCCGATGAAATCGAGTTGGTTTTTCTTTCCCACCTCCATGCCGACCACACCGGCGGCCTGGCGCAGTTGCTCGAAAAAAACAGACACGCCACGGTCTGTTATCCGGCCTCGTTTCCGGTAAAATTCACACAGGCCCTGAGCCGCGGCGGCATAAAGACCCAAGCGCTGCGGGCGGCCGCGAAGATCGGCGACGGCGTTTACACCACCGGCGAGCTGGGCAGCTGGATCAGAGAGCAGTCCCTGATGATACCCACCGAGAAGGGAACGGTCCTGATAACGGGCTGCGCCCATCCCGGGATTGTAAATATCGTGACGGCGGCCAGGGCAATTCTCGGTTCCGATGTTTATTTTGTACTAGGTGGATTTCATCTGGGAGGCATGGGTGGAAAAGACCTGGCAGAAATCATCAAGGCTTTCAAAAAACTGAATGTTACGTCTGTCGGCCCCTGCCACTGTTCGGGAGATACGGCAAGGCGTCTGTTTAAAATCGCCTTTGGGTCGCGGTATGTGGATATTGGCGCGGGCAGCGTGATCACATTTGATGGCGCCTTAAGCCCAAACTCCGGGGTGCGCTAAATCTCGAAGTCGCTGCGACGGCCATCGGCGTTTCACGGCTCGAGATTCGGAAGCCTGAAAAGCACCCAGCCGCATAAGTAACCCTTGCTCCGAACTGCTAAAGTGGTCTAAAAAATCGGTTAGCATCACATCAAAATGGCACCGGGGCGCAGCCCTGAAAAGAAATTCTGAAATGGGTACGGCCCGCAGGGGCCGAGCGCGTCGCTTGGGGGTCGCGGTACAAGGAAAATCCGACCAGTGAAAAAGAAAATCGAACATCTCAACCTGGTGCTGCGCGCCATTCGGCGGGTTGATGAGCTCATAACCCGCGAGAAGGATCCGGATCGTCTGTTTCAGGGCGTCTGCGACAACCTGATCGAAAACCGCGGCTATCACAACGCCTGGATCGTCCTGCTGGACACCGCCGGAGGGTTTTTGAAGGCCGTTCATGCCGGTTTGGGCGCGGATTTTCTAAAGCTGGTCGCCCAACTCGAGCAGGGCGGTTTGACGCGCTGCGGCCATTTGGCGCTGGCGCGCGCCGGTGTGGTGGTCACCGAGAACCCGCTCGCGGACTGCCCCGACTGCCCGCTGGCGCAAAAGTACAGCGGGCGTGGGGCGATGACCGTACGCGTGGCGCATGCCGGCCGGATTTACGGTTTTCTGTCGGTTTCGATCCCCCGGGAGCTGGCCCAGGATGCCGACGAGCAGGCCCTCTTCGGCGAAGTTGCGGACGACATCGGCTTTGCCCTGCATGGGATCGAGGTCGAGGCGGCGCGCAACGAGGCGGTGGTGGCGCTCCAGGAGAGCGAAGAAAAATTCCGCAAGATCAGTTCTTCCGCCCAGGATGCGATCATCATGATGGACCACGGCGGCCGCATCTCATTCTGGAATCAGGCGGCTGAAAAGGTGTTGGGGTACAGCCAGGAAGAGGCGCTGGGCCGCGAACTGCATTTATGGCTGGCCCCCGAGCGCTTCAGGCAGCGGTATCAGCAAGGCTTCGAAGCCTTCCAAGCCAGCGGTGAAGGCCCTGTCATCGGCCAGACCCTGGAGCTTTCCGCGCTTCGAAAAAACGGGGAGGAATTTCCCATCGAACTGTCGGTTTCGGCCGTCAAACTAAAGGGCCACTGGAACGCCATCGGCATTCTGCGGGATATCAGCGAACGCAAGCTGGTGGAACGCAAATTGATCGAAGCCAAGGAAGCGGCCGAGGCCGCAACCCGGGCCAAAAGCGAATTTCTGGCCAACATGAGCCATGAAATCCGGACCCCGATGAACGGCGTGATCGCCGCCACCGATCTGGCCCTGAGCGAAGAGCTGTCGCCCAAACTGGAACATTATCTGAAGATCATCTCCGCCTCGGCATACTCCCTGCTGGGCATCATCAACGACATCCTGGACTTCTCGAAAATCGAGGCCGGCAAACTCGATCTGGACTCGCGGCCCTTCAGGCTGGACGATGTGCTCGACCGGGTCACCGACCTGTTCAGCCCCAAGGCCGGTGAAAAGGGCATTGAGCTGCTGGTCGATCTCGACCCGCAAACACCGCGGGCGCTGGTCGGGGACCCCCTACGCCTGCAGCAGATTCTCAAGAACCTGGTGGACAATTCGGTCAAATTCACCCCGCCCGGCGGCATCATCCTGGTGGGCACCCACCCCCCGCAGCAATCGCCCGAGCGGGTTCTTTTGACCTTTTTTGTCAAAGATACCGGCGTGGGTATCGCCCCGGAGTACCTGCCCAAGCTGTTTGAACCTTTCAGCCAGGCCGATGCGTCCATTGCCCGCAAATACGAGGGCGCCGGCCTGGGGTTGTGCATCTGCAGACAGCTGGTGGACCTGCTGGGCGGCACGATCGGGGTTGAGAGCCAGCTGGGCAAGGGCAGCACGTTCACGTTCAGTCTGCCCTTCCAACGGCAGCCGGCCGACCGCGAAGCGGAGCGCATCCCCCCAGCGGACATTCAAGGGATGAGCGTCCTGGTGGTCGACGACTGCGCGGCCAGCCGCGCCATCATGAAAAAGACGCTGGATTCTTTCGGTTTCAAGGTCGAGACGGTCTCATCGGGCCCGGCATCCCTGAGGCTTTTGGCGGAGAACCGGACCCGCGCAAACCCGTTTGAACTGGTGATCCTGGACTGGCTGATGCCCGAATTGGACGGCATCGAAACCGCCCGTAAAATCCGCAGCGATCTGAAGCTTGCGCTTCCCATCATCCTGATGACGGCCTTCGGCCGTGAAAATGAGCGCCAGGACGCCCAAAAGGTCGGCATCACCGCATTTCTCACCAAACCCATCTACTCCTCGACCCTTTTCAACGCCATCATGGACGCCTTCGGCAAGCAGGCGTTTCGCGAGGTAGGAGCGCACGCGTCCATCACGACCATGGCCTCGATTTACAAAACCCGCCTCAAGGGGTGCCGCGTTCTGGTGGTGGAGGACAACCCCACCAACCAGCAGGTGGCGCAGGCGGTCCTGGAGGGCGCCGGCATCCGCGTGGATATCGCCGCAGACGGCCAAGAGGCGCTGGCGGCGGTCCAGCGAGAGCGATACGATGCGGTCCTGATGGACATCCAGATGCCGCAAATGGACGGCTACGAGGCCACCCGCAGGATCCGGGCGGATGCGAAATTCACCACCCTGCCGATCATCGCCATGACGGCGCATGCCATGAAAGGCGACGATGAAAAGTGCCTGGCCGCGGGTATGGACGATTATATCGCCAAACCCATTCAACAGGACCGGCTGTTCCGCACCCTGTGGAAAGCCGTCAAAAATCAGGCCGGTCCGCAGGGGTTCGAGCCCCGCAGCGCCGCAACCCCGCAAGGCGAGGCCTCACCCGCCCCGGCAGAGCCGAGCGGCGCGCTGCCGGCAGCGCTGCCCGGCATCCAGATCCGCGAAACCCTTACCGCCCTGGCCATCGAACCGGAAACCTTCCGACGCATCCTGCTGGGCTTTGCCAGGGACAATCGTGACACACTGTCCCGGCTGAAAACCGTGGTCGCACAAAGAGACTGGAAGAACCTGCAGCAGCTGGCGCACCGCCTCAACGGCAGCGCCGCCAACATCGGCGCGGCGGAACTCAAGGCCGCCGCCCAGGCACTTGAAACCCAGTGCCAGGCGCAAGCCCCGGACGCAGCGGTCATCCATCGGCTGGAAAGCGCATTGCAGCAGGTGCTGGACTCCCTTCAGCGCCTCGCTGACCAGACCCGGACCGCACCCACAGAGCGGCCGACCTCACCGATCGACCGGCAGCGGCTCCAGCCACTGCTCACACAGCTTGCCACGGCCCTCGAACTGGCCGACCCGGAGACGATTGAAACGCACCTGCAAGCCCTCGGGCAGCACCTCGACAGCACTCGGTTTCAAAATCTCGCCAACCAGATCGCCGCCTATGATTACGACGAGGCCTTGAAAACCCTCAAAGGGATTGCCCGCAATCTCGCGGACCGGCCGTAAGGGGGGGGACGCCATGGAAAAAGGTGAAAAAGTGGCGCTGCTGGGAATCGGGGTCAAGAGTGTGTCCATATAATCGAAGCGCGGGGCGGCGATGCCGTGCAACATCATATTCATCGAGCCGATGCGCAGCATCGTCATCCCGGAGTCGTTGTCGTAGCCCTGAAATGCCTCGTTTTGCAGGAAGGCGCGCTGCGCGTCGG
>JAWOJK010000171.1:0-5193 GCA_046481705.1 Desulfobacterales bacterium | reverse complement strand
GCAGCGCGATCCCGTTTGCGCTGGCGATGGAGCCGCCGGGACCGTTGATGATGCGCGTGGGCGCGTGACGACGCCAAGGACCGCCTCCTCTCCAGTCTGAACCACGCGCTTCAACCCGGTCAAAGGGTTTCGCTGACCCAGATAGCCGACATGCTGGCCTTTGCCGGACGGCACCTGGAAAAAATGGGCGCCCAGGAATCAGACGAGAACGCCGATGGCCTGGAGGCCCTCAAGGCGGTGATCAGCAGCCTCGGCGGACTGGTCGGTTCGGAGGGCTTTTCGCCACCTGCCGCCGGCACTTGTCTCACCGAGGCCGAAGCCTCGACAGCAGATGAACAGCCCAGTGGTTGCAGCGCCGGCGACCTTTCGGAAACCGGGACGGCGGGGGCCGGCCCTGGCGACGGTGTCGACGGACCCGGCGCCCTCGCGCGTCAACAGCTCGAGGAAAAGGGTGCGCTCCGCGACCTTGCCGAAATGGCGCCGCCCCCGGCGTTTGACGCCGTCGTTGACACCAGCCGGGCCGGCCTTGCTCAACCTCCGGAGGCAGCTGAGGATCACATCCTGGAACTGGTCGACAGTATCGATGAGCTCGGCGAGATCGTTGAGACTGACGAGATCGTTGAGGTTGATGAGGTTGATGAGGTTGACGAGGTTGACGAGACCATTGAAGCTGCAGGGGGGGAAGGCGATTTCCCCGCCGACCGCCCATGCGGCAGCGACAGTCCCACGGCGATGGGCATCGGCCTGCCACTAGATCCTCTGGAACAGGCGGGGGAAGACATGCCGATCGATCCCGAGGATCTTCGAAGCCATAAACTTCTGGCCGAAAAATTCGACGGCTACCTCGGGGTCATGGAACGCTACTACAATCAGTACCTGCTGGTTGCTGAAGAAAAATATGTCATCGGCAGTCAAAATCCGTTAAAGGGAGAGCTCAAAACGCACACCACACGTTTGCCCGCGTTTTATATGGGGAAATTCCCCATTACCACTGCGCTTTTCGAAGTGTTCGTCGATCGCACCGGCTACGTCACCACGGCCGAGCGGCGCGGCGAAGCCACCGTCTACCAGGGCCGTTTTCAGAAAGCGGTGGATCCCGAGACCGCGCAGGTCAGATCGGTCTGGCGCTCCTGCCACCGCCGGCAGGTGGTCAAGGGGGCCTGCTGGTATCAACCCTTCGGACCGGGCAGCGGGCTTCACGCCAAGCGCAATCACCCCGTGGTTCAGGTCAGCCTGCAGGATGCCCTGGCGTTTGCCGCCTGGACCGGCAAACGGCTTCCGCGGGAGGTGGAATGGGAGGCGGCGGCCCGCAGCGGTGAGGGCCTTCCTCTGCCCTGGGGCCACCAGTGGCGGGAAGGCTGCTGCAACACCGAGGAAACCGGCATCGGCGACACCACCCCGGTGGACTGTTTCGCCGAGGGGGCCAACGCCCTGGGAATTTCCGATTTTCTCGGCAACGTCCTAGAGTGGACACTGGACACATCCCCACCGCTTTTCGAGGGCGGCGCAGAGCCGACCGCGTTCATTGCCAAGGGGGGCTGCTGGATTTCCGAAAACAGCGTCAGGCTGTATTCCCGCTTTCGGTTTCCGGCCGATTTTTGCGCCAACATCCTCGGTTTCCGATGCCTTGCCGATTGACGGGCAACCGTTTTTCGGACGTGCGGCCTGTGACACCCCCATCTTTTTAAACTCTGCAACCGACAGGAACCCGGAGGCCCCGCATGACCCACCTGGATGAACTGGCCGACCGCTACCTCACGTATCTGCTGGTCGAAAAAGGCCTCGCACGCAAAACCATCGAATCCTACAGCCACGATCTGGCGCGTTATTTCGCTTTTCTGAAGAAAAATGCAGTACGGAATGTGACCGAGAACGACACCGTGGCGCTGCTGAAGCACCTCATCGGGCTCCGCAACGCCGGCCTCGCCGCCCGCTCACGCGCACGGCACCTGGTCACCCTGCGAGGCTTTTACAAATTTTTGACCCGGGAAGGCATCATCCCCAGTGACCCTTCGCGCCTGATCGATCTGCCCAAAACCGGCCTGAAACTGCCGAATGTCTTTTCGATTGCGGAAATCGGCCGTCTGCTGGCAGCCCCCGACCCCAAGCCCCCCCGCGGCTTGCGCGATATTGCGATGCTGGAGCTTCTGTATGCCGCTGGCCTGCGGGTGTCGGAGCTGATCGGGGTAAAACTGCAGGCGGTCAACCTGGAGGCGGGGTTTGTGAGGGTCATGGGCAAGGGCGCCAAGGAGCGCATCGTTCCCATCGGACAGCATGCGCGCCAGGCAATTCAGGCATACCTGGCATCCGCCCGCCCGGCCCTTTTGAAATCACTCATCAGCCCCCATCTGTTCGTCGCAAGAAGGGGCCAACCGATGACGCGACAGGGATTCTGGAAACTTCTGAAACGCTACGGGCGCATGGCAGGCATCATAAAAGAAATAACGCCCCACAGCCTGCGTCATTCTTTCGCCAGTCACCTCCTCGAAGGCGGCGCGGACCTCAGGGCGGTTCAGGTCATGCTGGGCCACGTGGACATTTCAACCACCCAAATATACACCCACGTGGCCAAGGAGCATCTTCAGAAAATACACGAAACCTACCACCCCCGTGGGTAATCCACGAACCGCTGGCAGCAGCCGGCAAGTGGCGGTCACGCAAGAGGTTCTTGACACTTTTTTCGAGTTTGGGTATTCTGCGTCGTAATGGCTCCAGAGATTAAAAGCGATTCAGAACCCCGGTTTGGGTGCCGATCAGGTAGGTTTTTAACCGGTTCCCTGATCCGATAAATAAAACCTCAGATTTTTCCATATAAAAAAACAGTAAATGACGCACGATATACCCACCCCGAAGGCGGTCCTGGGCTGGTGGGAGCATGGCGCCGAGAGGCCTCAGACCGAGCCGGGCGCCATCCTTTCCGCCTTGCGGTCGCCGGCCGCCGCGATGGCCCTGGTCGAGTTCGACGGCCGACCCGCCCTGGCCGCCGGTGGACGCGTTACCCTGGGCGAATCCGCGCCGCCCGCAAAAGGCTTGGCCCTCACCGCATTTGTCCCGCCCCTGATGCCCCGCGCCCTCGGCGACCCCGGTTTCAAAAAAGCCTTCGGGTTGCGTTACGCCTACGTCATGGGCGCCATGGCCAACGGCATCACCTCCGCTGCAATGGTCAAAGCCGCCGGCGAAAACGGCATGATCGGGTTTTTCGGTGCCGCCGGACTATCGCCCTCACGGGTTGAAGCCGCAATCCACCAAATCCGGAACGCCCTCGGCGACCGCCCTTTCGGCTTCAACCTGATCCACAGCCCCCAGGACCCGGATCTGGAGATGCACGTTGTCAAGCTGTATCTTGATAACGGCGTGGGCTGCATCAGCGCCTCGGCATACCTGAATCTTACCCTGCCGCTGATACTCTACCGCGTCAAAGGGATTCATCGCGGCCCCGATGGTCACGTCGTCTGCCCGCACAAGATCATCGGCAAGATATCCCGGGTGGAAGTGGCCAGCCGTTTTTTGGCGCCCCCACCGGCCAAATTTCTCGCTGAACTGCTCCAGCGGGGGCTTATTTCTCCGACCGAAGCGGAACTGGCCGCGCATATCCCGGTTGCCGACGCCCTGACCGCCGAGGCGGATTCAGGCGGGCACACCGACAACCGCCCGGCCATGACGCTGCTTCCCACGATGCTCGCCCTGCGCGACCAAATCACGGCCCAAAACCACTATTCACAGCCGGTCTGGGTTGGTCTGGGGGGCGGCATCGCCACGCCCCAGGCCACCGCCGGCGCCTTCGCCATGGGTGCGGCGTTCGTTCTGACAGGCTCGATCAATCAGGCCTGCGTGGAATCAGGCACATCCGACACCGTCCGCCGAATGCTGGCAGACGCCCGCCAGGCGGACGTTACCATGGCGCCTGCGGCCGACATGTTCGAAATGGGCGTCAAGGTTCAGGTGCTCAAACGGGGCACCATGTTTCCCCTGCGGGCAGCCAAGCTCTATGACCTTTACCGCGCCTACGAAACTTACGATCAACTCCCCCCCAAGGAAAAAGCGCTGCTGGAAAAGGACTATTTTCGCTGCAGCTTCGAAGAGGAGTGGGAGCAGACGCGGGCTTTTTTTGCCCAACGAGACCCCCGCCAGAACGAAAGGGCCGATCGTGACGCGCGTCATAAAATGGCCCTGGTGTTCCGGTCCTATCTCGGCCAGTCGTCCAACTGGGCCAACCAGGGAGACCCCTCGCGCGTTCTGGATTACCAGATCTGGTGCGGGCCGGCGATGGGGGCTTTCAACGCATGGGCCAAAGGCACTTTCCTGGAGCAGCCTGAAAACCGGAAAGTCGTCACCCTCGCGCGCAACCTGCTGTTCAGCGCCTGTGTTCTGACGCGTTACAACTGGCTGCAGTACCAGGGGGCCGCTCTGCCCGTCGCAATGGCCCATTGCGCGCCCCTGCCCCTGGATGAAATCGCCGCACGCTGCGGCGGGGAAAAAGCCCCTTGAAGATAGATTCCGTCGGGCGAAAGCCTTTTTCCCGGTCCCCTCGGACACGGGGATTTTTCCACTCCCTGCAACCCTATACGGTCATGCCGCCTCGGCCGCATGAAGCCATAGCGTTGATTTTGCCATGACTGCAGAAAAGCCCAGCCAAACGGCCATCGCCATTATCGCCGCCGAAGGATTTTTCCCCAAAGCGCCAGGACTCAGGGAATACTGGCACCTGCTCTATCACGGGGTGGATGCCATTTCGGAAATTCCCGATTCCCACTGGTCCCCGCAGGACTACTACGACCCCGACCCCCTAAAAGCGGACCACGTCTATTGCAAGCGCGGCGGTTTCCTGGAACCAGTGCCCTTCGACCCCGTCGAATTCGGGATTCCACCGTCCGCCCTGCCGGCCACCGACACGTCCCAACTTTTAGGCCTGCTGGCTGCCAAACGCCTGCTGGAAACCGCCGGCTACGGAGAGGCGCGCGATTTCGACCGGGATCGCACCAGCGTGATCCTTGGGGTCACGGGCACCCAGGAGCTGGTGATCCCCCTGGGCGCCCGACTCGGCTACCCCACCTGGCGCAAAGCCCTGGAGGCCGCCGGCCTTCCGCCGGACACGCTGCAAGCCGCACTCGAGCGTATGGCGGAGGCCTACGTTCCCTGGCAGGAGAATTCATTCCCGGGGCTGCTCGGCAATGTCGTTGCCGGCCGCATCTG
>JAWOJK010000030.1:0-11595 GCA_046481705.1 Desulfobacterales bacterium | reverse complement strand
TGGCAAGACCCAGGCTTTTTCCGCTCTTCTTCATGGCGTGGAGCAGGGTGACCATGATCCTTGAGCCGGTGGAGCCGATGGGGTGGGCCAGCCCGATGCCCGAGCCGTTGACGTTGGTGATCTCCCGGTTGAGGCCGAGTTCCCGCTCGCACCCGATGTACTGGGCCGCGAAGGCCTCATTGACCTCGATGAGTTCGAAATCGCCGACGGCCAGTCCGCTTCTATCCAGCAGATTCTTGACCGCCGGCACCGGGGAGAGCCCCATCACCGCGGGGTGGCAGGCCCCTCTTCCCACCGCCTTGATCCGGGCGATGGGGACGAGGCCTAATTCATTCGCCTTTTCCGCCGACATGATGATCATGGCCGAGGATCCGTCGTTGAGGCCGCTGGCGTTTCCGGCCGTGACCTTTCCGGTCTTGGGGACAAAGGCCGGCGGCAGCTTCCGGAGCTGCTCCAGGGTGATGCCGGGGCGAAAGTGCTCGTCCTTGTCGAAGATGAGGGGGTCCTTTTTGCGCTGGGGCACCTCCACCGGAACGATTTCCTCCCTAAAGGCGCCCTCCCGCGTGGCCCGCTCCGCGTTGTTGTGGCTTCGCAGGGCCACCTCGTCCATCTCCTCCCGGCTGATGTCCAGGCGCTGGGCAACGAACTCCGCCGTGTGGCCCATGATGTAAGGCTTTCCCAGGAAGAGGCCGGCCGGGGCCTGGCTGGTGTCCACGGGAGCGTCCTCGGAAAGAGGGATGACATTGGAGCCGCAATGCAGGGCGTGAATCATGGTGTCGACAAAGACGCTGTCCTGGAGCCGGCAGCCCCACCGGGCGTTGGGAACGGCGTAGGGCACGCCCGACATATGCTCGACACCGCCGGCGAGGATCACCTCGGCCATGCCGGCCTGGATCATGGCCATCCCGGAGAGGGCCGCCTCCATCCCGGAGATGCAGACCCGGTTGATGGTGACGGCGGTAATGGTATCGGGAATGCCGGCCAGAAGTGCGGCCACGCGGGTCGTGTTGAGGGTGTCGTAGTGCTCGAGGCAGCAGCCGAACCTGACATCGTCGATGATGCCCGGGTCGATGCCGGCCCGGCTGACGGCCTCTTGCATGGCGATGCTCGCGAGGGTTGCGCCGTTCAGGTCCCTCAGCGACCCCCCGAATGCCCCGATGGCCGTCCGGCAGGCGGAAACGATAACAACCTCTTTCATGATAATCTCCTTGATCGTAAAATGGGGCCGCGGGTGGCGGCCCGACCCTTACTTCCCTCCGAAGGCGTCCTCGGAAATCTCCATCGCCGTGCCGTCGTTTGCCAGGATGGCGCTGATTTTCCCCAAGGTGACCGGGATGAAGTTGTTGATGAAGAAACGGGCGCTCATGATCTGCCCTTCGTAGAAGGCGGCATCCTTTTTCTTGGCCCCTTCCGAAAGCTTCCGGCCGGCGATGGCGGCCCGCCACAGGAGCATCCAGGCCATGACCGTATCGCCCGTGACCTCCATGAAGGGGTAGGCGGCGGCATAAGCGTTCTGCATCTTTTCGGACCGGGCCGTCTGGGCCATGTGCAGCGCCACCTCTTCCAGTCTGGCGGTGAGGCCCTCCAAATCCACGGCGAGAGCCTCAACGCCGGGGACCTTCTTGGCGTCGGCGGCGATCTTGCCCATCTCATCCAGGAGGTCCCGAAAGGACTGGCCCTGGTTGAGGCCCAGTTTCCTCCCCAGCAGGTCCATGGCCTGGATGCCGTTGGTGCCCTCGTAGATATGGGTGATCTTGCAGTCCCGGAGGAGCTGCTCCTGGGGATATTCCTTAGTATACCCGTATCCGCCGAACATCTGAACCCCCATGTTGCAGACGTCGAAGGCCCGGTCGGAGACATAGCCCTTGGTGATGGGGATCAGGACATCGATGAGCCCCTGCCAGCGAGCCTTATCGGCCGCATTGTCGCTGATCCGGATCATGTCTTCGCAGTAGCCGGTGTAGTAGACGATGCTCCGCATACCCTCGGTTAAGGACTTCATGGTCAGGAGCATGCGGCGGACATCCGGGTGCTGGATTATGGGCACCGGCGGGGCGTCCTTGCCCGCAGCCGTCAGGTGCCTCCCCTGGACCCGTTCCCGGGCGTAGTTGAGGGCGTTCATGAAGGAGGCGGAGGCGCATCCCAGGGACTGCATCCCCACGTCCAGGCGGGCCTCGTTCATCATGACGAACATGGCCCGCATGCCCTTGTTGATCTCTCCCAGGAGGGTCCCCCGGCACTGGCCCTTGCCGCCCAGGGTCAGGGAGCAGGTGGCGCTGCCGTGGATGCCCATCTTATGCTCGATGCCGGTGCAGACCACGTCGTTGAATTCGCCGCGGCTGCCGTCGTCGTTGACCCAGTTCTTGGGCACCAGGAAGAGGGAGATGCCCGATGTGCCGGCCGGGGCGCCCTCGATGCGGGCCAGGACGGGGTGAATGATGTTCTCCGCCAGGTCGTTCTCGCCGCTGGAGATGAAGATCTTGCTGCCCGTGATAGAATAGGTTCCGTCCTCGTTCTGGACGGCCGTGGTGGTGAGGGCGCCGACATCCGAGCCCGCCTCCGGCTCGGTGAGAAGCATCGTGCCGCCCCACACGCCGGTGTACATCTTTTTGAGGAAGAGCTTTTTCTGCTTTTCGGTGCCGAATGTCTCCACCAGTTTCCCGGCCCCGTGGTTCAGAATGTAATTCAGCGTGCAGGGGAAGTTGGCGCCGTTGAAGTAGTTCTTCGCGGCCAGGGCAACCGTGGCGGGCATTCCCTGCCCGCCCCATTCGGGGGCGTCGCACATGGCGATCCAGCCGCCTTCCGTGAAAAGCCGGTGAATCTTGTGAAAGGCCTCCGGGACCCGGACCTGGCCCTTGTCAAAGGTGCAGCCTTGCTCGTCCCCGATCTTCAGGGCGGGGAGCATCTCCTTGACGGCCAGGTTCTTGGCCTCGGAGACGATGAGGTCCACCGTTTTCCGGTTGAACTCCTCGAATTTTTCATGTTCCGAGAGCTTTTCAACCTCCAGTTGTTCGTGAAGGATAAAATCCACATCTCTTCTGTCTATAATCACTTGTGCCATGGGGTTCTCCGTATTATGAAAAAGGTTGGATATGGGTTATGAAACAAACAGGTCTATTTTTTGCCGGAATACTCGTAAAAACCGCTGCCGCTTTTTCGCCCGAAGTGTCCGGCCCGGACCATCTTCCGTAGGAGGGGGGCCGGCCGGTACTTGTCTTCCCCCAGCTCCGCGTGAAATCCCTCCATGACGTGGAGCAGGGTGTCGAGGCCCACCATGTCGGCCAGGGCGAGGGGGCCCGATGGGGTGATTCGCCCCCATGGTCTGGACCGCTGTGAAGCCGGCCTGGGACACAACCTGCGCAATGCCGGCGCCCATGATGCCGGCGCCCAGCACGCATACCTTTTGGATTGCCATGATCGTCATTCCTCTCGTTTCATGTCCTGATGTTACCGCGTCTCCCGACTGAGCGCCGGATTCATTTATCGATAGACTTGGCGGATCAGCTTCTTGTCCAGCTTGCCCACGCTCGTCTTGGCGATCTCGTCCACGAACTCGTATCGGTCGGGGACGCCGTATTTGGGCAGCTTCCCGTCCTGAGCCGCCTGCTTCATGTGCCGCTTGAGGTCCTCGGCGGTGACCTTGCCGTTGAATTCGGGTTTCAGCACCACGATCATCATGGGCCGCTCGCCCCATTTCTCGTCGGGCACCCCGATGGCCGCCGACTCCAGCACCGCCTCGTGCTGGCTCAACAGGTTTTCCAGGTCCAGGGAGGAGACCCACTCGCCGCCGCTTTTAATCACGTCCTTGACACGATCGGTGATCTGGAGATACCCGTCCTCGTTGATATGGCCCACGTCACCGCTGTGGAGCCATCCGTTCTGCCAAAGCTCCTTGGAACGGTCAGGGGCCTTGAAATAGCTTTTGGTGAGCCATGGGGCACGAAAGACCACCTCTCCCGCGGACATGCCGTCATGGGGAAGTGGGTTGTCGTCGGGGTCCACCACCTCGAACTCCACCAGGGGAACGGGAAGGCCGGTCTTGATGACGACCTCCATCAGGCTGTCCTCATCCCAGTCCGCCATATTGCGTTTCGGCACGGAGAGGCTGATGATCGGGCAGGTTTCCGACATGCCGTATCCCGTATAGACGGTGATGCCCATGCTCTTGGCCAGCTTGGCCTGGCCCTTGGGCAGCTTCGCGCCGCCGATGATCACCTTCCACTGGGACAGATCGTATTGTTTCGCTTTGGGGCTCGTGAGGATCATCTGGAGAATGGTGGGCACGCAGTGAGAGAAGGTGACCTTTTCGGTCACGATCAGCTTCAGGAGCATCTCGGGCTCGTATTTTCCTGGATAGACCTGTTTGACCCCCAGGAGGGTGGCTATGTAGGGCAGACCCCAGGCATGGACATGGAACATCGGGGTGATGGGCATGTAGACGTCGTCGGAGCGGAAGCGGCCGATGAAGTCGTAGGCACCCAAGGCGAGCGCCACGGCGAAGGTGTGGAGCACGAGCTGGCGGTGGGTGAAGTGGACCCCCTTGGGGTCGCCCGTGGTGCCGGTGGTGTAGAAGGTCGTGGCCTTGGTGTTCTCATCCAGGTCTGGAAAGTCATATGTCGGCGCGGCCCCAGAGATCATCTCCTCGTAGGTGCCGTCGATGGTAAGGGCGGTCTGCGGGACCCCGCCGGTTTCGGTGATGACCACGATCTTCCGGACGGTTTCCAGTTTTTCCCGGATGGATTCAAGAATGGGGAGGAAGTCGGCGTTGATGAGGATGATTTTGGCTTCGGCATGGTTGAGGGTGTACTGGATCTGCCCCGCGGAGAGTCGCCAATTGACCATCTGAAGAACCGCCCCCATCATGGGAACGGCGAAAAAGGCCTCGAGAAAGCGGTTGCTGTCATAGTCGAAGACCGCCACCGTGTCGCCCGATCCGATGCCGTGCTGCGTAAGTCCGTTTGCCAGGCGATGGATGCGTTCGTTCAGGTCCCGGTAGGTGTAGCGTAGTTTGTCCCTGTAGACGATCTCCTGATCCGGCGCGTAGATCAGGGGGGTGTTGAGCAGTTTTTTGATGATCAGTGGATAGTCGTAGTGCTCTCCGGGTTGATAGATCTTTTCCGTCATGACGTTCCCCCTTCTGGTTTCTTGGGTTTCTCGGGTCTCGTGTTATGGGTGCGCGGCCGCTGGCCGTTTTTCGCTCGTTTCTCTCCGGGGATGGCGTTTCGGGGGGGCTCAGTCCAGGCAGGCCCATGCGGAGTAATCCACCAGACCGCAGCGCTTCAGTTCCTGGGTGAGGCTGCTGGCCAGGTCGCTCCCCCAGGGGGCGGGGATCTCCTTGAGCCACGTCAGGATGATCACCAGATCGTTGGACACGGAAATGTTATTGTAGACCCTGGCCTCCGCCAGCGACGGCGCCTTCAGGCTCGCCTTGATTCGTTGGAGGAAACCCGGGTCGAGTTCGCGATCCCCGGCGCCGCCCATTCGTACTTTGATGATCTCCAGCCATTCCATCGGTTGGCCCCTTGATTTGCAGTTGCCCAAAAATAAGCACATAACATGCCAAATTGTAATTTGATTAGAAATCAGATGGTTGTAAATATGAAGAAGCTTTTCCGGAACATAGGGAAGAAATAACTGCGCCATTTTCCAGTTGCACCATAAACTGGAACATAGTAGAGTTTTTAAGGCATCGCCGGATGCCGCCCTGGGTTTTCCCATATCGCCGGGAGGAGTTATGCCGAAGGACGAAAAGGAGTTTTTCCGCGAAGCCACCTTGAGAATCTGCGGCAGCCTGGAGATTGAAAAAGCGCTGTGGCAGAGCCTGCTGTATATCCGAGAGTTCATGCCGGCTGGGCAGATGAGCTTCCATGTCTACCACCGGGAGGAGGGCATCGTCGAGACCGTCGCCCACGCGACGCCCGAGGGCGGCCAAGCCATGGCCATTCGGAGCCCGCTTTCGCCCCGGGGTCGGCAGCAGGTGGAGGCCCAGCGCTCCATCCGGGTGCGGGTCATCGACCGGCTGGGTGACGACCCGGTGACGAGCCCGGTGGCGGGGCAGCTGGGGGCCCTCGACCTCTCGGGAGTGGTCATGGACCTGATTCTCGAAAAGAAAATGCTCGGGGTCTTTTCGGTTTTCAATTACGGGCGGGAGAAGTTCAACGCGTCGCACGTCCGGCTCCTGAGTCTCCTCAACGAGCCCTGTGCCGTGGCCCTCACCAACAGCCTGAGATACCGGGAGCTCATGGCCCTGCGGGACCTCCTGGCCGACGACAACCGCTACCTCCAGGAGGAGCTGCACAGACTCTCGGGGGAGGACGTCGTAGGCGCGGACTTCGGGCTGAAGGGGGTCATGGAGCTGGTGCGGCAGGTGGCGCCCCTGGACAGCCCCGTCCTGCTCCTCGGCGAAACCGGGACGGGCAAGGAGGTCATCGCAGGCGCCATCCACAAGTCCTCCCCCCGCAAGGACGGGCCCTTCATCAAGGTCAACTGCGGGGCCATTCCCGAAACCCTCATCGATAGCGAGCTCTTCGGCTACGAGCGCGGGGCCTTCACCGGGGCTCTGTCCCAGAGGCGGGGACGCATCGAGCGGGCCCACGGCGGAACCCTCTTCCTCGACGAGATCGGCGATCTGCCGGCCGAGGCCCAGGTGCGACTCCTGCGGGTTCTCCAGGAAAAGGAGATCGACCGGATCGGGGGGAGCTTTCCGGTCAAGGTGGACATCCGGGTCATCGCGGCGACCCACCGCGACCTGGAGGAGATGATGGAGCTGCGAAGGTTCCGGCACGACCTCTATTTCCGGCTCCGGGTGTTTCCCATTGTCCTCCCCGCCCTGAGGGAGCGGAAGACCGACATCCCCGCCCTTGTCCAGCATTTTATCCTGAAGAAATCCCGGGAGATGAAGCGGGCGGTGGTGCCCTCGCCCACCCCGGAGGCCATCGACCGCCTGATGGCCTATCAATGGCCGGGCAACGTCCGGGAACTGGAGAACGCTGTCGAGCGCTCCCTGATCCTGAACCCGGGCCACCGGCTATATTTCAAGGAAATCGGGTCCCGGCTGGTGCGGAAATCCCCGGAGAGCCGACATCCGGAGGCCCCGGGATCGGATGAGGTGCTGGGGCTGGACGAGGTCATGGCCAACCATATCCGGCGGGTCTTAACCCGATGCGGCGGCCGGGTGGAGGGGGAACGGGGGGCGGCGCGCCTCTTGGGCCTCAAATCCTCCACCCTCCGAAAACGGATGACGAAGCTGGGAGTTCCCTTTGGGAGGAAGGCCAAGGCATAGGCGGGGGATAGGCTCCCAGCCGGCTCGATTTCAGCCCATTATCTCCAATGCTGTGAACCCCGTCAGCAAGCGGGAGTGTGACTGGGTGGGTCTGGCCACCACCCATGTCCTGGCTGAGCCGCTGCGCGTGGGAGGTGATCAGCGAATATCTGCAGCCCGCGTCATTGGCCGCCGACTCGACGCATGGGGCCGCCCGTCGACTTCGGCGATATCCATCCATTCTGCCGCTCAAATACAGGGGTTGCCCCATACCGTTGCCGGTCGAGGTCGATTAAGCTGGGGGCCAGGTGAACGAAAAAGGATGAACCAGTGACCCCTGGAGGAGGTGAACGCCAGTGAGTGACAAGGACCGCGTCATCGCAGGCAAACAGGCCCGCCAACGGACCATGGACAAGTTGTCCGTGAAAAGCGGGCGCGCCTACACTTACGACCCGAACAAGGGCGAAGGTGCCGAATGCGGCGACGGCAAGGAGGATGCCGATATGGCCAACCTGGAGGCCAAGGCCAGGCAAAAAAAGGCCGACGCCCGCGCGGATGTCGAACGGCGGATCGAGAAGCTCAAAGCGAAACGGAAAACGGTTGAAGACGACCTGGACCAACTGCGCCGCCGTGGAGGAAATGCCTGGGAAGACCTTAAGGCCGGAATCGACAGTGCCGCCGATGCATTGGGCGAAGCGTTGCGTTCAGCTCGTTCACGCTTTTAAAGGGGGTCAGTCATGCTGCCCCTGTTGGAAATGGACGGCCACCTGGTCGTCAACCACCTGATCCACTTGATCATCGCCTACCTCTTGGCCCTGCCCATCGGTTGGGAACGTGAAACGAGCAAACGAAGGTTCGGCCTGCGCACATTTCCCCTGGTGGCCATGGTCACCTGCGGATACAGATCGCCAATTTTAGCATCGCCCTGCTTGCCATCGTCAATCCGGTGGAAAAGATCCCCCTGTGGATTCGGGCCTCGAATGGCGGTATACAACGGTTTCAGTGGCTGCTTGCCGGTTTGATCATACGGGCAGGGTCAGCCGGCTCTCGTCGTCCAGGCAGGAGTGATCGGGGCAGGTCATTTCGATCCACAGGCCCTTCTCGTCGGGCGATGGGGCGGAATGGTCGGGTTTCGCGCGCAGCGCGGCGATCTCGTCGTTGTCCAGCAGCCGCGCATCGGGCAAGAAGAACTTGAATTGGAGCGGTCTGTTATCAGGCATGATCTCCCAAATGGTAAAAGGACTATAGGTATTTTGGTCAAACGCGCGACCTGTGCTTTGTCAATCGGCACGCCGTCGCCGGCCCATATCAAGCATAGGCCGCGCGAATCCAGCGGCAGGCCTCCTTGACGCCCGCCATATCGAAATAGCGCACGTCGGCAGCGGTAAAAGGCTTGAAAAAGAGCGCGACGCCCTGCTGCCAGCGGGATTCACCGACGACCGCGATGCGGTCGATATCGTTGAAATGCCTGGCCGCGAACTTGGTGTCTTCCCACAACGCCCCGGCGGTCCACCCCTTGAAATCGTGCAGTTCGATGAGCAACCGCACCGGTGCGCCGCTCTGCATCTGACTTTCGACCATGGGGACGAACCGGGCGTAATCGGTCTTGTCCAGTTTTTCCTTGATTCTGAGGGTAACCAGGATCCCCGCAGCGCTCTTTTCCACCTCTATTTCATCGAAACCGATCGGCATAATCACCTCTCTTCCGGGGAGCCGGACATCATCAGACCCCGGCGCGCGGCATGACGCCGCGGTCAAGCGGGCGGCTTGGCGGGGTGCACACGCAACGCGAACAGACACCGGTCCGATCGATGCCTGTTCGCACCACCATTACGGTGTCGCCTTACGGCGAGCCGGGTTTGCCCATGCGCTCGGAAAAAACTTTGGCTTTGTCCGAGGTCAACAGGGTCATGTTTTCTCCGCAACAGACCAGATCGCCGTCGCCGCCTTCGAGTACCAGAACAATGTTTCCGCATGCCTCACATTTGTAGGTTTCGTCTTTCACGGCTCCCATGAATGCCTCCTTGGGTTGATGGGGTGACGAACCGTCACCGCGTTAAAATAAATAGGAAACTACGGCTACCCTATCGAATGACCATTGATTCGCAATGGGGTCTGGCCTCTATTTCGCCGCCGTCGCATCGGTATATGCACCGCGGCCGGGCCACGCCGCGCGATCACCCGGCCTTCCTGACGGCAGTCAACGAGCGATGGATCGCTGTGTTCGGATCAAACGCAACAACTCCTCGGCGTCGGCAAACTGCGGCAGGCGTTTGGGATTGGCAAAATTGGTTACTTCCAATCGCCGGAAACCGGCGAGGATCAATTGCTCCACGATCCACAATTTGGCGCTGGTGGGAATCAGGCGTTCTTCGCGCTGGAATCCCTCCCGCACGGTGGTGTCATGGACGACAACCTGTTTGGGACGAACCAGTTGTTTGATGAACGTACACGCTCCTCGCTATTGGCGGATGCGCCGGCAATGGCATGCGGCGCTGTAAACGATAAGGCATCAATCGTCATAGAAAATGGCCTCGACTCCGGCGCAAGCATTAGATCGGCTCCCCGCGGGAACGCTCAAGGGCCGATGCGCGTCCTGCCTCCAGGGCTCTTAAGTTCAGATCCACTAGTTTGTCCTTTTGCGCAAACTCTGCTTTCACAGAGGCGATGAGTATTCCAAAAGCAATTATTCCGGTTCGAGCGATGAAGGCACCAAGAGCGACCACGTTTGCCGCTTTGCTGTTGCCTAATGCTGCGGCTAGGGTGGTCGCCGGCACCTTAACCTGGTGCAGGTCATCCCTGCCGGCATCCACCGGAATCAGTGTCGTATTTATCAGAATCGTTCCGTTGGGCATCAGCATCGGGGCGAATTTTTCCAAGGAGGGTCGGTTCATGGCCACCAAATGTTGCGGTCTTTTGACAATGGGCGAGCCAATGGGCCGGTCGCTGATCACCACCAGGCAGTATGCGGTCCCACCACGCATTTCCGGGCCGTAGGAGGGCACCCAGGCCACCTCGAAGCCTTCCGCCATGGCCGCCCGGGCGAGGATCTTTCCGCTGGCCAGTATTCCCTGGCCGCCAAACCCGGCGAACATCACTTCAGTTTGCATTGGGCACCTCCACATCATCCGGGCTTTTGCAGTCACCGATCGGATAGTAGGCGAGCAGCGTATTTTCAGTCCAGGCAATCGCCTCCACGGGTGTCATGCCCCAGTTGGTCGGACAGGTGCTCACAATTTCCACGAAACTGTAACAGACTTTGCCCATCTGCAACGGATGTTCCCTTGAAAAGAAATGGGTAGGATGTTGATATTATGGAAGTTTTTTACAAAACGGAGGGATTCGTTACTGTCTACCTTTTATCTATCTGAAATATTACAAACTTTTACATCGAGCATAGTCCTCCGTTCAGAGCTCGTCAATACGAAATTTTCCATTTCTAAAAATGTAGACAGTAACCAAAAACATCGAAATTTGGACAACCAATTGATAATATAAAGCAATTCAAACTCCCCCCAAAACAGCTTCAGGAACATCCGCTGCAATTGGAAAGCCTTGCGAATGGCTTTCTTGGCCCGGTTGATGTGCTTAGGTTTGATGACCGACTGCCGGGTGACATAGGCCGGTGTGGGCAGCGCGGCCAGCAGCTCGGCCACCTTGACCGGCATGCCCACCTGGTCGACGTCTCTTCCGAAGGGCGATGTGGTGGTCCGCTGGCCCGGCATGGTGGTCGGGGCCATCTGGCCGCCGGTCATCCCGTAGACAGCGTTGTTGACGAAAATGGTGGTGAATTTTTCCCCGCGGTTGGCCGCGTGGATGATCTCCCCCATGCCGATGCGCCTCCACATGGGATGCGCTGGTCGGGCTGATGCAACCAAACGGGTTGGCGCTGGGCGCGGCCGCGGGCTGGCCGGTCAACTCAATCAACCGAAGAGCTACGGCGTTGCCGATGATTCGGTTAGTGTAACGTTCTTTCTGTAATTTCGTTTCAAGCTCCAAGAGCCAGGCGGGACTATTCCGGGGGATCCCCAAAAATCCCCCGGGGTGGCCCCGCCGGGTCCAAGCTCGGAAGGGCTTGA
The DNA here is from genome assembly GCA_046481705.1 of Desulfobacterales bacterium. Taxonomy (GTDB): domain Bacteria; phylum Desulfobacterota; class Desulfobacteria; order Desulfobacterales; family JAABRJ01; genus JAABRJ01. The sequence continues at coordinate 255 of JAWOJK010000030.1, read as the reverse complement.
AATTGGTGAGTCAGATCAGTACTCCAAAGGTTCGCGAAAACCCAAGAGGAGGAACTGAAATGATCCACCACGAACAGAATACGGCAATCGGGCAGATGTTGGAAGCGGTAATTGAAAACGGCCTGGAGGGGCTGGAGGAGGCGGTCTCGATCCTGCTCAATGAAGCCATGAAGGTCGAACGCAGCCGGGCCTTGGGCGCTGAGCCCTGGCAAAGAAGCCAAGGGCGGTTGGGCTACGCCAACGGCTATAAACCGC
>JAWOJK010000343.1:0-16849 GCA_046481705.1 Desulfobacterales bacterium | reverse complement strand
CGCTGTTTTCAAATTGGCAAACAACTTGATAGATTGGTCGAGCAGCCGCCACCCCAATATGAACGTAAGGGATGCCTTGTCCTTGCCGCATATCCTGCCAACCTCTTCAGGTGACCCGCAGCAAAACCCTCCAAATCGGGTGGATAGCATCAACCTTAACCCAAGATTGTTCACACCTCAGGAGGAAATCGGCTTTCTCGTCAAAGATATCAATACCTATCGGTCTTCCCATCCAAAGGATACTATCGCGGTTCTGCCGTCGGGACCCTGGCCGGCGGCATCGCCCATGACTTCAACAACCTTCTGATGGGCATCCAGGGGCGGATTTCGGTCATGCAGCTCAACCTGCCCGGCGACCATCCCCACAGCGAGCATATCCAGGCCATCGGCAAGACCATCAAGAGCGCCGCCGCCCTCACCAAACAGCTGCTGGGGTTTGCGCGCGGGGGCAAGTATGAAGTCAAACCCACCTGTCTCAACGATCTGGTGGAAAAAACGTGCGACATGTTCAGCCGGACCAAGAAAGAGGTCTCCATCCGTCGCAACCTGCGCGAAGGCCTCTGGAGCGTGGATGTGGACCAAGGCCAGATCGAGCAGGTGCTGCTCAACCTGTATGTCAATGCCGGTCAGGCGATGCCCGACGGCGGGGAGCTCTTTCTGGAAACCGAGAACGTCACCCTGCGCGCGGCTTTCTGCCGCTCCTACGGCGTGGAAGCCGGTGAGTTTGTCAAATTGACCGTGCGCGATACCGGGGTCGGCATGGACGAGGAGACCATGGCGCGCATTTTCGAGCCCTTTTTCACCACCAAAGAGATCGGCAAAGGCAGCGGTCTCGGGCTGGCGTCGGTGTACGGGATCATTCAGAACCACAAGGGCATCGTCCGGGTCAGCAGCCGGGAGGGGCAGGGCGCAAGCTTTTTTATCTACCTGCCGGCCTCCGACAAGCGGGTGGTGGCCGAAGCCGGCGTGCGCTACGAACTGGCCCGCGGCGAGGAAAGCATCCTGCTGGTGGATGACGAGCAAGAAATTCTGCACGTGGGCGCTCTGATGCTCAAGGAACTGGGCTACCGCGTGGTGCCGGCCTGCAGCGGCAAGGACGCCCTGGCGATTCTCGAGATCGATCCGCAGGGGGTCGACCTGGTGATTCTGGACATGGTCATGCCGGAGATGGCCGGCGGCGTCGCCTTTGACCGCCTGCGGGCGGTGCGCCCGGATCTTCGGGTGCTGCTGGCCAGCGGGTACAGTCTCAACCGTCAGACCCAGGAGGTGATCCGTCGGGGGGGCAGCGGGTTTATCCAAAAACCCTTTGACATGGTGGGTCTCTCGCGCAAGGTTCGCGAAATTCTGGACGCCTGACCTGCGCGACGGGTCAGCGGGTTTGCCGACAGGGGGGGCCGCCCGGTCACGGACGCCTACCGCAGAACGTTTAAAAAAATCTCGACCCGGCGGTTCTGCCGGCGGCCGTCGGCGGTGTCGTTGGGCGCCGCCGGCCGGTAGCCGCTGAAACCGCTGGCCGCCAGGCGCCGGGAGTCGATGCCGGCCGTTCCCGCCAGAAAACGGGCCACGGCGCTGGCCCGGGCGGCGGAGAGTTCCCAGTTGCTGGGAAATTTTTCCTGGGCGGCGGCCGGCGCAATGGGCAGGCTGTCGGTATGGCCCTCGATGACGATCAGCGCCTCCTGCTGGCGGTTCAGGGTTTCGGCGATCCTGTACAGCCGCCGCCGGCCTTCGTCCGGGATCTCGGCGCTGCCGGGATCGAACAGGATCTTGTCCACGAAAGTCATCTTGGGGATGCCGTCAAGATCCTCCAGTTTGATTTTTTGGGCCGCGAGTCGCTCCTTGAGGCTGGTTTCGATGGTTTCCTTGGTGTCGTCGAGGAGCCGGATCACCCGGTTCTGCAGCTCAATGGCGGCGTTGCGTTTTTCGATCTCGCGCTGCAGGTCGGACAAGCGGGTGGCGAACTGAAGATTCTTGTCCTCGGCGGCGGCGCTGCGCGCCGCGAGGGTTGCGATCTGGCTGCGGTATGCCACGGCCGCCTGCTGCAAGACGGTCAGCTCCTGCTCCGCCTGCTGGCGCTGTTTAACCTCGGCCTCCAGGCGCTGCGCCGCCAGGGCCGTGCTGCGCCGCTGGTCTTGGAGCTGCCCCTCCAATCGGCTGACCTGGGAATTCGGCGCGCAGGCCGCCAGCAGCAGCGCCGCGGCTGCCATCAGCAAAAACCGCCACCTGCGGAGCTTAACGCCTCCCAAATTCGTTCCTTTCCGTGAGATCGTTCTCTCCAGGGTGGGGGCCTGACCATCGGCCGGATGCCGTCCCCGGGGCGGGCTATCCGATGAAAACCGAAAGCATATCGCTGCGGGCATTGACGTATTGGATGGTCACCTGTACCAGATCCTCCGGTTTGAGGTCAATCCCGATCGACAGCGGCAGCTGGCACTCCAGCATATACTCGGTGATCAGCGCCAAATAGCCGCTGCGGCGCTTCTGCAGGACGATGGCCTCGGCTTTCTGGCCGATCTTTTTCTCGAGGTACTTCAACGTCCAGTAGCGCTGCCGCTGGTACTGCACGCGGGACACGGTACGCATCGGGATTTCGAGGCAGCCCAGGATGTACGCCATTTGATCCCGGTCGTAAGGCGGGTCCAACCCTATGAGGGCCCTGAGCTGCCGCTGGGTGACCATGTCGAAATACTTGCGGATCGGGGAGGTCGCGGTGACGTAGGCGTCCACCCCGAGGCCGCTGTGGGTTTCCGGCTCGCAGCCGAGCATGAAGCGGCTGATCTGCTTGCGCTGCATCCAGTTCTGAAAGAGGGTGCCCTCGTTCTGGCGGTAGAGCCGTTCGCGGGGCTCGGCCTGGGAGCGAAAGACCGCCGGGCATCCGTGACGTCGCAGAAAATCGGCCATCAGCCAGTTGCCCATGATCATCAACTCGGCCACCATCATCCGCGAGGGGCTTTCGCGGTTGATCCGGCTGAGGGTGATCTCGCCGCTTTCGTCCAGCCAGATGTTGATTTCCGGCAGGGTGATCTGCAGCGCCCCGTCTTCCAGCCGTTTTTTGCGAAAGGCCTCGGCCAGAAACACCAGGGTGCGGATGGTGGGGTCCTCATCGGCCATCAGGTTGGCTTCGTAGTAGGAGAGCTGGCGGCTGACGGCGACCGTGCTGGCAAAAATTTCGTAATCGAGCAGGCCGCCGCTGCGGCTCAGGGTGGCCATTACGCTGATCGCCGGGCGAAGCTCCCCGGCCCGCAGGCTGCAGAGACCTTCGGCCAGAGCCGCTGGAATCATGGGGATTTTGCGGTCGGCGGTGTAAATCGAGCTGCCGCGGGCGACGGCTTCGCGGTCGATGGGGTCGTCGCGTTTGATGTAGTGGCCCACGTCGGCAATGTGGATCCCGAGGCGGTAACGGTCCCCCAGGTCTTCAAGGCTCAAGGCGTCATCGTAGTCCAGGGTGGCCTGGCCGTCGATGGTCAGCAGCGGCAGGTGGGTCAGGTCGCGGCGCAGGGGGCTGTCCGCAAATGGCGGCGGGCTGGACCGCAGGCGGTCGGCGTAACGCAGGCTTTCCTCGGAAAATTCCAGGGGCACTTCCAGGCGCTGGAGGTCCAGATTTTCGTTTTCATCCCATATCCCCAATTGGACGAGCAGCGGGAACAGGGATTTTTCCGGGTTTACCCCCGCCCGTTCCAGAATCGCCCTGGCGAGCGTGAACTGGTCGCTGTCTTTGCCGAAAAGGGTGTAGGATTGCAGGATGCGAAGGGTCTCGGCCACGACCGGGGTTCCTGCCGCCTCCCGGCCGGCGCCGGAGCCAAGCGCCTGGCGGAGCCAGCCGCCGCCTTCTTCGATCAGCCGGTTGCGGTGGCCGGCCTCTTCGGCCTGGGCCCGCAGGTGCGCCACCTGGTCCTCGGAGTTGGGGTAGAAGCGGTCGCGGTTGAATTTGAAGTAGATCCGGTTTTCGAAGAAGGCCCGTATCACGGCCGATTCGTGATCGCCGGTGGTATCGCTATTAAAGCAGAATGTGGCCATGGTTTCGAGGTCGATCCACTCCGCCTCGCTGTTGAGGATCTCCCACAGCTCGCGGATATTGACCCGGGTCATCAGTGACCTGCGCCGGCTGCCGATTTCCTTCAAAACCTGGACCACGTAATCACGGCCCATGCTGAGGTCCACCCGCTGGCCGCAGGCATGCGACAGCCGGCTGGCGGACAGGTTGACCTCGCGGTTGCTTTCGGTCAGCAGGCGCAGCCGCTCATTTTTGACTTCCAGAACAACGGCGCACATGATTTTCTGACGATCAATATATTCAACTACATTCGATGCTTCCATAAGTTTGGATCATAGCAATGGGTTCGTCTAAAGTCAACGCGCAAGCGTGGTGGGCGGGGGCCCAGGCCGGCCGCTGGGTGGGGTTTGGGGCTGGGTTGATTCCCTAAGGCAGGGTTCTTACATTTGATCAGTTTTTACCCCCGTCGGCGGGGGACCCGAGAACCCTATCGCGCGTGAAAGGACGGCTTTTCTTGAAATCCCTGCAGTTCATTCGGCCGTATCTCTATGAGCGCCGGCGTGTCATCCTCCTCGGCATCGGGTGCCTGATCATCGTCGATGTCCTGCAGCTTTTCATTCCCCGGATCATCAAACGGGCGGTCGACGGCCTGACCTTGGCACGCATCGACGCTCCCGGCCTGTTGGCCGATGCGCTCCTGATCGCGGCAATGGGGCTGCTGATCGGGGTTTTTCGCTACGGCTGGCGGCAGTGCCTGCTGGGCACCTCGCGGCGGGTGGAGGAGGGGCTGCGCAACGCGCTCTTCCGCCATCTGCAGACCCTCTCACCGGCGTACTTCGATCGGGTGCGCACCGGCGATCTGATGGCCCACGCCACCAACGACATCATGCAGGTCCGAATGGCCACCGGGATGGGCATGGTGGCCCTCAACGACGCCCTGGTGATGGGCACGGCCGCCATCGGTTTCATGGCCTTTATCAACCTGCGGCTGACCCTGTTCGTGTTGATCCCGATGCCCTTCATCGTTTTCGGCACCCGGATTTTCAGCCGTAAGATGCACCGCCGTTATCAAGCGGTTCAGGGCGCCTTTTCAGAACTCACCGAAGCGGTGCGGGAGCGCCTGGCCGGTATCCGGGTCATCAAGGCCGGCAATCGGGAGGAGAGCGAGGCGCTGCGGCTGGAGGCCATCTCCAGCGTCTATATCCGCAAAAATATCCACCTGGTGAAGATCACCGGTGCTTTTTTCCCCATGATGGCGCTCTTCACCAACCTCAGCCTGGCGATCGTGCTGTTTCTGGGTGGGCGCCAAACTATTCTTGGCACCATCACCCCCGGGGATTTCGTGGCCTTCATCAGCTACCTCTGGCTGCTCACCTGGCCGATGATGGCCATGGGCTGGGTTACCAACCTGATCCAGCGCGGCGCCGCTTCTCTGGGCCGAATCGGCAAGATCCTCGACACCCGCCCCGATATCCGGGAACGCCCGGATGCCGGATCCCTGGCCGAGGTCCAGGGGGAGATCGTTTTTGACAGGGTGAATTTCGGCTACGCCGAAACCGGGGAAAAGGTTCTGGCGGACATCGATCTGCGGATTCGCCCCGGCCAGGTGCTGGGGGTGGTCGGGCCCCAGGGCAGCGGCAAGACCAGTCTGGTCAGCCTGATCCCGCGGATCTACGACGCCGGCAGCGGCCAGGTGCGGCTGGATGGGCATGACGTGCGCGACCTGCGGCTGGCGGGCCTGCGCGCTCACGTCTGCTTTATGGCCCAGGAACCGTTCATATTCGCCGGGACCGTGCGGGAAAATATCACCTTCGGCGATCCGTCCGCCGACGGGCAGCGCCTGGCGCGGGTGCTCGAGGCGGCCGCCCTGGCGGATACCGTGGCGGGATTGCCCCACGGCCTGGAGACCCGCGTCGGGGAGCGGGGGGTGATCCTGTCCGGGGGCCAGAAGCAGCGCATCGCGCTGGCCCGGGCGCTGTTCAAACCCGCGCCGGTTATGATTCTGGATGACCCGATCAGCCAGGTGGACATGCAAACCGGGGCCAAGATCGCCCACACCCTGCGCGCGCTGGCCGGACGCCACACCCTCGTGGTGGTTTCCCATCGACTGGCGGCCGTGCGTTTTGCCGACCAGATCATCGTCATGGCGGACGGCCGCATCGCCGCCCGCGGCACCCACGCGGCACTGCTGGGCCAGGGCGGGTACTATGCCCGCACCTACCGTTTGCAGGAATTTGCAGCGCCGCGCAAAAAAGAGCCTTTGCTGTGCACCTGAGCCGCTGGGATTCGACCGGCCCCCGAGCGCTGCAGCACAGGCGAGCGAGGTACAGATGCAATCCGATCATGGCCATTTCGAGGAGGACCGCCTCGACAAGGTATACGACCTTCGGCTGCTGCGGCGGCTCTACCCCTATGCCCGCCCCTATCGGCTGTTTCTGTCAGGCGTCATCGCGCTGGTGTTGCTGATCACCCTGATGGAGTTGAGCCTGCCCTACATCACCAAGATGACCATCGACCGCTACATCCTGCCCACGGTGGAAATCGCGGATGCCAACGGGGTTGTAGGGCGTTTTCTACGGGTTGACGCCGCCGCACCGCCGGCGGCGGCCGTAGTGGCCCGCCATCCGGGGTTTTTCAGGACTGAGGGCCGCTCGGCACTGATCGCATACAGCGATCTGCCCCGCCTGGATCGGGCCGAGCGCCTTGCGCTGCGCGGCGCGGACCTGGTTGGGGTCGGCTGGATGAGCCTTTTTTTCCTGGTCATCGTCCTGCTCAATTTCGGTTTGAATTTTTTACAGCAGACCATTATGGAGTACACTGGCCAGATGACCATGCACGGCCTGCGGGTGCGCCTTTTCCGTCACATCCAGCGGCTGCCGGTGGCCTTTTTCAACCGCAACCCGGTGGGGCGCCTGGTCACCCGGGTGACCAATGACGTGCAGAACATGCACGAACTCTTCACCTCGGTGATCGCCTTCTTCTTCAAAGATCTGTTTCTCCTGCTGGGCATTGCCGCCGTTCTGGTCGCCACCGACTGGAAGCTGGCCCTGGCGGCCTTCGCCGTCCTGCCGCTGGTCGGGGTTGCCGGCGGGCGCTTTGCGCGCCAGGCGCGGGAGGTGTTTCGTACCCTGCGCATCCAGGTGGCGGAGATCAACACCCGCTTCGCCGAAACCATCGGCGGCATCAAGGTGGTGCAGCTCTACGGCCATCAACAGCGCAATTTCGAGCGCTTCGCGCGCCTCAACCACGAGAATTACCTCGCCGGCATGCGTCAGATCCAGGTTTTAGCGGTCTTTATGCCGCTGGTGGAGTTCCTGGGGCTGGTGACCGTGGCCACCGTCATCTACTACGGCGGCAGCGGGGTGTTGGCCGGGCAGATCAGCCTGGGGGCGCTGGTGGCCTTTATCTACTACCTGCGGATGTTTTTCCGGCCGATGCGCGATATCGCCGATAAATTCAACATCCTGCAGAACGCCATGGCATCCGCCGAGCGCATCTTCCTGATTCTGGACAATGCCGACGGCGAAGCGCCGCCTGCAGCCGCTCCGGCCGCGGTGGGCCCCATGGCCGGTGCGGCATCGCGGCTTAAGATCCGGTCGCTGGCCATGGAGCAGGTCAGCTTCGGCTACGTGCCGCACGAGCCGGTGCTCCAGGGAATCTCCTTTGCGCTCAACGCCGGTGAAACCCTGGCGGTGGTGGGGCCCACCGGTTCGGGTAAAACCACCCTGATCAACCTGGTCGTGCGTTTCTACACCCCGACTGCCGGTCGCATCCTGGTCAATGGCGGCGATGTGCGGGATCTGCCGCCGGGGCCTCTGCGCCAAGCGATGGCGCTGGTCATGCAGGACCCGTTTCTTTTTTCCGAAACCGTCCGGTACAATATTTTTCAGGATCGCAGCGACCTGAGCTCCGGGGCGCTGCGGGCGGTGTTGGCCGCGGCCCACTGCGACACCATCGTCGAGCGCCTGCCCCAGGGGCTTGACACCGTCCTTTCCGAGGGCGGCGCCTCGCTTTCGAGCGGCCAGCGCCAGCTGATTTCCATCGCCAGGGCCTTTGCCCGCGACCCGTCGCTGATCATCCTGGATGAGGCCACCTCGTACGTGGACTCCGAGACCGAACAGAAAATCCAGAGCGCCCTCGCCAACCTGATGAAAAACCGCACCGCCATTGTCGTGGCGCACCGGCTGACCACAGCCCGCTCCGCCGACCGGATCCTCGTTCTGCGCGACGGCCGGATCATCGAGTCCGGCACCCATGAACACCTGATGCGGCAGGCGGGATTTTACTTTCAGCTGAATCAGGCCGAAAGCACCGATGCCTGAAGACCCTGCGGGACCTGGCGATCAAAGCCAGCGCCTTGATCTAGTCATGGCCTAGTCGTTCAATTAAGGCCTTGCCAAAGCTGACCACAAATGATATTAGCCTTTGCTTAATTATTCCCAAACCGTTCATTGGCCCATCCGGGAATTTCCGAACCCTACTGATAATCCCATTATAACGCCGGCTTTCGCGGCCAACCCTATAGATCGGCAGTAAACCGGTTGCTTTCCCGGGCAGGCCGACGGCAAGCATGCCGGTCACAGTTGCGGTTTTTTGCCTTTGGGCAAACCCAGTGGCGTGTGCCCTCTGGGGCGTCGCACTCACATACTCACTATAAGGAGGAATGGATCAATGGCTTACAACGCGGTAGAGATGGCTGACTGGCAGATTTCTGAGGCAGCGGAAATAAATATGCCGACGCCGGAAGATTGGCAGGCCAAGCTTGGTCTCGACAAGAGCGAGATGCTGCCGATGGGACGGCTGGCGAAAATTGACTTTTTGAAGGTGATCGACCGCCTCAAAAACAAACCTGACGGCAAGTACATCGAGGTGACCGCCATTACCCCGACCCCGCTGGGTGAAGGCAAAAGCACCACCTCCGTCGGCTTGATGGAAGGCCTCGGCATGCGCGGCAAGAATGTCGGCGGTGCGCTGCGTCAGCCCTCCGGCGGGCCCACGATGAACGTCAAGGGTACGGCGGCCGGTGGCGGCAACTCGCTGCTGATCCCGATGACCGAGTTCTCCCTGGGGCTCACCGGTGATATCAACGATATCATGAACGCCCACAACCTGGCGATGGTGGCCATGACCGCCCGCATGCAGCACGAGCGCAACTACAATGACGAACAGCTGGCCCGGCTCACCGGCATGCGCCGCCTCGACATCGACCCCACCCGGGTGGAGATGGGCTGGATCATCGACTTCTGCGCCCAGTCCCTGCGCAATATCGTCATCGGGCTCGGCGGCCGGCTCGACGGCTATACTATGCAGTCCAAGTTCGGCATCGCCGTAGGCTCCGAGTGTATGGCCATTCTGGCCGTCGCCAAGGATCTGGCCGATCTCAAAGAACGGCTGAACAACATCACCGTGGCCTTCGACAAGAGCGGCAAGCCCGTTACCACCGGTGACCTGGAAGTCGGCAACGCCATGGCCGCCTTCATGCGCAACACCATCAACCCGACCCTGATGTGCACCGCCGAGTACCAGCCCTGCTTCGTGCACGCCGGTCCGTTCGCCAACATCGCCGTCGGGCAGTCCTCGATCATCGCCGACCGCGTCGGATTGAAGCTCTTCGACTATCACGTCACCGAGTCCGGCTTTGCCGCCGATATCGGATTCGAGAAGTTCTGGAACGTGAAGTGCCGCTTCTCCGGCCTCAAACCGCACGTGTCGGTTCTGACCACCACCATCCGGGCCCTCAAGATGCACGGCGGCGGACCCAAGGTCGTCCCGGGCAAAGCCCTGCCCGTAGAATACACCAAGGAAAACCTCCAGCTGGTGGAAAAGGGCGTCGAGAACATGGTGCACATGATCGGTGTGATCCGTAAGGCCGGCATCAACCCCGTGGTCTGCATCAACCGCTTTTATACCGATACGGATGCCGAGTGCGTGGTCGTGCGCAAGGCGGCCGAGGCGGCCGGTGCCCGCTGCGCCGAGTCCAAGCATTGGGAAAAGGGCGGTGAAGGCGCGCTTGAATTTGCCGATGCGGTCATCGAAGCCTGCGAGGAAGGCAATAAATTCGATTTCCTCTACCCCCTGGAAATGAAGCTGCGCGACCGCGTGGCCACCATCGCCAAGGAAGTTTACGGCGCCGACGGCGTCGACTGGTCGCCCGAAGCCGAAACCAAGGCCAAGATGCTCGAAAGCGACCCCAAATACGCGGACTTCGCCACCATGATGGTCAAAACCCACCTGAGCCTGTCGCATGACCCGGTGGTCAAGGGTGTGCCCAAGGGCTGGCGGCTACCCATCCGTGACGTGCTGATCTACTCCGGCGCCAAGTTCCTGTGCCCCTGCGCCGGGACCATCAGCCTGATGCCGGGTACGGGCTCCAACCCGGCCTTCCGGCGCATCGATGTGGATCCGGAAACCGGTAAGGTCAGTGGGCTGTTCTAACCGTTAGCAGCGAAGGGCGTTATATCCCGGCGGGCCCGGAGGGATCATCTCTCCGGGCCCTCTTTTTGTGGGGCCCCCCGATCTGGAAAAGCGCTGGCGGGCGTCTGCGCTTTTCGGGGCTGGCCCGATCGGGCGGAAACCGGCCCGGCCCTTTTCGGACCGGCGTTGTGCGGGCCGCCGATCATCCGCCGGGTCTTCCGGGCGCGGGCTGAGCGCTTCAGAAAATCCGGGCCCCTGTCGATTTAAGTACCGCGATCCCATATGGATCAAAAGCCTTCCGGCGCCACTTTCCCTTCCCATAGAAGCCTTTCGGCCCGGCTGCCTGCAGCCAGTCGGGTCGGGTTGACGGTACTGAGGGCCTGCCGCCGGGCGTGCCATCGGCCAGAGGCCCCTTACACAGAACTAAGGTCTGAGTCTGCATGAATCTGAAAGGCGATTTCGATCCCTCATCCCTGGCCAGCATTCTTCAACTGCTGAGCAACGAGAAAAAAACCGGTGTCCTGCGGGTGGTAAACGACGACAATGAGGTCCGGATCTTCATTCAGGACGGCGCCATCATTTATGCCATGGGTTCTCAGAAGGAAGGTCGCCTGGGACACCTTTTGATCAGCAAGGGGATGATAACCGCCGACCAACTGCAACAGTGCCTGGCCGAGGCGCGCAGCCAGAAACTGGCCATGGGCAAAATTCTCGTGGGCCGGGGCTTTATCTCCTCCGAGCAGCTGAAAAATGTCATTCGCAAACAAGCCGAGTTTATTATTTTCAACCTCTTTTTCTGGGACCAGGGCAGCTTCGAATACACCGATGCCCAGCTGAACCTCAACGGGCTGGTGGTCACGCGGCTGGACATCATGTCCATCATTCTGGAGGCCACCCGACGGATCGATGAAATGTCGATCCTGAAAAAGCAGATCGCCAGTGACCGCATTGTCTTTCGGATTTCCCAGAAGACGCCCAATCAGCGCGAGATTACCTTCAACACCCTCGAGTGGCGCTTCATGACCCTCGTGGATGGCATCCGGACGGTGCGGGAACTGGTCGCAGTCAGCGGTTATGACGAATTCGTGGTCTACCAGGTGCTCACCTCACTGCTGGCATCGGGTGTTATCGAAAAGGACCAGCGGTCCGTGGGCGAGCCGGAGGGCGCGGCGCGCCGCGAGGCAGCCCAGGAAACGGTGATTGCGGTCTACAATGACATTCTCTGCGGGCTTCACCAGCACTTGGCTGCGGCCCACGGCCGCTGGCTTTTCACCGCACTCGAGCAGTTCAGCGGCCACCTGGTGCGCCCGGACTGGCGCCGCATTCAAGACGGCTACCGATCCGAGCGGCCGCAGTGGGCCGCGGCCGTAATGGAGAGCTTGAAACGCGGCTTTCAGCCGCTGCAGAAGAGTCTGATTCGGAATTTCCACCCTGACCAGCCGGCCGGGGTTAACATCCAAGCCGTTAAGGAAACCCTCAAACGCTTCCAGGCCTTCGAAGCCGGCCACGATTTTCTGACCAGCAGCCTGAACGAGTTTCTGCTCAATACGCTCGGAGAAATGCCGCAGATTCTGGGCGTGGTGCCCACCCGGGCCATGATGGCGGCTATCCGTCAACGTCTGCAGGCCCCTGACCTTTCGGACCGGCCCCCTGCGGAGGTGCAACGGCTGCAACAGGATGTCACACGTATTCTCACGGCGGTCGATCAGAAAATTCTTGCCGATAAAAAGGCGAAGGCCTTCATCGGTGGGATTTTCGGCGTTTCCGGGAAGCTTTGACGGAGGGGTCGATTCGCGCCGTTTCTGCGCGCCGACGCTGGGCTGGCGGCAGGTTTGGTCCCGTATAATTTTGTTTACGTGGTCTTAAAGTTGGCCCAAGCCAAAACCGATAAGAAAACCTGTGAATAGCCTCTCCGGGGTGCTAAAAGCCTCGGCGGGCGCACCGCACAGGCCCACCGGGGTCCGGCGCAAGTTTGACAGTTCCAAAAGGCCAATTTCCGCGTTGCGCCGCATCCCGAAGTCGCTGCGGCGTACATAAGTACTTCTCACTCCTCGAGATTTGCGCGCCGTAACTTGGCCATTTTACGAAACTGTCTGGATTTTGACTTACCGGTTCATCAAGTTTGTTTATCTGTTTTTTGGCGCTATCCTGAGTGAAATCGACTTGCATCTTAAAATTTAAGGAAACGGCCAGAAAGAAAGCAATGGAAAATGAGCGGGAAAACGCAAACGAAGAGGATATAGGGCTGGCAATAGAAAACGTGGGGCTTTCCATTGAAGATCTCGGCCTGTCCATCGAGGAAATCGGCTGCCCCGCGCTCGGCGCCGACCAGCAGCCGGGCACCGGCGCGGGGCAGGAATCGGCTGCCGCCGCTGCGGCGCCGGTCGAGCCGGCGGAAGACGCGCCAGATGGCATAGAGGCCCAGGACCGACCGGCGATTGCCGCGGCGCCTTCCCGAGAAACAGCGGACATCCTGCCGGCGGCGGCCGGTGAGGAGGGTGTGGCAAGGCTGATAAACCGGCTCGATGGGCTTCAGGACAGCATGAACCAACTTGCCGGCGAGTTTCAGACGAAACTCAAGTACGATGCCCACAAAGAGCGCATCATCGATACCCTCCACCAGGAGCTTCAGGAGTACAAAAACGATATCGTCAAGAAGCACCTGATGTCGGTTCTGATGGATGTGATCAAGGTCATCGATGACATCCGCAAGTGGATGCATCACTACCGCTCTCTGGATTCCGATACCCGCGACCCCATCAAGCTTTTCAAGTTCCTGGAAACCATCCCGTCGGACCTGGAGGATATCTTCTACTGGCAGGGGGTGAAATCCTTCATTTGCCCGGGGGATGGGTTTGATCCCAGCCGTCAGCGGGCCGCCAAAAAAGTCGCCACGACTGATCCCGAAAAGGACAAAAAGGTCGCCGAAAGCCTGCGTCACGGATACGAATGGGAGGGAAAGGTGATTCGGCCGGAAATGGTCGCGGTTTACGATTTCAAGGGCAATTAAATCTCTTTCGCAATGAGGGCCATCAATGAGTGATCAGATGAAAAGGATTTTCGGGATCGACCTGGGCACCACCTACACCTCCATCGCCTATGTGGATGAGTACGGCAAGGCGGTGGTTGCGCCCAATGCCGAAAACCAGCGGGTTACCCCCTCCGTTGTGTTTTTCGACGGCGGCAATATCGTCGTTGGTGACGTGGCCAAGGAAAGCAGTAAAATCTACCCCAACGAAGTGGTCAGCTTCATCAAGCGCTCCATGGGTGAGCCCGATTACCTGTTCAGCTACGACGGCAAAACCTACCGCGCCGAGGAAATCTCCAGCTACATCCTGCGCAAGGTTGCCCAGGACGCCGAGCAGAGTTTAGGCTCGAAGATCACCGACGTGGTCATCACCTGCCCGGCCTATTTCGGGATCAACGAGCGCGAAGCGACGCGCATGGCCGGCGAGATTGCCGGCTTCAATGTCCGCCAGATCATCAACGAACCCACCGCGGCGGCCATCGCTTATGGCACCGTCGCGATTTCCGACAAGCGGGTGGTGATGGTCTACGACCTTGGCGGGGGCACCTTCGATATCACCCTGATCGATATCCAGCCCGACGCCATTCAGGTGATCTGTACCGGTGGCGATCACAACCTCGGTGGCAAGGACTGGGACGATCGCATCGTGGCACACCTGGTGCAAGAATTTCAGAGCCAGACCGGCAGCGACGAAGAAATTCTAGAAGACCCGGACACCTGCCAGGACCTGCAGCTTTCCGCCGAAAAATCCAAGAAGGTTCTTTCCCAGCGGGAGAAAACTCCGATTTCCATCACCCACGGCGGCGAGCGGGTCAAGGTCGAGCTGCTGCGCAGCACCTGTCACCCTGGTGCGAGCAAAGTCGACGGCGTTCTCCATAAGGTTCACGAGCGCGTACTTTATCGCCGTATTGCGCTGCAGTACGGGCTCCGGCAGCGTGTTGCCGCTTCGATCGGTTTTCGGTTCGACGTCGAACAGGATGGCGACCTGCGCATTGTTGAGCGGTTCGGCGATTTCCTCGGCAAGCGCGGTCATGCGCACCGTCTGCAGCATCGCATCGGACTGGTTGTCACGCCTCGACAGGCGCGACAGGATCTCGCGGCAACGTTGCGACTGGGACACCAGCAGATCGAGGTCCTCGGCCTGGGGGCCATCAAGGTCAAGCTCGCGCTTTAGCTCCTTTGCCACGAGCGAAATGGTGGCGAGCGGCGTGCCCAGTTCATGCGCCGCAGCGGCGGCAAGCCCGTCCAGCGCAGACAGCTGCTGCTCGTGGGCGAGCGCCACTTCGGTTGCGGCAAGGGCGTTGGCCATGTCGCGGGCCTCGCTGGCCACCGAGTTCACATAGAGACACGAAAAGACGATGCCGCAGACCAGCGCCGCCCATATGCCCGCCTTGTAGAGATCGGGCAGTTCCACCGTCTCGCCGGGATGCCATGGCAACGGCCAGTGATGGACCGCGATGAACGAGATGCACGCCGTGGCCAGCCCGCCCAGCAATACCGTACGGGACAATGGCAGGGTTGCCGCAGAAACGGTAACGGGCACCACGAACAGGAACGAGAACGGATTGGCCAACCCACCGGTCAGATAGATCAGGATGGCGAGCTGCAGGATGTCATAGGCAAGCATGAGGGACGAAAAACGTTCATGCAGCCGAGCCGTGAAGCTCCAGCTGAGCGACAACGCGATGTTCAGCCAGGCCGAAAGGGCGATGATGGTCAGGCACGCTCCCAGCGGCAGCGGAAAGCCAAGCCCGAAATGGACCAGCAACACCGCAATCAGCTGACCGCTGACAGCCAGCCAGCGCAACCGGACCGAGGTGCGCAGCCGCAGGCCCTCGTAGGTGAAAAATCCGTGCGTCCTGTTGCCATTGGCCGCTCCGGATACCGGCGTCAGCCCTGCCAGGGGCTTGTCTGTTGCATCCAGCATGAACAGGAGTTCCTGAAAACAATCCAGCGGCGACCCTAATCCAGGGCTCGCATGCGGCACAAGCCATGCCGGGGCATGAACTCGCGGGAAGTTGACCGGCCCGCGACGCGCTGTCACTTTTCAGACGGACCCCGGTCAACCATAGTCATTCACGGTATGAAAAAGTCTTCCCTCATCATGGCACTCGGCGCCTTGCTTGTCGCGCTCGGCGCCCTCGGCGCGTCACTGGTCTTGGCGCCCGGCGGCCGCATGGCCGAAGTCATCAGTTCGGGCGAGGCGCTGGTGGGGGGCGCGTTTGAGGCAACCGACCACAATGGTAAACGGGTGAGCGACAAGGAGTTCCTCGGCAAGCACACGCTGTACTATTTCGGCTATACATTCTGCCCCGATGTCTGCCCCGCAGAATTGCAGGTCATATCCGCAGCCCTCGCCCAGGTGCCAGGCGCGGAAGAGAAATTCCAGGTGGTGTTCGTCAGCATCGACCCCGAGCGCGATACGCCTGAGATCATGAAGGACTATGTTGCCAATTTCTGGCCCGGCACCGTGGGGCTCACGGGGTCTGCCGAGGACATCCGGCAGATTGCCGGCAAGTTCCGCGTGTACTTTGGCAAGGCTCCCGGCAAGGACGGCGAGGGCAAGGACGACTACCTCATGGATCACTCCTCGATCGTCTACCTGATGGGTCCCGATGGTAAATTCATCCGGCATTTCGCCTTTGGCACCCCGGCCGACGACATGGCAAAAGCGCTGAAGACTGCGGTCGAGGGCTGATTCAGCACGTTTGCAGCCTGTTTTTTCCCCAATTGCACGATTTGTGACAGGGAGATTGCCGCACCCCGGCTGATCTGCTATGTTGCACCGCAACATAATTCCGGATTGCGACCGTTGCGGGACGCTGGGGGACAAGATTTCACCATGCTGTACATGATCTACGAGATGAACCATGCCGCCGTCGCTCCATGGCGGATGGCAGCGCATTACGGCCATGCCTACTGGACCAGTGGCGTCAACCCGCTTGCCGGCACCGAGCTCGGCCGCTCGATGGCCGCCTCGCTGGAAATGTTCGAGCGGTTGACGCGGCGCTACGGCAAGCCGGAATTCGGTATCAAGTCAGTTCCCGTGAACGGCGCCGATGTTGCGATTGAGCCCCGGGTGGTGTGGGACAGGCCGTTCTGCAGGCTGCTGCACTTCGCCAAGCAGACCAGGAAAAGCAAGACTCCGGCCCGCAAGATACTCATCGTTGCGCCGATGTCCGGCCACTACGCGACGCTGTTGCGGGGCACCGTCGAGGCCATGCTGCCGCACGGCGAAGTGTACATAACCGACTGGACGGATGCGCGCGACGTGCCGCTGTCGCTCGGCTCCTTCGACCTCGACGACTATATCGATTACGTGATCGGCATGATCCATCACCTTGGCGAGAACGTGCATGTGATGGCGGTCTGCCAGCCGACCGTGCCCGTGCTTGCAGCGGTGTCGCTGATGCACC
>JAWOJK010000340.1:0-2695 GCA_046481705.1 Desulfobacterales bacterium | reverse complement strand
GGTCGACACCCTTTTCCCGCTCTACAGGGAGGTGAACACTTACCCTCACTTGATGGAAGAAGGGATTTCGGGGAACCCCGAAGGGATGAGCCCCGAAGAGCTGCACCGGAAGGCCTGGACCATTGTTGAACCCGTATTTAAAAAAGATCGGGAAACAGCGCTTGACCGCTACCGGCAACTGGCTGGCACCGGCCAAACCACGACCGATATCGTCGAGGCAATCCGGGCGGCCCACCACGGGCGGATCGAGGTGCTCTTCGTCGCTGTCGGCGTGCAGCTGTGGGGCCGTTTTGATTCCGAGCAAAACAAGGTCGATGTGCATGACATCCCTGAACCCGGTGACGGGGATCTTCTTGATTTGACGGCCATTAAGACTCTGATCAATGGCGGCATGGTATTCGCTGTTTCTCCGGAAGAAGTGCCTGGTCAGGCATATCTTGCAGCGGTTTTGCGCTATTGAAAAAGACGTATTTTTTTTCAAGATGATACGAATTGAAGGGAGGATCAACCAAAAAACTTTGCGTTAAGGAGGGACACAGATGAACGACAAACCAGAACCTATCCGGGTGGGAATCAACGGATTTGGTCGAATCGGACGAACGGTTTTCCGACAATTGCTCGACAAGCCCGAGTTCCGGGTGGTTGGAATCAATGATTTGGCCAATCTTGAGGACCTTGCCTATCTTGTGAAGTATGACTCGGTTCATGGCTGGTACCCCAGAAAAGTTGCCGCTCAGGACGGCGCCATCCGGGTGGACCAGCAGAGCATCCCCTTTTTTTCAAGCTCCGATCCAAAGAAGATTCCATGGCAGGAGACAGGGGCGGATATCATCATCGAATGCAGCGGGGCCCTCCGCAGCCGCTCAAAGGCAGCCGGCCATCTGGAATCCGGAGCCAAACGCGTTATCATCTCCGCTCCCTCCGACGACGCCGACGCCATGATTGTCCTGGGCGTCAACGAGGAGCAGTACCGGCCGGAAGTGCATCAGATCGTCTCCATGGCCTCTTGCACCACCAATTGCCTGGCTCCGGTGGCCAAGGTACTTCACGAAGCCTTCGGCGTGGCGTTCATCATGTTCACTACTGTCCACGCGTACACCTCCAGCCAGTCCCTGATGGACACGCCGGCGCGCCATCGCCGTCGCGGCCGGGCGGCTGCCCTGTCGATTATCCCGACCACCACGGGAGCCGCCAAGGCCGCCGAAAAGGTGCTGCCGCAGTTGACAGGTAAGATGACCGGCATGGCCATGCGGGTTCCTGTTCCCAATGGATCGGTAACCGACATGATGGTTTCTCTGGAAAAAGACGTGACCGCCGAACAGGTGAACGAGGCTCTGCGGGAAGCATCGGAGAAATCCCCGCTTCAGGGCATCCTGCGGGTGACGGACGAGGCGCTGGTCTCCCAGGATATCATCGGCGATTCCCATTCATCCATCGTCGATGCCCAGAGCACCATGATTCTGAACAACAGGATCGTCAAGATCCTTGCCTGGTACGACAACGAATGGGGCTATTCCGCCCGCCTCGTTGATTTTGCAAAGTTCATGACCGGAAAAGGATTGTCCGTGGGGAAGAAATGAACGGCCTGCGGAACCGGCCAGCAAAGCGAAAAAAAGCGACAACCCTAACACCAACGTAGAAATGAGGCCATTATGACCGTTACACTGCCCGAACTCCTCTACAACAAAGATGCCCTTGCCCCGCATATCAGCGCCAAGACCCTGGAGTTTCACCATGGCAAGCACCACAACGCCTATGTGACAAATCTGAACAAGTTCATCGAAGGGACCGGCAGTCAAGGTGCGCCAGGTGCTGGAGACCTGACACGGCGAGCCGTGCCTTGCTCATGCTGACGGAGCAATGGAAGTTAGGATTGGGCCATGCCTCGCCACGCCCGGCGTAGCATTGTTATCGAAAAGGAGGGTTGTTTATGAAAACCATTGTAGCCATCACATTGAACCCGGCCATCGACAAGAGCGCCAGCGTTGACCACGTCGTGGCCGAGCGCAAGCTTTACTGCAAATCGCCTCATTTCGAGCCTGGAGGAGGCGGGGTGAATGTCTCCCGGGCCATCAGGAAACTGGGAGGCAAATCCCTGCTGCTTTATCCTTCGGGGGGTCTGACAGGCGAGAGGCTGCAAGACCTCCTGGAAGAAGAAGGCCTGGATCACCGGCTGTTTCCCGTCGATGGCATGATAAGGGAGAATCTGGTCATTTTTGAGGAATTCACCGGCCAGCAATATCGTTTCGGGATGCCGGGACCAAAGCTCCGGAAAAAGGAATGGGAGCAGTTTCTTCAGGAGCTGTCAGTGATGGAGCCTCCACCGGATTATGTGGTGGCCAGCGGGAGCCTTCCGCCGGGGGTGCCTCCTGACTTTTATGCACGGGTTGCGCGTATCGGAAAGGAGAAGGGGACAAAGATGATCGTGGACGTTTCGGGTAAAGCCCTGAAGGAAGCCCTTGAGGAGGGGGTGTATTTGATCAAACCCAATGTCCGGGAATTCCGGGAGCTGGTCGGCGAGGAGATCAAGGAGGAATCGCAGATCAAGGCCGAGGCCCGGAAGATGGTCGAAAGCGGCCGATGTGAAATGGTGGTAATCTCACTGGGTGCTGCAGGCGCCCTGGCGGTTTCGAAGGACTTTGCCGAACACATCCTGCCGCCCACCGTGCCGATTATCAGCAAGGTCGGTGCCGGG
>JAWOJK010000025.1:0-5493 GCA_046481705.1 Desulfobacterales bacterium | reverse complement strand
GCAGCCCGCCGGATGAGGTCGCCCTGGTGCCGCCGGGAAGCGTTTTGAAGACCTCCAGCGGCAAGATCCGGCGCGCCGCCAGCCGTGAGCGCTTCGAAAAAGGCCGTATCGGGGCCAAGCCGCCGCCGCTCGCCTGGCAGCTGTTTCGCCTGTGGCTGGCGGGGGCCGCCTCGATGCTGCGCCGCGCGCTCGCGCGATCCGTCGCCCTGGTATACGGGGCTTACGTTTGGGTCCTGTTTCTGCTGATGCTGCCGCCGCTCGGCCTGCTGGCGGCGCTGCTGCCGCGCCTGAGCTGGCGCTGGGCGGCCATGCGCCGGGGGGCGCGGCTGCTTTTTCGGGCCGCCGGGATGCCGATCGCCGTCAAAGGCCTGGCGCACCTGCCGGTCGGGGCGGCCTACGTTGTGGCGGCCAACCACGCCAGTTATCTCGACGGGTTTGTGCTCACGGCGGCGCTCCCCGGTGTTTCCTGTTTTGTGGCCAAGGAGGAGTTGACCGGGGTGCCTGTCGCGGGTTTTGTGCTGCGCCGCCTGGGGACCCGCTTCGTGGCGCGCTTCGACGCGCGCAAGGGGGTCGAAGATGCCCGGCGGATCCAGGCGCTGCTGCGTCCCGGCCTGCGCCTGGTCTATTTCCCGGAAGGGACCTTCACCCGTGTTGCGGGCCTCAGGCCCTTTGAAATGGGGGCGTTTGTCGCCGCGGTGGAAACCGGCGCGCCGATCGTGCCCGTGGCCATTCGCGGCACGCGCTTCGTGCTGCATCCCGATACGCTCCTGCCGCGCCGCGGCGCCCTTGAAGTGCACATCGGCGCGCCCCTTGCCGCGGCCGGAGAGGATCACGCCGCGTGGCAGCAGGCGTTGCGGCTGCGCCGCCAGACCCGGGACTTCATCCTGGCCCGCTGCGGCGAGCCCGACCTGGCCGCTGAAGATCTGACGCCGCCCCCACCCCCCGGTTGAACCGCCACTGCCGCCGCAAAAAAGACGGCCCCGCTGGAACTTCCCGGGGCCGTTGGAATAGGGCCACGCCACGACGCGCGGCAGCTCAGCCCGCAAGCCGGGCTTTGTCAGGCGGCTCTCACCCTTTGGAGCCCAATCGCAGGCCACCGTGGATAAAGTAGACGTCCCCGGCTATGGCCTCGTTGCGGTAGAGATCGCCCACCAGGGCGGCGACTTCTTCGGGCTCGACCAGCCGGCCGATGGGCACCTGGGATAAGATCGCATCCAGGGCCTTCTGATTCATGTTCTTGACCATGGGGGTGCCCACATAGCCGGGGGCCACGGCAACGCAGCGGATCCTGTCGGCCAGGCCGCGCCGGAAAAACTCCGCGGTGAGCACCTTGGGCATCACCGACATGGCGGCCTTGGAAGACGCGTAGTTGATCTGGCCCGCGGTGCCCAGCGAGCCGGTGGAGGAGATCAGGCAGATCAGGCCCTTGCAGTTGTGGTTGACCATGCGCTCGGTGCATTCGCGCACGGTGAGAAAAACCCCGGTGAGGTTGATGTCGATCACGGCCTGAAAGTCGGCCAGCGCCATCTTGCGGGTCACCTGGCCGGTTTCGCGGTCCGGCGAGACCATCAATCCGTCTTTGATGATGCCGGCAAAGGGTGCCACCAGGTTGATCTGCCCGAATTTTTCGATGGCCGTATCCGCCAGGCGTGCGCAGTCCTCCTCGCGCGTGACGTTGCAGACCACCGTGGCCACCTCGCCGCCCAGGGCCTTGAGCTCGGCCTCGGCCGCGGTCAGAAACTTTTCGGCCACGTCCGCGATCACCACCTTGGCGCCGTTTTGCACCCAGTGGCGGGCCAGTGCCAGGCCGATGCCGCCGCCGCCGCCGGTAATGACGGCAACCGAATTCTTGATCTCCAACATGGCATGCTCCTTTGCTTTTGGCGCCCCGCTTTGCTGCCGGAAAGCCGTGGTTTGGGGTGTGTCTTTGACTTCTTCAATATACGTCACCATCATTTTGGCAGGTGGCCGTCGCTGGTCATCAGGATGCCGTAGGTTTCCGGCCGGCGGTCCCTGAAAAGGCCCCAGCCGCGGCGGGCGGCCGCCAGGGCGTCCAGATCGAAGGCCTGCACCAGCACGCTCGGGGTGCAGCGGTCGGCTTCGGCCACGATCTCGCCCCGGTGGTTGGTGATAAACGATGAACCGAAAAAAGTGATTGTGGAATGGTCGAGGGTTTCCGTGCCGATGCGGTTGGCCGCCACCACCGGCAGCATGTTGGCCGCGGCGTGGCCCTGCATGCAGATCTGCCAGTGGGGCTTGGAATCGTGGGACGGGTCCGTCGGTTCCGAGCCGATGGCGGTGGGGTAGAACAGGAGCTCGGCGCCCATCAGGGCCATGGCGCGGGCGGTTTCCGGAAACCACTGGTCCCAGCAGATTCCGACCCCGATGGTGGCATAGCGCGTGCGCCAGACGCGGAAGCCGGTGTCGCCGGGGGTGAAATAGAACTTTTCCTCGTACCCCGGCCCGTCGGGAATGTGGGTTTTGCGGTAGACCCCCAGCAGCGACCCGTCGGCATCGATGACCGCCACGGAATTGTAATGGGCCTGGTGGCGACGTTCAAAAAAGCTGATGGGCAGCACAATTTCAAGTTCGCGGGCGAGCCGGGCGAAATGCAGGACGGCGGGGTTGCGATCCACCTCGCTGGCCAGGTTGAAAAATGCCGGCCTTTCGACCTGACAGAAGTACGGGGTTTCAAAAAGCTCCTGCAGCAGAACGATGCCGGCGCCCCGGGCGGCGGCCTCTCTGACCCGCTTTTCGGCGGCGGCGATATTGGCCATACGGTCCGGAGTACACGCCATCTGAATCGCTGCGACCGTCACCTGGCGCATCTCGTACCTCCTTTCAAAGGCGATGGCCCCTCTCCGCTAACCGCCGGCCGGCCGGTATCACAGGGGCTGCTGCTGGGTGATGCAATGAATGCCGCCGCCGCCCAGCAGGATTTCACGGGCCGCAACCCCCACCACCCGTCGTTCGGGGAAGAGCCGGGCGAGGGTTCCCAGCGCCGCGCGATCGTGGGGGTCATCGAAGAGCGGCAGGACCACCCCGCCGTTGGCGAGGTAGAAATTCACGTACGACGCCGCCATGCGGTCGCCCGTCCTGCGGCCGTAACCGGTTTCGCTGGCGACCAGGTAGCGGCTCTCCTCCGCGGTCCAGAAGAGCGGTCCGGGTTGGTGAATCCGGTGGACAGTCAGGCGCCTGCCCCGGGCATCGCTGGCGGCTGAGAGAACTTCCAGTGCCTGGCGGGATATCTCATACTGCGGGTCGGCGGTGTCATCCGTCCACGACAGCAGGACCTCCGCCGGACGGATAAAACAGCACAGGTTGTCCACGTGGCCGTCGGTTTCGTCCTGAAAAACGCCTTTTCCCAGCCAGATGATCCGCTGGACGTTGAAATAGGACCTGAGATGGTCTTCGATCGCCTGTCGCGAAAGTGCCGGGTTGCGGTTGGGGTTGAGCAGGCACTCTTCGGTGGTGATCAGGGTCCCCTGGCCGTCCACATGGATCGCGCCGCCCTCCAGGACCAGCGGCGCGCGGTAGCGGTCGAGGGCTTCGATTTCCAGCACCTTGCGCGCCACCGTGTCGTCCAGTTCCCAGGGGAAGTAGAGACCGCCATTCAGGCCGCCGTAGGCATTGAAGCGCCAGTCGACGCCCCTTATGCCGCCGCGGTCGTCGACGACGAAGGTGGGCCCCGTGTCGCGCATCCAGGCGTCATTGGATGACATCTCCACCACCCGGATGTGGTCCGGCAGCATCCTGCGGGCGTTCTCATACTGCCGGGCCGCCGCGCCCACGGTTACCGCTTCGAACTGCGCGATGGCCGCGGCGACCGCCGCAAACTGCTCCTGGGCGGGCAGCGCGCTAGCCCGCCAGGTGTCCAGCCGAAACGGCCACAGCATCCAGCAGCCGCGGTGGGCTTCGAACTCCGCGGGCATCCGGTAGCCGTCCTGCAGGGGGAGGGTGCTGAGGGTTTTTGACATGCTGCGCCTCTTTAGCGGGTGCCGCCATGTGCCAACGCCGATCTCGCTAAGGGCTTCGGTCGTCCGCCCGGCCGGTCATGATGCTGCTATCTTTACAGGGGTGGCCGGTTTTTTTGAAGCAAAAAATGGGGCCGGCCTCAAAATCCCGCAGCGGCGGGTGACGCGGGTTAAGGTTCGAATTTCCGCTGGACAAACCGGGCGGGTTGCCCGATGATGGCCACTCACTCCTGACTGCGACCGCGTGCGGCCCCTGATCACACCGTTTCAAAGGACTTGGTGCATGAACATCTACTACATTGATGGCGATTACGTTGAGGCGAATGCCGCCCGCCTGCCTGTGGACGATCTGTCCGTCCTGCGGGGTTTCGGCGTGTTTGACTTTCTGCGAACTTACGGCGGCCGGCCGTTTCACCTGGAAGATCACCTGGCGCGGCTGAAGCGTTCGGCCGAACTGATCGGGCTCGAGGTGGGCCGCCCGCTGGCGGAAATCACCGCCATCGTCCATGAAACCCTCCGGCGCAACGGGCCTGCCGAGGCCAATATTCGGATCGTGCTGACCGGCGGCAGCAGCCCGGACTGCTTCCTGCCCGCGGGTCGGCCGCGGCTGCTGGTCATGGTGACGCCCCTGGCGCCGCCGCCCGCAGCCTGGTATCGGGATGGGGTCGAGATCGTCACCATCCCCTACAGCCGGTACCTGCCGGGCGCCAAGAGCATCAACTACATCCCCGCGATTCATGCCATGCAGGACGCCCGGCGCCAGGGCGCCGTCGAGGCGCTGTACGTCAAGCCCGACGGCCGGGTCACAGAATGCACCACCAGCAACCTTTTTGCCGTGGTCGGCGGCCGCTTGCTGACCCCCGAAACCGACCTGCTGCCGGGGATCACGCGCCAGGTGCTGCTGGGGCTGGACCTGCCGCTGCCGGCGCAAATCAGCGACCTTTCCCTCGAGGCGCTCCACTCCGCCGAGGAGGTGTTCCTCACGGCCTCCAACAAGGAGGTCGTTCCGGTGGTGCGCATCGATCAACGGCTCGTGGCCGACGGGCGCCCGGGAAAGTGGACGCGGGAGGTGATGGACCGCTTTCGGGACTACACCACCCGCTGCGCAGGGGCTGAACCGGCATGATCCCGCCGCCGAGCCTGGAGCCGCCGCCGGTGACCGCTGCGGCGGAGATCTGCCTGAAAGAAGGGGGCAATGGAAAACGGTTGGAGACTGTATCCGGTTCGACAGCGGTTTGAGGATGGCGCCCTGGACGATCCCCTCGACGCGCTGCGCGCCGCGTTTGCCGCGGCGCACCTCGAGGACCGGGTTAAGCCCGGTCAGCGGGTGGCCGTGGCGGTGGGGTCGCGCGGGATCTGCAAGCTGCCGCAACTGGTGGCCGTCGTGGTGGCGTGCCTGCCCCGCCTGCAGCTGGCGCCTTTTGTCATCCCGGCGATGGGGTCCCACGGGCGCGCGACGGCCGAAGGCCAAACGGCCCTGCTGCGCGATCTGGGGGTGGACGAAGCCGCGGTGGGCGCG
>JAWOJK010000179.1:0-3725 GCA_046481705.1 Desulfobacterales bacterium | reverse complement strand
TACTCCCACTCCGCCTCGCTGGGCAGGCGGTAGCGGTCGGTTTTTTCCAGGGTGTTCAACCGGCCGATGAACGTCAGGCACTCCTCCCAGGTCACCTGGGTTACCGGGCAATCCGGGCCGCAGCCGCCGCTTCCCGCAGGATCGCTGCCCATCAGCTCCCGCCACTGGGCCTGGGTCACCTCGGTTTGTCCAAGGAAAAAACCGCGGGTCAGCGTGACCGTGTGACGCTCCTCGTCCGGGTTGCGGCCTTTTTCCGTTGGCGGGCTGCCCATCTCGAAGCTGCCGGGTGCGATGTAGACCAGCCGCATCCCCAGGCGGTTTGAAATAACGGCCCCGGCTGCCAGGGCCTGCACGCCAAAGGCCAGGACGACCGCCCCCAGCGCCCACACCGACACCCATCGCAAAAGCCTGCGCCCCACGTCAATACCCCCTGTCATGTTTTCGTGCGACATCCGGAGATGCGGCGCTGATGTGGCCTTCTCCGGGAATCCCGGCGTGCTGTCCCGTGGCCGTGTTTTCCTACCATCAATCCCAAAAATCCGTCAATGGCAATGATGTTAGGGCTTGAAGTCGCCCGGGCATATGATTTATGGTAGCCGGCAAACGAGCGCCGACAAGAAGACGGACATGCGTGCCGCCGAACTGGCAGTCCCACCCCCGCCGCCGGCGATTTGCGGCGGCCGAAGCAAAAACGCGAACCAAATCCCGCTGTCAGGGGATAACCTATGAGGCGCTTACGGGAGGTGTAAATGAAATGGAAGGATGATATCGAGCGGAGCGGGGAGGAGAAGGAACCGGGCGGCGACTACGTCGATGAGCCCCCTTATTCCCCGCTGGGCGCCGAAGAGCACGGAAAATTCAGCCTGAAGTCACTCGGCCAGCTCAACCCCGTGATACTCATCGGGGCAGGCGTCGCGATTTTCGTGATCCTGTTGCTGATCGTGTTTGTCCCGCGGGGCGGCGACAACATCGACCAGCAGCTGCAGCCTCTGACGGCGCAATTGCAGCAGCTGGAGCGGCGGCTGGGCAGCGTCGAAGGTCAGGAACCGGTGCTGGCCCAACTGGTTGAAAAGGGCAACGCGATCGACACGCTGCTCGCGCGCCTGGACCGCTTCGAGGCGTTTGCCAACCTGCGCATGGACCAGATCACGGAACGGCTGGAAAAACTCGAAAATGCACCCAAGAGCGCACCCCCTGCGGCGGCGGCGCCCAAGGCCGCTGCCCCGAAGGCGGTTCCCCAGAAGACCGCCTTGGCCCCGGCCAAAAAGGCGGCGCCAAAGACCCACACCGTCAAGGCCGGTGAGACGCTCTACGGCATCAGCCGCAGTTACGGGGTGAGCATCGACCAACTGCTGCGGATGAACAACCTGGCAAAGGGGGCGGTCATCCAGCCCGGTCAGCGGCTCACGGTGGGCTCTGGAAATTGACCGGCGCGACCGGCGGGTCAGCTGACACACCACCGGCTGCGGCGCTTTCTGGCTGACCCGCCCCGGAACGCGTGCCGCATCAAATGAAGCAGGTGGCGGTGGCCGGCCCCGATCGTGCCAAAGCCGCCGCCTGCGGCCTTTTCGCAATGCCTGCCGCTCGTCCGCATCCTGCTGGCTGAAATCCCCCGCTTGACCGCTTCGGGTGCCTACCCGACCCGGTTCGGCTGCCAGCGGCTGCTCCACTGGCCTGGTCCAGCGCGTCCTGACTGGCGTCCCGCCCTCCCACTTGATCCCCGCAGAACACAACCCCTTCGGGGTAAAGAAAGTTGCTTTTCTGCCGATGGATAGGCATGCAGCAACATTTCGCTGACCCCCAAATGATGATGAACCGGTAAAGTCAAAATCCAGACAGTTTCGTAAAATGGCCAAGTTACGGCACGCAAATCTTGCGGAGTGAGGCGTACTTATGAACGCCGCAGCGACTTCGAGCTGCGCCGTAACGCGGAAATTGGCCTTGTTACGGAACTGTCAAACAATCGAATCGACAGTCGACGCCCCTCATGGAAGGAGTTTCATCGATGCAACCCACTTCGGCCCTGAACAGCCTTGGCACCCACTTGAAAACAGCGCTGCGTCGGTATTTTCAGCGGGTCTGGCACCTTATCGGGATCGTTTTGGCCTCCCTGCTGGTCAGCGCCCTGGTGGGCGCCGGTCTTTCGGCCGCAGGGCTTTTCGGATCCCGCGCGCTCCCCCAGCACCGCTTGCTGGTAACCGGCGCAGCCGCTGCCTTGGGCGCCCTGGCGCTGGTCTGGCTGGTCAACTGGGGCGCCACGGCCGCCATGGTCGCCATCGTGCACCGGGAGTTCAGCGTGCGCAGGTGCCTGTGGGATGCGTCCGGCAAGGTGCTCTCGGCCATCTGGCTTACGCTCCTTTTAGGGTTTGTCATGACCGGTGCTGTTTTTCTGGTCGTTCCGTGGGTGCTTTTCTCCGTCTGGTTTTACTTCGCACCTTTTGTCCTGGCCGACGGCGACACCCGCGGGATGAGCGCGCTGTTGAAAAGCCGTGAATACGTCCGCGGCTATTGGTTTTCCGTTTTTTTGCGAATCATCTTTATCTGGGGCCTTTACGCGCTGCTGGTGATGGTGCCGCTGGCCGGCCCGATTCTGGCGCTGGCCTTTTTCCCGTTCGTCCTGTTCTACAACGGGGTCTTGTATGAAAACCTCAAGGACCTGCGCGGCGGGGTCTGGTTTTTTCCCCGCAGCAGCGCCAAGGCGGGCATCCTGGTCACCAGCACCTTGGGCTACATCGCACCGCCGCTGGTGCTGCTGGCCGTCATGGGCCCCATGCTCTGGCAGGTTTTCGATCAGTATGCGCCGTTCCGGCCGCCTCGCCCGCCGGCCCAAACCTTCAACGCCGCGACCCCGCCGCCACGCCTGTTGGACGCCCTGGTTTCCGATATTCTATACAAGATCCGGGGCGCACAGGAGGTCTCGGCGGCCAAAGCGATCCAAGCCGAGCCGCTGCCCTCGCCCTGGTCGACTGCCTCCGAGACGGCGCTTGACAGCGGACCCCACAGCGCCCCCGCCGCAGCGCACGCCGCCCGCGATGCGGACGATATCCCGCAGTGGCTGCGCCAGGGGGAGGTATACCTCACCTACGGCAACTACCGGGCGGCCATTGAAAACTTCGAACGCGTGATCGCCAGGGACCCCGCCAACAGCGCGGCCCATTTCAACCGCGGGATGGCCTATGGGGAGATCGGCGATTTCGCGGCGGCCCTCGCGGCCATCGATCGGGCCGTCCGGGTTGCGCCCGCCAACGGCTTGTACTATTATGGCCGGGGGCGATTGCTGCTGCTGCAAGGCGATCGGGCCGGGGCCCGGGAGGATTTCCGGCAGGCAGTCGCCTTGGGGTATCAAAAAGCGGCCGCCTACCTCTGAGTGCAGGCCGGCAGCGGGCGGCGTTAGGCGGTTGCTCCGGATCCAAGCGGCCGCCGGCTGACCTGCAGCAATGGCAGTGGTTGATTTTTTAGCCCAGTCGCCGTAAAAGTGGTTGGAAACCATCGGCTGTCAGGGACGAAGAGGACCGCGTTCCTGCTGGCCCAGCCTTTATTTGAGGAGCTTG
This sequence comes from Desulfobacterales bacterium, assembly GCA_046481705.1. Taxonomy (GTDB): domain Bacteria; phylum Desulfobacterota; class Desulfobacteria; order Desulfobacterales; family JAABRJ01; genus JAABRJ01. The sequence goes on along the minus strand of JAWOJK010000179.1, from coordinate 174 downwards.
CATGACCGCCAAGCGCGAGCGTGAATACCTGGCCGAAGCCATCCGGGCCGCCGCCCAGGCCGGCAGGGCAATCCTGGAAGTCTACCACACCGATTTCCAGGTGGAGGACAAGGCCGACCACACCCCGTTGACCCTCGCGGACAAGCGCTCGCACCAGATCATCAGCGCCGCCTT
>JAWOJK010000155.1:0-6651 GCA_046481705.1 Desulfobacterales bacterium | reverse complement strand
ATTTTCAACACGGCCAGCATGGGAAAGTTCTCAAGCGACCGCTCGGTTCGGGAATATGCCGAAAAAATCTGGAAAATCAAACCGTTGAAAGACTGAAGAAGCGGCGGGCGGACAGGCGGCGGGCCTCTTTGATGGCGCCGTTTTTCCGAGGAGCGGATTCAGGCAACTCAAGGGGGGGAATCGCGGGGTACAGAGCGGTTGGCGTTGCTTCTTACGGAGCCGGCGGCGGTGGGCGGTGTTCAAACAAGAAGGGCCTGCGGGAAACGTTCCTCTCGCAAGCCCTTCAAATTCTCGTGGAGGCGGCAACCAGATTCGAACTGGTGAATGGAGGTTTTGCAGACCTCTGCCTTACCACTTGGCTATGCCGCCAATAAAAAATGGAGCGGGAAACGGGATTTGAACCCGCGACTTCGACCTTGGCAAGGTCGCACTCTACCACTGAGTTATTCCCGCTCAACGGGTCTGGTGTTTACCTATTTGGACCCGTTTTGTCAACAGAAAACTTGAAATCAGGTTTCGAGAAGCTTGCGAAAGCGGATGAAATAGTCGATTCCCGACCAGACCGTAAAAATCAAAGCACCCCAGAGGAAAAAGGCCCCGATGGCCTGCATGTCAATGCCGAAATAGGGGTAGTGCATCAGCAGCGGAATGATCGCCGCAATCTGAAAGCCGGTCTTGTACTTGCCCAGTCCCGAAGCGGAAACGTCCTTGCCGTGTTCGGCCATGATGCCGCGCAGCGCGGTGACGGCAATCTCCCGGGCCACGATAATGCAGACGATCCAGGCCGGCGTCCACTGCTGGGCCGTCAGCATGATAAAGGCCGTACAGACCAGCAGTTTGTCCGCCAGGGGATCCATTACCTTGCCGAAGGTGGACACCAACCCGCGGGTGCGGGCATAGTAGCCGTCGAGATAATCGGTGATCGCGGCGGCGCTGAAAACCATGGCGGCCATAAACGAACTGAGCCGCACGGGTGCCAGCATCAGCAGCACCACTGCGGGCGAGGCCATGATCCGGAAAAGGGTCAGGCTGTTGGGATGCATCAGGCGCTCACGCAGCCGCCGCCGCCCGCTAAGGGACGCTTTTAAGCTCACCGGATCACCCCTGCGCCTTGTTCCAATCGTCCAGGAAGCACTTCAACCCCTTGTCCGTCAGGGGATGCCCGGCCATCTTGGCAAGAACGCTGAAAGGAATGGTAGCGATGTCCGCCCCGATCATGGCCGACTCCAGGACGTGCAGCGGGTTGCGCACGCTGGCCACGATCACCTCGGTTTCAAAGGCATAATTGTCGTAAATCTGAACGATCTGCTCCACCAGCTGGAGGCCGTCATGGGAAAGGTCGTCCAGGCGCCCCACGAAGGGGCTGACAAAAGCAGCGCCGGCCTTGGCCGCCATCAGCGCCTGCAGGGGGGAAAAGACCAGGGTGACGTTGGTCTTGATCTTCTCGTCGGCAAGGGTCCGGGTGGCTTTGAGGCCGTCAACCGTCATGGGAACCTTGACTACGATGTTCGCATGAATTTTGGCCAACTGGCGGGCCTCTTTGACCATCCCGGCGGTGTCGCAGCTGATGACCTCGGCGCTGATCGGGCCATCGACGATGCCGCAGATCTCGCGAATGATGGTTTCAAAATCGCGGCCCTCCTTGGCGATCAGCGACGGGTTGGTCGTAACGCCGTCGACCATCCCCATCCGATGCGCCTCTTTGATTTCCGCTATGTTGGCCGTATCGATAAAAAACTTCATTTAATCAAACCTCCTGTGGGTCGCAATCAGTTCACGTGCTGCTCCAGGTAATGGTCCCGGCATTCGGGGCTGCAAAAGCTGAGGTCGCGGCCCCCGACGGTGTGCTGAACCCCATCTCTGCGGGGAAAATAGACGTCACATGCCGGACATTTGATCATGATATCGTCGATCTCCCGTGAGGTGCGCTGCGCACCGCCCTCCCCGCGCGTCAAGCTCTGGCGGACCCATGACTTCAGGGCACGATACCCCAGGTACACCAGCAGGATTAAAATAATCAGCCGCACGCTATCGGTTCCACTTCCTGTGCCGGATCTTCAAGTTCGGTCAAAAGCACCGCCATGCTTTTGTGCAGCACGGGGTGCACGATTTTTGGATCTATATCACAGATGGGCATCAGCACAAAACGCCTTTTGTGCATGCGGGGATGCGGGATGATCAGGTCGTCGCTCTCCATCGCCAGATCGTCGTAGAGCACGATGTCCATGTCCAGCACCCGGGGCCCGAAACGAACGCTTTTCTGACGCCGCCCGACCTGCCGCTCGATGGCCTTCAGGGCGGCCAGCAGCGCCCCCGGCGACAGCGGGGTCTGCAACGCGACGGCGGCGTTGACAAACCAGTCCTGGTCCTCGAAGTCCACCGGCCGGGTTCGGAAAAAGCGTGAGCGGGCGATGATCTGCACTGCTCCGGATAGTTCCAGGAGCGCCAGCCCGCGGCGCAGGTGGGCCAGTTTATCACCGATATTGGACCCGATCGAAAGCACGGCGCGGTGCGTGATCATGCAATCAGACCCAGGCCTCTTCGCAGAGCTCTCCGCGATAGACCAGCCGGGCGTCGCCCTCCATGAAGATTCGCCGGTAGCCGTGGTCTTCCATCTGAAAGAAAATCATCAGGGTCTCGCCTCCGCGGGTCACCACCGCGATGGGCGAGGTGCGGCCCTCCAGCGCGGCCGTCACCAGGGCCGCGGCAATGGCGCCGGTGCCGCAGGCCAAGGTTTCATCCTCAACCCCGCGCTCGTAAGTGCGGACGGCTATTGCACCTCCCGGCCGCGGACAAACCACATTCACGTTGGTGCCGGCCGGGGCGTATTGGTCGTGATGCCGGATTTCGCGCCCCAGGGCGACCACATCCAGCGCGTCGACATCCGCGCATCGAATAACCACGTGGGGTACGCCCGTGTTGACGCTGCTGACGGTCAGGGTCCCCCGGGCGAGCGCGATCGGGTAGGACAGCCGCAGCCCGACCGGGTCAGGCATGTTGACCTTGACCCGTGTGCCGGTCACTTCGGCGGCCACCGGGCCGGCTGCGGTCAGAAACGTCATGCGCTGCCCGGCGATGCCGTTGAGATAGGCAAACCGGGCGACGCAGCGCGCCCCGTTGCCGCACATTTCGGCGGGGCTGGCATCCGAGTTGAAAAAGCGCCAGCGGAAATCCGCTTCCTGCGCGGGCTCCACCAGAATCAGACCGTCGGCCCCGGCGGAAAGCTTGCGCCGGCAGACCCCGCGCACAAAAGCCGCCAGGCGCTCTTCGGGCACCAGCGGGATGCGGTTGTCGACAACGATAAAATCGTTGCCGCTGCCGCTCATCTTGAAAAAAGGAATCCAGGTCATGCCGCGCCCTTTGGAACCCAAAAGGTCACCTTGTCCTCCGACCCACAGAAAAAAAGCCCGCTCACGGAAAGACCAGTTCCACAAGGTTGGAATCGTCGAAGCGGGCGTCCCCGGCGCCGAACCCGACCACCTTGTAGGTGTATTGGTAGCCCGGTTGCAGTGCCTCGCTGAAGGTCATCGCGGCGCGGGCCTCACGCCCGAGGCTCAGTTCGGCCGCCTGTTCGAAGCGCAGCGGGCAGGTCGGGCAGTCGCTGTCGGAAAGGGGAATCCGGGAGCGGTAGACCCGAAACCCGGTCACTTCCATCTCGCGGCCCAAGCTGCGCCCGGGGGGCGTCCAGGTCAACACCGCGCGGCCGTCCTCGATTCGGCCCTGGAGATCCGTCACGGGGGGCGGCGGCATCATCTGCGGGGGCCTCGGCGGGCCCTTGACGCCGCAGCCGGTCAGCAGCAGCAGACCGAAGGCGGCGGTGGTCAGCAGCAGCCGTCGCAGGGCGGGGAAAAACGGCAGCATCTCGGGTTACACCTCGGGGTTGCGAAAAACCACGTTCAGGCAAAAAGGCCGGGTCTTGGTGCGTCGGCAGGGCCGTTTGGCCGCTGCCTGCCGGCGGCCGTATCCGCGTGCGTTCATGCCGCCGGCTTCCAGCTTTGGCGGTCGACTTCCAGGCGCTGCCGGGCAACCGCCAGCGCGGCCGTGACGTTCTCGGTGGCGGTGCCGCCCAACGAGCGTCTGCGGTCCACCATCTGGCGCGTGGTCAGGACCTCAAAGATATCGGCCTTGACCAGGGGCGAAAAGCGCCGCAGCTCCTCGAGGGTCAATTCGTGCAGTTCCTTGCTGACCGAGAGGGCATAGCCCACGGCCTGGCCGACACAGCCGTGGGCCTTGCGAAAGGGCAGCCCCTGGGTGACCAGGTAGTCGGCCAGGTCGGTGGCATTCAGAAAGCCGGTCGCCGCGGCGCGCTGCATGCTGTCGGCGTTGATCGTCAGCTTGGGCAGCATCCGGATGTAGATCCCCAGGCTGCCCTTGAGGGTGTTGACCGCGTCGAACAGCGGCCCCTTGTCTTCCTGCATGTCGCGGTTGTATGCCAACGGCAGCCCTTTCATCGTGGTCAGCAGCGACACCAGGGCGCCGTAAACCCTGCCGGTTTTGCCGCGCACGAGTTCCGGCACATCCGGGTTTTTCTTTTGCGGCATGATGCTGCTGCCGGTGGCAAATGCGTCGGGCAGTCCGATGAACCCGAACTCCGCGGAAGACCACAGCACCAGTTCCTCTGAAAGCCGGCTGAGGTGCATCATACAGATGCTGGCCGCGGAGAGAAACTCCAGCATGAAGTCGCGGTCCCCGACCGTGTCCAGGCTGTTGGCCGATACGGCCGGAAAGCCCAGCAGTTCGGCCGTGTAGGCCCGGTCGATGGGGTAGGTGGTGCCGGCCAGGGCCGCCGCCCCCAGCGGCAGGACGTTGATCCGCGCGAGGGTTTCCTGCAGCCGCTCGCTGTCGCGTGTGAGCATCTCGTAGTAGGCCAGCCAGTGATGGGCCAGCAGCACCGGCTGGGCCCGCTGCAGATGGGTGTAACCCGGCAGGATGACATCCAGGTGCACCTCGGCCAGATCCGCAAACACCCCTCGCAGTTCGATCAGGTAGGCGAGGATTTCGCGGACCTCGCTGCGCAGGTACATCCGCACATCCAGGGCCACCTGATCGTTGCGGCTGCGGGCGGTGTGGAGTTTCTGGGCGACGGTGCCCACCTCCTGCACCAGCCGGGCCTCGATGTGCATGTGAATATCCTCCAGGCTGTCGTCATAGCGGAAGTTGCCGCGCTCGATCTCGCGCCGGATCCGGCCCAGCCCTTCGACCAGCTGCGAAGCCTCCTCGGCGCTGATGATCCCTGCCCGCGCCAGCATGCGGCAATGGGCGACGCTGCCTTCGATATCATAGGCATACAGGTGTCGGTCGACATCGATGGAAGCGGTGAAGCTTTCCACCAGGCGATCGGTCTTTTCGGCGAATCTGCCTTCCCAGGGTTTCTCGGACATACCGCTCCTTACCGGACGATGCGGGCCGGGGCGTCGACCGACCCCGGAGAGGATTTCAGAAAAAACCGGCCGCCTCAGGCTGCCGCTGCAGGCCGTCAGCCTGCCATCAGCTTGCGGATTCTCAGCCGCAGGGCGTTCAGCCGGATGAACCCCTCGGCATCCTTCTGCCTGTAAACATCGTCACCCTCGAAGGTCGCAAAATCCACGCGGTAAAGGGATTTGTCGGACTTGCGGCCGAGAATGGTGCAATTGCCCTTGTAAAGCGACAGCCGGACGGTGCCGCTGACGTTGCGTTGGGCTTCGTCGATCATGGTCTGCAGCAGCTCGCGCTCCGGGGCAAACCAGAACCCGTTGTAAATCAGTTCTGCGTATTTGGGCACCAGCGAATCCCGCAGATGAAGCACCTCGCGGTCCAGGGTGATGGACTCCAGCGCCATGTGGGCCGCCCGCAGAATCGTGCCGCCGGGGGTTTCGTAAACCCCGCGGGATTTCATGCCCACGAAGCGGTTTTCGACCAGATCCACCCGGCCGACGCCGTTTCGACCGCCCAGGCGGTTGAGTTCGGCCAGCAGTGCGGCCGGCGAATACCCCTGGCCGTCAATGGCCACCGGGTCTCCGTGGGCGAAGGTGATTTCGATGACTTCGGGCGCGTCGGGCGCCTCCTGGGGAGAAACCGTGAAGGTGAACATTTCCGCCGGCGGCGCACTCCAGGGGTCTTCCAGGATGCCGCCCTCGTAACTGACATGCAGCAGGTTGCCGTCCATGCTGTATGGTTTGGCGCGGGTGGTGGGCACCGGGATGCTGTGCTGTGCGGCAAAGGCCATCAGGTCCGTGCGCGACTGCAGATCCCACTCGCGCCAGGGGGCGATGATCTGAATGTGGGGGTTGAGGGCCAGATACGACAGTTCAAAGCGCACCTGGTCGTTGCCTTTGCCGGTGGCCCCGTGGCTGACGGCATCGGCGCCTTCCAGGGCGGCGATTTCCACCTGCCGCTTGGCGATCAGCGGTCGGGCGATCGAGGTGCCCAGCAGATAACGCCCCTCGTAGATGGCGTTGGCCCGAAAAGCCGGGAAAACGTAGTCGCGCACAAAGGGCTCTTTGAGATCGTCGATGTAGACCTTCGCGGCCCCGGTCCGCAGGGCGTTGGCTTTCACCAGCGACATGTCGTCGCGCTGGCCGATATCGGCCGAAAAGGCAATCACATCGCAGCCGTAGGTTTCCATCAGCCATTTCAGAATCACCGACGTGTCCAGACCGCCGGAATAGGCCA
>JAWOJK010000331.1:0-58650 GCA_046481705.1 Desulfobacterales bacterium | reverse complement strand
GGTGCGCGAGACGCGCGACCGAACCACGCTGCTGCGGGTGGTCAACGGATGAGGTCAGGAAAAGTCGCGCAGAAAGTCGCGCAGAAAGAAAAACGGGCTACACGCCGAAGCATCTAACCCGTTGTTCTAGAACGCAATGTTCTGGTGCGGCTGGCAGGATTCGAACCCACGACCCCTTGGGTCGAATCCTGCCAGCCGCACCAAAACTTTCGTTCTAGAACAACGGGTTAGCTCCGCAAGGGCTAGCCCGTTTTTCTTTCTGCGCGACTTTCTGCGCGACTTTTTCTGACCTCATCCGTTGACCACCCGCAGCAGCGTGGTTCGGTCGCGCGTCTCGCGCACCTTGTTGGCCGCCTCCACCAGACGCGCGATCGTGGCAGTGGCGTAGTGCTGCGGCATGCCGGTCAGGGCGTGCCCCAGCAACAGGGCGCGGTCTTCTTCCGTCACGCCGGCCTCCCGCAGCCTTTGGCCGAAGGTGTGGCGCAGGTCGTGCACGCGGGCCCGTTCGAGCTTGGCGGCCCGCCTGGCGTTCTGGAACGCGGTGTTGTTCATCGTGTGGACCGGCCGGTACGGCATCACCGGTTCGTCCTCGATGTTCTTCACGCGCTCCCGTCGCCAGACGAACACGAACTCGTCATGGTCCCCGCGGCACTCTTCGACGATCTTGGTCGCTACGTCGTTCAGGATCAGCACGTGGGGTCGCTGGCCCTTGAACTCCGCAGCGGGGATCACGAAAACGCTGCGCTCCAACTCCGGCACCTTGCGCTCCCAGGCCCACTGCAGCCGGCACACGTTGTCGTCGCGTGCGCCGCAGTTGAGCGCGAAGAGCACCATGCGCTGCAGGTGCGCCGGCAGGTGCTTCATCAACTCCGCCTGCTCCGACCAGGTGATCGGATAGGGCGGTCGCCTCTGCTGCCGCTCGTCGAGCATCTCGATCAACGGCGATGACAAGAGCCATGGCTTGCCGTGGGTGCGCCAGACGCGGGTCGCACGGTTGAGCACCGTGCGCACGACCTCAAGGCTGCGATTGATCGTCGCGTTCTTGGCGCCTTCGGCCGCGCGTTCATCCTTGAAGCCCTCCAGGGCGTCGTTGCAGACGTCCCGCAGAGGCAGGCTGCCGATGTACGGCAGCAGGATGGTCACGTGGTACGAGATGACGTCCAAGGTGCGGACCCCTCGCTGCTTGCACTCGATCAGGTACTTTTGTGCAGCAGCTGCGAACAGCTGCTCAGCGCCTTCTCGAAGTTCGTGTTCGCGCCTGGCATCGACCTCGGCCTGCCGCGCCCTGAGCCAGACTTCGGCGCAGTCTTGGCTGACCTTGCCGAGCCTGGCGAAGACGCGTTCGCCCTTGTATTGCTTGTTGACCGTCCGTTCGCCGGACCGATCGCAGAGGATGCCTGGTGTCCGAGTTCGCATGGAACTGCTCCTTTCGTCGACTTGCGACTCGGGCGCCCTCGCTCACGAATATACGCGTCGGCCCAGGCGTCGAGCTCCTGGCGATCGAAGGCGATGCACCGGCCGCCGAAGGGGGTTTCCGTGAGCGACGGGCGAATGCCTGGCCCTCCGAAGACGCCACGAACCAGCCGTGAGTCGTATGATGGCGGCAGGCTGGCGCTCTTCACCCGCCGATCATCGATCGGGGAGCACATCGGTCGGGCGCAAGACCGGCGACGGCAGTTTGTGCTCAAACAGTTGACCCCGGCCACAAAAACTTCTAAAAAAGAACAAAACCGGCCGCCCCCGGCGGCCCGCAACTGCCACCCCATTTCAGGCAAACACCTCAACAGACCGTCTGGCCACCCGCGCCCGATGCGCACGGACGGCCCTGGAGCCCCCCCATGGACTGCAAAAAAGAAAAGAACCTTGACCACTGCAACTGCACATACCACCCCTGCAGCCGCAAGGGCATCTGCTGCGAGTGCCTTCAGTATCACCTCAAGATGCGCCAGCTGCCGGGCTGCTGCTTTCCGAAAGATGCCGAGGCCACCTTCGACCGCTCTTTCGAACATTTCGCCCGCCTGGTCCAGGCCGGCCGGGTCTGAGGCGCACCGTCGGCTGGGCCGCCGCAAGGGGCCGGCCGGGTCTTGCGCCATGACCAAACCTGTCAACTGCCGGCAACGGCAGAATGAAGCCGCATGCCCGATATCCTCCTGATTCAACCGCCCATCCGCGATTTTTACCTGACCGCCAAACGCACCGTCCCTTACGGCCTGGCCGCCCTGGCGGCGACCGTCCGCCAGGCGGGCTTCACGGTGCAGATCCTGGACGGTCTGGCCACCCGCAAATCCCGGCCCGTACCCCTGCCACCCGAAATGGGATACCTGACTGCCTACTACGGCCGGCCCGATGTTTCCCCCATGGCCCTTTTCCACCACTTTCGCCACTACGGCTGCAGCTTTGCCCATATCGGCCGCAAGGCCGCCGAATCCGGCGCCTTCCTGGTGGGCATCGCCTCGCTTTTCACGGCCTACAGCCATGAGGCCCTGGAAACCGCCCGCAGCGTGAAATTTTTCCTGCCCGGCTGCCGGGTGGTTCTCGGCGGCCACCATCCCACGGCGCTGCCCGCAGAGGCCATGGCGTGCCCGTCAGTGGACTTTGTGATCCGAGGCGAGGGTGAGGTTGCGCTGCCGCAGCTGGCGCACGCCCTGCGGGCCGGTGGCGCCCTGGAAAGCGTGCCGGGGGTGGTCTTTCGCCGACCCGACGGCAGCCTGCATGTCAGCCCGCCCGCCGTGGTGGCCGACCTCGATGGCTGCCCGCAGCCCGCCCGGGACCTGATCGACGACCGTTTCTACCGCCGCCGCCGGCGCGGCAGCACCGTTGTGGTGGCCAGCCGGGGCTGTCCGATGGCCTGCAGCTACTGCAGCCTGAGCCGCTTCTCGGGCGTCCCCTACCGCCGCCGCGCGGTGGCATCCGTGCTGGCGGAAATCGACACGGCGGTGAATGCCCACGATGCCGGTTTCATCGACTTCGAGGATGAAAACCTGGCCCAGGACAAACCCTGGTTGATGGCCCTGCTGGCTGGCATCCAGGCCCGCTTCGGCCGGCAGGGTCTGGAGCTGCGGGCCATGAACGGCCTTTTCCCGCCTTCGCTGGACGCCGAAATGGTGGCGGCGATGGGCGCAGCCGGCTTCCGGGCGCTCAACCTGGCCCTGGCCACCACCGACCGCCGGCAGCTGGCGCGCTTTCGCCGCCCGGATGTGCGCCGCGCCTTTGACAGCGCCCTCTTGCTGGCCGCCGCCAACCGTCTCGAGGCCGTGGGCTACATCATCGTGGGCGCGCCCGGCCAACGGGCCCAAGACAGCCTGGCCGACCTCTGCTACCTGGCCGAGCGCCGGGTTCTGGCCGGGGTTTCGCTCTTTTACCCTTCTCCCGGCAGCCTGGACTATCTGCGCTGCCGGGAGAGGGGCCTGCTGCCGGCCCACCCGTCGCTTTTTCGCGCCACCGCCCTGCCCCTTTCGGCCACCACCACCCGCCTCGAAGGCGTTACCCTGCTTCGTTTAGGCCGCCTGCTCAACTTCCTCAAAGCCCTGGCGGCGGCAGGACAGCCCCTGCCGCCGCCCGCCCGAGTTGAAGGCGGCCTGCCGCCGGGCACCGACCGGTGGGAACTGGGGCGCCGGGTGGCCGCCTGGTTCCTTTACGATGGCTGTCTCCGGGGGGTTACCCCCGACGGCGAGATCTACGCGCACCCCGTCGAGCGCGCCCTGGCCGAAGGGTTTGCAGAGGTCCTTCCGGGCCTCCGGATTTGCCCACCCGGCGAGCGGCGCCAAGATTTCAGTTGACGGCGCCGGGCGCTTGCTTTTAAAACCTCGAAGGTCCGCAAAAAAGGGGGCGGGATAACGGAGCACGCCCCTATTCGCCGGCCACAGCCGGCTGCTTGCAGCCGCAAACCATAAAGAGAATCCAACGGGATGACGCATGAAGATTTACACCGGCGGGGGTGATCAGGGTCGAACCAGTCTTTTCAGCGGCGAACGGGTCTTCAAGGCCCATGCGCGCATCGAGGCCTACGGCGACGTGGACGAACTCAACTCCATGCTGGGGGCCCTGGCGGCCGCCCTGCCCGCCCGGGCTGCCGCGATCGGTGCGGAAATCGCCCGCTTGCAGGCCGATCTGATGAAAGTCGGCGCCTGGCTGGCCACCTCACCAGGGTCACCGGCCCTGGCGCAGATCGAAGCCCTGACGGCGGCGGACGCCGCGGCTCTCGAAGCCGCCATCGACCATCTGGACGCCGGCCTGCCCCCCCTGCGCAGCTTTATCCTGCCGGGCGGCCACCCCGCCGCGGCCTGGGCCCACGTCGCCCGCACCGTCTGCCGCCGGGCCGAGCGTCGGGTGGTCGGACTGGCCGACACCGCCGAGGACCCCGCCCGGCAGGATTATTTCGGCGGGATCCTGGTCTACCTCAACCGGCTGTCGGACTACCTGTTCGTGCTGGCCCGTTACCTCAACCATGTCACCGGCATCCCCGAGCGCATCTGGAAAAAATGACCTCTGGCGTCTCACCCCCCACGAACGGCGCGGCGGAAGTGTATTCGGTCCGGCTGCTCAAACGCCGACGGCTCGACGAAGGCACCTTTGAGTTTACCCTCAGCCGCCCGGATGGCTTCAGCTTCCGTGCCGGCCAATGCATCCGGTTCGAACAGCCCGCCGCTGAACGCGACTATTCCCTGGTAAACGGCCCGGCCGCCGCCGAACTGCAGGTATGCGTGCGTATTGTGCAGGACGGCCATTTCACCCCCCGCCTGGCCCGCGCCGCCATCCACAGCTGGTTTGATATCTCCGGGCCGCACGGCTATTTCATCTTTCAGCCGTCGGAACGCCCGGCGGTTTTCGTGGCCAGCGGGACCGGCATCGCGCCTTTCGTTGCCATGGCCCGTTCGGGCGTCCGGGGATTTACGCTGCTCCACGGCGCCCGCGAGGCCGCCGGACTCTACTATCAGGCGGAGCTGCGTGCGGCCGCAGCAGGCTATGTGGCCTGTCTTTCCGGGGCAGCGGCAAGCGCCGCGGCGCCCGCGGACGCCTTCACGGGACGGGTGACTGCCTACCTTGGCGCGCACCTGGCACCCGGGGCCTATGACTTCTATCTGTGCGGACGCAGTGAAATGATCCGCGACGTCACCCTGCTCGTGGACCGGCGCTTTGCGGCGTCCCGGGTCCGCTCGGAAATTTTCTTTTGATCACGATGCGCCGCCCCATCGCCCGCGCCGCGGCCCTGGTGTTTCTGGGGCTGGCGCTGCTGCTGGCGGTCAGCGGCAGCGCCGAACGGGCCATGAACGCCTGCGGCCTGGAGGCGGTTGCGCACCGCAATGCGCGCTACCTGGAAGACGCCTTGGCCCAGTCGCTCAAAACCTTTGCCGTCCTCTCCAGCCTCAAGGTGGGGCTCGCGGTCGTGGAGGGCACCGAGGTGGGCGTGGGGTTCGGTCTTGAAATCGGCGACATCGTCCAGGCGGCCTACGACTTCGTCGACATTGCCTGGCGCACGGTCATGGGCGCCGGTGTCATTCTGGTGGGAACGCGCTTCCTGCTGGAGGCCGTCCGGCTGGTGGACGGCTGGCTGCTGGTCTTGACCCTGGTTGGGCTGCTGATGACCCTGCCGGTGCGCTGGTGGCTCCCGCGCTGTGCCGGGCTGCATCAGACCCTGCGGGATGCCAGCCTGCTGCTGGCCATCCTGACAGCGGCCTTTTACGTGGTGCTGCCGCTTTCGGTCAGCGGCGGGGCGATGCTGTCGGCGCGCATTACGGCCCCGGTCCTGACCGAAGCCGAAAGCGACCTGGAGGCCCTGCGGGCCGAGTTCTTCCCCGAGGAAGCGGCCGGCGAAAAGGGGCTTTTGGCCCGCTGGAACGACACCCGCAAACAGATCGACCGGCTGGCGGCGACCATCAAGGAGAAGACCGCGGCCCTGATCGTCATGGGCCTCAAGCTGATCGCCGGCTACCTTTTCGACTGCATCATCTTCCCGCTGAGCCTCTTCATTTTTCTCCTCTGGGCAACCCGGCTGATTGCCCACCACCTTTTCGGTCTGCAGAAACGCCAGGAACTCAAGGACGATCTCGAGGCGGTGCTGCACAAGACCGGCCTGACGGGAGTCGCCAGCACCCCACCGAGGGCGCGACGGGATGCGCGCGGCGGCAGGGCTTACCCCCAAAAGTGAGGCAATATGGCAAAACGCTACTGGCTATTCAAATCGGAACCCAGCGAGTATGCCATCGAGGATCTGGCGCGCCAGACCGACCAGACCGACCACTGGGACGGCGTTCGCAACTACCAGGCCCGCAATTTCATACGCGACGAGATGCAGGTGGGCGACGGGGTCCTCTTTTACCACAGCCGCTTGAAGCCGGCCGTGGTCGGCACGGCCACGGTGGCACGCGCGGGCTACCCGGATCATACCGCCTGGGATCCCCACAGCGACCACTACGACCCCAGGAGCACACCGCAAAACCCGATCTGGTTTATGGTGGACATCCGCTTCGCCTCGCGCTTCAAGCGCCCCTTGACCCTGACCGAGCTGCGCCGCCTCCCCGGGCTTGAACACATGACCCTGTTGCGCCGCGGCAACCGGCTGTCCGTGATGCCGGTCAGCGCCCAAGAGTTCGACATCATCGTTGCAGCGGGTGAAGAAGCCGGCTGAAACCGGCCAAACAGCCGGCCGCCGCCGATCGGTCGGATCAAACGCCAAACCTCGAAAGGACCGGCATGTTTGCCCACATCCAGGAGGCCGCCCGGCGTCTGCGGGGCCATGCCCACCTCACCCCGCTCATGACCTGCCGAACTCTCGACCAGTGGGCGGGGGCGGCGGTGTTTCTCAAATGCGAAAACTTCCAGCGCACCGGGTCCTTCAAATTCCGCGGCGCCTTCAACGCCATATCCCGGTTGTCGGCAGCCCAGAAGGCCCGCGGGGTGGTGACCTTTTCCTCCGGCAATCACGCCCAGGCGGTCGCCCTGACCGCGCGGCTGCTGGGCATCGCCGCCACCGTCGTGATGCCGGTCGACGCGCCGGCGATCAAGCGCGCCGCCACCGAAGGCTACGGCGCCCGGGTCATCGCCTACGATCCCGGCCGCGACGACCGCGAGGCAATTGCCCACCACCTGGAGGTCGCCCAGGGCTGCACCCTGATTCCGCCCTTTGACCATCCGGCGGTGATTGCCGGACAGGGCACGGCCGCCCTGGAACTCCTGCAAGCGCTGGAGCGGCTGGACATGCTGCTCGTGCCCTGCGGCGGCGGCGGCCTCCTGAGCGGGTCGGCGATCGCCGCCAAAGGCATCCATCCTGCCTGCCGGGTGGTGGGCATCGAACCGGCGCTGGCCGACGACGCCACCCGCTCCTTTCACAGCGGCCGCCTGCACACCGTCCACAATCCCCCCACGATTGCCGACGGCACGCGCACGCCGTCCCTGGGGCGTCTGACGTTCCCGCTCGTCCAAAAGCACGTCGACGATATGCGGACCGTTTCGGAAGAGGCCATCATGGCGGCTGTGCGGTTCCTGTTTTACCGGATGAAACTGGTGGTGGAGCCCTCCGGCGCCCTGGGCGCCGCGGCCCTGCTGAGCGGCGTTGTCAGGCCCCGGGGTCCCACCGGCATTGTCCTGAGCGGCGGCAACATCGACGCGGCCACCATGGTCCGGATACTTCAACCTGGGCCAGCGGATGACGTCAAGCAGTCCGCGCCACGGGGCGCTTGAGTTGCCGGGTGAAGTCTGTTAAGGGGACAGACGGGACCTGGCAGCCGCGGCGACCGACGTGTTTTCGGGGGCCGCCGGATATCGCCGCCCAAGGCTGCCGCCGCGAAGGTACCATTTCTGGAGCCGGGCCGATCTGAACATCTGCGGACAGCGCGCCGACGAGGTGTTTCAAGGAGACTTTCATGGTCAGCGCCCCCCACGTTGTTGTCGTCGACGATGAACCCTTGATGTGTAAAAGCTTGAAATTGTTGCTGGAGCAGGAAGGCTACACGGTCAGCACAACGGGCAGCGCTGCGGATGCGCTTGAATTGGCGGCCGCGACCCGCTGCGACCTTTTTCTGGTGGATATCGGCATGCCGCTGATGGGCGGAATGGCGCTGCTGGCGGAAATCAGCCGGCGCTTCCCCCAGGCGCCGGTAATCATGATGACCGGCAACGTATCGGTCGACTCCGCCCTCAGCGCCCTTAAAAACGGCGCCTATGATTACATCAAAAAACCCTTCGAATCCGCAGATCTGGCCAAGTCGGTCAAAAACGCCCTGGACCACCAGCGCCTCAAGATCGAGAACCTCCGCATCCAGAAGCGCCTGGAATCATCCGAAAAATGCTACCGCTTCATGGTCCAAAACTCTCCCGACATGATCTACAGCCTTGACCGCCAGATGCGATTCATCTTCGTCAATGACGCCTTTGAACGCCTGCTGGGCTATGGGTGCAAGGCAATCGCCGGCAAGGACTTCATGACGATCGTGCACCCTTCGGATCGTGAAAGGGCGCAATGGCTTTTCAGCGACCGACGCAGCGGGGAGCGGGTCGCAGCCGGCATCGAAATCCGCCTGCTGACCGCCGCCGACGCTGACCATTTTCTGGAATGTGAAGTCAAGCATACCGTCACCCAGCTGGCCCAGGACAATTTCTTCGAACTGCCGTTCTGCAACGACTGCAGCGATGTCCCCGGGACCTACGGCGTCGCCCGGGATATCAGCTACCGCAAGCAGCTGGAATTCCAACTGCGGCATGCCCAGAAGATGGAAGCCATCGGCACCCTGGCCGGCGGGATCGCCCACGACTTCAACAATATTCTGATGGGCATCCAGGGATACGCCTCCCTGGCCCTGATGAGCCTGGATGACGGCCACCCGAGCTACGAGAAGGTGATCAATATCGAGGAGCATGTGCAGAACGGGGCGGAGCTGACCCGGCAGCTGTTGGGCTTTGCACGGGGCGGTAAGTTCGATGTGACGGTCATCGATCCGGTCGGCCTGATCGCGAAATCCGCCGCCATGTTCGGCCGCACCAAAAAGGAGATCACGATCTATACCCGCTTCCAGGAGAGCACCTGGGCGGTGGAGGCGGACCCCGGCCAACTCAAACAGGTGATGATCAACCTCTTTGTCAACGCCTGGCAATCCATGCCCGCTGGCGGCGACCTGATTCTTAAAACCACCAATGCCAAGGTCACCGGCGATCGCCACGCCAATCTGCCCCTGAAACCCGGCAACTATGTCAAAATTACGGTCAGCGATACCGGCAGCGGCATCGATCGCCGCATCCGCCACCGCATTTTCGAGCCCTTCTTCACGACCAAGGAGCGCGGCCGCGGGACCGGATTGGGGCTGGCCTCGGCTTACGGCATCGTCAAAAACCACGGGGGCATCATCCAGGTGTTCAGCAAAGAGGGCATCGGCACCACTTTTGTCATCTACCTGCCCGCCACCCGCAAACGCCCCGCCAACGATGCCGCGGCGGCGCCCACGAATCTGGTCCACGGCCGCGAAACGGTTCTCATCGTGGATGACGAGGATCAGGTGATCAAAGTCACCCGTCAGATGCTAGGTCTCATGGGCTATAACGTCCTCACTGCCCGCAGCGGCGCCGAAGCCATCGCGGTCTTCACCCAGCATCGCCAGAACATCGACTTGCTGATTCTGGACATGATCATGCCCGATATGGACGGCGGCACCACTTTTGACCACATCAAGAAAATCGATGCCGACGTGAAGGTGCTGTTGTCCAGCGGCTACAGCCTGCGGGGAGATGCCGAAAAAATCCTCGGCCGCGGCTGCCGCGGCTTCGTCCAGAAACCCTTCAGCATGGAACAAATCTCTAAAAAAATCCGCGACGTGCTGGGCTGAGAGACCCGGCGGCCGGAGCGGGTTGTTGCGAAGCGACATGGCACCTGTTGTGGCCAAATTCGCGCTTGTGATGCTCGGCGGCAGTCTTGGCACCGGCTGCCGCCACCTGTTTGCGCTCGCGGCCGCCGGCTTGATGGGCACCCGCTTTCCGTATGGCACGCTGGCGGCCAACCTGACCGGCTGCCTTCTAATCGGGGCGGCCTTTGCGCTCTCTGGCCGGGTTCAGCTTTTCTCCCCGTCCGCGCGCCTATTTTTCATGACCGGCTTTCTCGGCGGACTGACCACCTTTTCCACCTACGCCCTCGAAACGGTCAACGGCCTCCGCAGCGCTGCGGGGCTCGTGGCTGTGGCCAACGTGGTGCTCAACAACTGCTGCGGTCTCCTGCTGGTTCTGGTGGGGATGTGGCTGGTCAACGCCGTTTTCAAGGGGGAGTAGCCACCAGCCGGCGGACACGGCGGGTGGGTCCTTTCCGATGAAATATGTATTTTATTTCCTGTTTTCATCCCATCTTCCCGGCACCGTCCCGCCCCAACCCGCTCGAATATCTACCAACCTATTGACTTCATAAGAAAAATTTTGTCAGCTGTTTTGGGCATTTAAATTGCTTGTGATTCCTGGCGAAGGGAAGCGGCGTCGACCGGGAATTCCGCCATGGACGCGTCTCCCCGGATTTTCGCCGCCACCCCTGCCCGCGCCGCCAACGCGTCACGCCCCACCGGGTCGGACGGTTTAGGTCAGACCGTCGGGGTTTCGGATCACCGGGCGGCGGGTCTCCGGCATGACAGCACCGAATTCAACCGCGAACCGGAAAAAAGAAACCAAGGACACCATGACCTCTGCTCCCCCCCTGCAGGCCCCAGCCGCCTGGATCATCGCGGATGGCCGTTACCTGAAGCCGCGGCAAACCGCGCCGGGGCTGGAAAACGCCCGGGGTCCGGTGCGGGAATACGCCATATCCGATCTCGGCCGCTACCTGCTGGCCCCCCACCCGATTGAAATCGAAAAAAAGCTGATCGGCTGCGAAGTGGTTTCCCCGCCCGGTTGGATCCGGTCCGGCGCTTTTCGCCTGCGCCGGCTGCTGCCCCAGCGCGGTGGCACGGCGCCCGCCGGCCCGCTCGCCCCCTCGGAGGTGCTGATATCGGAGAGCAGCGGCGGCACCCCCACCCTCCAGGAACCGAATCTGGAAGCGCATCTTGCGCGGCTCGAAGCCGCACTCAAACCCTACAACCCCGTTCTGGTCCGCTTGGATGGCTTAGAGGAGAAACGCGTGGCAGACCTCAAAGGGGTTTGCGCGGATGCAGGCGGCCACCGCTCCCGTCTCAACCTGCGGGGCAGCCTGACGGAAAAGCGCGACTACATCGCCAAACACTTGAACCGGCCGGTGAAGGTCATTATCGAAAAAGCATACGTGGCCGACGGCTTGTTTGAGTTGCAAGGCTTTGATTTTAAGAACTTTGACCCCGGCAAGCGCCATCGCCTGATGCGCTTTCCGGGGCAATCCGAGGTGCAAGCCCTCGTTCTGAACAGTGACGGCAGCATCGCCTTTCAGGTGGCGGATATTCGGCTTTTACACTATCTTCAGCTCTTCCAGCAGGCCATCGATGCCACCCCGACCTTCAGGGACGCCCTTGAGGCCTGCACCCTGGGCGGGGCCCGAGCCTTCAAGCTTTACTTTAACCAACACCTTGAAATCGACTACGCCAAAGCCGGGCTCCCGGCCATCTACCAGAGCGTCGTTGACGCCCACCCCCTGAACTCCGAGACCCGCCGGGCGCTGATTGACTCCCTCAACCAGCTGCAGTACGGGATCGCCTTCAATTACCTGCCACAGTCCGGCCCCGGTGCACAAAAGCTCTTCACCCATATCGCCGTGATGCACGACCTGCGCGCTTTGGACCCGCTGCGGGACGAGCTTCCGCTGGTCTACTCAGAGATCAACAAGCGCGCGTGGGTATCCGAAGCCGGGCGCTATTACCTGCTGGACGCCATCAAGGGGGGCAAGCATGAGCAGTAACTACTCCGCGAACGACTACCGCTGGATTCAGGAGCTGTTGAGCTATCCCGCAAAGCTGGAAAAGCGCCTTGCCTTTTTCGAGGACACCGCCGATATCCGCCTCCCCGAAGACCCGGTCGAACGGGTCATTTTTCAGGACCGGGCCAAAACGGCGATCCGCAAAATCGCCCACAGCAAGGGCCACATCCTGATGGTCGGCCGCCCGGGAACCGGCAAGTCCCTGCTGGCCGACATGTTCCGCGACGTTTTGGAGCGCTCCCTGGGGGATTACCTGCGGCCGCAAACCGCCATCGCGGCCTACCCCGGGAAGGACAAGAACCATGTCCGTTTTGCCTACGAGGTTCCCGAAAAACTCGACCAGCGTCTGGAGAACATCGGCCGCGAGATCGCGGCGGCGGCCCAGCAGGCCGACGACTTCAACCTGGACGAGCAGATCAGCGCGGTGCGCAGGGTTAAGATCGGCCTGGTCTGGGGCACCGCACTGAGCGCCCTGACCGGTCTGTTTTTCCCCCCGGCCCTGATCGCCACCGGGCTGTGCGGCATGGGCGCGATCTTTCTTTTCATGCAGGAGAACAATCACCGCGCCCAGGAGCAAATCCAGCGCCAGGGACCCGGCGGCCGGCGTTTGGTGGTCAAACAGCTCACCGATCAGCTGCCCGAGGTGCTCTACGACCCGCGCCGCGACCGCGAGCTGATGGCGCGGGTTTCCGAACCCGATGCCCGCAGCATGAAAGGTGGTTTCCGCCACGATCCCTACCAGTCCGGCGACCTGCAGACCCCGGCGCACAAACGCGCCTACCTCGGGGCGCACGCGCGTGCGCCGATCATTTACATTGACGAACTCAAAACCCTCGTAAAGGCCGGGTATATGGCCGACCTGCTGGAGATCATGCAAAACCAACGCTACGTCCTCGAAGGGGGCCGCAATACCGGCAGCGGTGCGGCTGACCGCTCGGAAAACCACCTCAAGGCCGACAACATCATCATCGCCTGCTGCAACCACGACACCCTGGCCTACCTCCAGGGGGAAGGCGACGGCGCGTTTCTCAGCCGAATCGAAGACCGCGGGGAAATCATCCAGATGGAAAGCGCCGTTGCCGAGAGCCCGGAAACCGTCCGCCAGGTGGCCCAGTATATCAAGCAGGAAATCGACGGGTTGGGAGCGGAGTTTGAAAGGGTCTGGGGTGAGATCATCTCACGCGAAGGACATGCGGGGGTCCGTCGGCGCAGTGAGCACATTTTTGGTCGCAGACTTCCCCGGGAATACACCCTCACGGCCCGTGAGTTTTCCCGGGGGGCGGTGCTCGAGATCATCCGCGAGCTTCGGTGCCGCGCCGCCGACGGCAAGCTGAGCGCCATCCTGCGGCCGGTCAACGGCATTATCCGGACGGCCGAACATGCGGCCATCCTGGAAAACGCCGACCGCGTGGAAGCCGCCCACGTGCGCCAGGCGTTGGCGGTGCACCTGAGCTTGGAAGGGGCCCTCAACCGCGAAATCCAGGAACACAAGAAGGACCTCAAAAAATACATCAGCGCCATGACCGACGCCGTCGGTTACGTGGTCGGCCTGGCGGTGGTCCAGTCCCGCGCCAGCGGCCAGATGTACGGCCAGCCGCTGCCGATCCACTGCCAGATCAACGCCGGCGCATCCGACACGGTCAGCGCCCCCGGTAAAACCGGCGATATCGCCAAGGCCGCGGCCCAGAATGTACGCGCCTCGATCAAGAAGGTGCTCAAAACCATCGGGGCGCCCTATGTCGGCTACGAAATGCATGTGGAATACATCCAGGCCCACGGCGGCGTGGAGGGCGACAGCGCGTCGGTGGCCATGGACGTGGCCCTGATCTCAGACTTCATCCAACAGCCGGTCAACCAGACCTACGGGGTGACCGGCTCCCTCACCGGCGACATCATCCTGGCGGTCGGCGGGGTCACCGCGAAGGTGCGCGCCATCATGGATCCGGACCTCGGCATGCTGGGGGCCTGCATCCCCTGGCAGAACAAACACGACATCGAACCCCTGCTGATCAACGCCCAATTCGAATACACGCAGCTGGAGGAGATCCCCGGCATCCGGATCTTCCGCGAGGACGCCCGCCAAGCGCCGTTCGACATCTTTTTCTGCAGAACCAAGTTCCACGCCTACACGGTCCTGATGGGGCTGACGCGCGAGGCGGTGGAGCTCCGCATGGCGGCCAGAACCCGCAAGGACCTGGAATTGATCCACCGGATGCGCCAGACCGGCGCGGCCGCTGGGCCGGAGGGATCTGCGGGCGTACCCCCCGCTGTGGCCGCGTTTGAGACCCGGTTGTAAAAAAGGGCCGAAGGGGCGGCCGGTTCGGCCGCGCACCTTCGGCCCAGTGAACTTCAGAGACCCAGTGGTCGCGCCCAGACCCGCCGCCTCAGGCGTCTTTCATCACCTTGCGCAGCACGTAAGGCAGAATCCCGCCGTTTTCGAAATAGTCGACGTCCACGTCGGTATCCAGCCGCGCACGCACCTCGAACTCGACCTCGCGGCCGTCATCCCGGACGGCCTTGACCATCAGATGCTTGCGGGGCTGCATGTTCTCAACCCCGGTGATCGCGTAAGATTCGGAGCCATCCAGGCCCAGGCCCTGCCAGCTGTCGCCATTGAGAAACATCAGCGGCAGAACCCCCATGCCCACTAGATTGCTGCGGTGAATGCGCTCGTAGGATTCGGCGATGACCGCCCGGACGCCCAGGAGCGTGGTGCCCTTGGCGGCCCAGTCACGCGAGGAGCCGGTGCCGTATTCCTTGCCCCCCAGAACCACCAGGGGCACCCCTTCGGCCTGGTAGGCGCTGGCCGCCTCGTAGACGTAGACTTCGCCGGCATCCGGGAATTTACGGGTGAAGCTGCCCTCCCGGGGGGCCACCAGCTTGTTTTTGATCCGGATGTTGCCGAACGTCCCGCGCATCATGACCTCGTGGTTTCCCCGGCGCGAGCCGTAGGAGTTGAAATCGGCGGCGGCCACACCCTTGCCGCGCAGATAGCGGCCGGCGGGGTAGGCCTCGGGAATCGCCCCGGCCGGCGAGATATGGTCGGTGGTGACGCTGTCGCCTAAAACCAGCAGCGCCCGGGCCCGCCTGATCTCGCCGGGCTTTTTGAGGTTCAGGTCGAACCCCTGAAAGTACGGGGGGTTTTTGATGTAGGTGGATTCTGGCTTCCAGTCAAAGGTGGTGCTCTCGGTCACCGGCATGGCTTTCCAAAACTCGTCGCCCTCGAAAATCCGGCCGTACTCCTCGGCATAGAAGGCCTGTTTGACGTGCTTGCGGGTCAGCACCGCGATTTCCTCGGCGCTAGGCCAGATGTCCCCGAGAAATACCGGCGCGCCGTTGGGGTCGAAGGAAAGCGGCTCCGCGGTGAGGTCGATATCGATCCGGCCGGCCAGGGCGAAGGCCACCACCAGCATGGGCGAAGCCAGGAAGTTGGCCTTGATGCTCTGGTGAATGCGGGCCTCGAAATTACGGTTGCCCGAGAGCACGGCCGCAACCGTCAGATCGTTTTCAGCGATGATCTTTTCGATCGCGGGGTGCAGCGGCCCGCTGTTGCCGATGCAGGTGGTGCACCCGAAGCCGGCCAAATGGAACCCCAGGGCATCGAGGTAGGGACTCAGACCGGCGTCCTCCAGGTAGCGGACCACCACCCTGGACCCCGGCGCCAGGGAGGTTTTGACGTAAGGCGGCACGTGGATACCGCGCGCCACGGCCTTCTTGGCGACCAGGCCGGCCCCCAGCATCACCGAGGGGTTGGAAGTGTTGGTGCACGAGGTGATGGCGGCAATCACGATGCTGCCGTCCCCGATGCGATAGTGGTTGCGGTTGAGACCCACATCGAAACGTTTTTTTGCGCCGGGCTCACAGGCGTCCTGGCGAGCGGTCTGGCTGCCGGATTCATTGTGAAAAGTGGAGATATCGGCGATATCCGTGTCCCGGTCGTACCGACAGCCGAGGACCGCGCTGAAGGCCGGCTTGAGGTCGCCGAGGAGAATGCGGTCCTGGGGCCGCGCGGGGCCGGCCACGGCGGGCTGCACCCCGGCAAGGTCGATCTCGAGCACCTTGGTGTAGTCGGGCGTCTCCGAGCCGGTATAGAACAACCCCAGGGCCTTGGCGCAGGCCTCGACCCGTTCGGCCCGCTGGGATCGGTTGGTGGTGTGCAGGTAGGCGATGGTCTTGTCGTCGATGGGAAAATAGCCCAGGGTGGCGCCGTATTCCGGCGTCATGTTGGAGATCGTCGCCCGGTCGGTCACCGTCAGGTTCTTGATTCCGGGACCGAAGAACTCCACGAACTTTTCCACCACCCCCTCGGCGCGCAGCATCTCGGTCACCGCCAGCACCAGATCGGTGGCCGTCACCCCCGCCTGCAGGGCTCCGCGCATGCGCACCCCGATCACCTCGGGAATGGACATGTAGTAGGGCTGCCCGAGCATCACGGCCTCGGCCTCGATGCCGCCGACACCCCAGCCCATGACACCGATACCGTTGATCATGGGGGTGTGGGAGTCGGTTCCCACCAGGGTGTCCGGATAGGCCAGCACCGCCCCGCCGGCATCTTCGGCGATGATCACGCGGCCCAGATACTCGAGGTTGACCTGGTGGCAGATGCCGGAGTTGGGGGGCACCACGCTGAAGTTTTTGAAACTCTTCTGGGCCCACTTGAGCAGGCCGTAGCGTTCGCCGTTGCGTTCGTATTCCCGGGCGACGTTGTCCCGCAGGGCATTGACGGTGCCGAAGTGATCCACCTGCACCGAGTGGTCGACAATCAGCTCCACCGGCACGAGCGGGTTTATTTTTTGGGGGTCGCCGCGGAGGGATTTTACCGCATCCCGCATGGCGGCCAGATCCACCACGGCCGGCACCCCGGTAAAATCCTGCATCAGGACCCGGGCGGGGTGGTAGGGAATCTCCACCGGCGTGTCGTAGGTTTTCTGCCAGCCGGCAATGCTGCGCAGGTCCTGCTCTCGCACAACCCTGCCGTCCAATTTGCGCAGGAGGTTCTCCACCAGGATGCGAATGGCGAAAGGCAGCCTGGCGATGGCTGCGATCCCGTCTTTTTCAAGCTTTTTTATATCGTAAATCCGGTAGCTTTTACTACCGACGTTAACCTGCCGGATGAAATCCTTTTTCTGCATACTGCTCTCCCTCTGATGATGACGAATTGGTTTTCGTGCGCTGGCAGCGGTCGGGTCTCGCCCCCTGGGGCGCATCGCCTTCCGGCCCTGTCAGACGACCTTCAGCAGTGCAGCGGTTCGGGCTGTCGGCAACCGCGACCTCGGTTTCAGCTGACTACCCAGACCGTGGATTCCTTGGCATGATCCACGATTTTCGAGGACACGCTGCCGAAGAGGAACTCCTCGGTGCGGGTGCGCCCCTTGCGCCCCACCACCAGGGTGCCGTAATCGTCGGGCTGCTCCTGCAGGATGCACTCGGCCAGGGAAGGGCAGTATTTGATGGTGCTGCGGGTCTTGACCGCCTCATCCGTGAAGCCGGCGGTCAGCAGGATCTCGCGGTAGGAGGCGAGCACCCTGTGGATGCGCTCGCCTTCGCGTTTCATCCAGGCATCCTTCTCGGCAGCCGTCGGGAAAAAATCCTCCTCGGGCTCCGCAATGACATGCAGCACCGCGACCTTAAAACCCGGCAGACCGCCTATCAGATCGGCGACGTATTCCACGGCCCGGCGGGAGTTGTCCGAGTCGTCAACGGCTATTAGAATATTACGATTAGGCCCCTTCACAGCACCCCCCTTTCCAAAATGAACCGCGATCCAACGGCTATTTTTTGCCCCATGCCGCGCGTGACCGAAAGTGGCCCGGCGATCTATGGGGTCGTGGCCATGGCCGAACGCGCCTCCCGCAGATCCTCGAGCATTTCCCCAGTGTTCAAATAAAAACGGTTGCTGGTTTCGGAAAAGTGCATCAGGATCCGGTTGAGCGACTTGGGAATGTAAGGGAAAATCTTGCGAAGATTGACGACGCGGTTGCGAAAAACGATATTGATATCGTCGGTTGTCAACGCGGCCGGCACCCCGTGGACGCCCGCGATCACATCCTTGACCAGGATGTCGCCCTTGCCGGTGATAAATGCCAGGACATTGCCCAGGCCAAAAAGATCGTAGCCGTATATGTTCTCACGGTGGCGGTAGTTGAAGTCGAAATCGATCCAGCGGTAACGACCGTCGTGGGAGTCGATGAGGATGTGGTCCCGCCGGATGTCGCCGTGTTTTTCGCCGTTGTCGTGCAGCAGACGGATGCCGGCAACGCACTCGATGAAGTGATCCAGGATTCCCGGGAAGTCCGCGGCAAAGTATTCTTCGTGGCTGTTGGGGAGCCCAAAAATGAAGCTGTCGAGGGTCTTACCCTGGATCAGGTCGAGAATCCGGACGACGTTTCCGCGCTCATCGGTGATCGACACGCCCTGCATGAAATTGGGCAGGCCCTTCACCAGCGCAAGGATGCGCGCTTCCTTGCGCGGGCTGCGGAAACACTCGAAGGCGATTTTCCCGATGGTCGCCGTGAAGCGCTCGTAGAACACCAGCTTGATGATTTTCTTGGCGCCGTCCTCAAGCTTCACCGCCCGTTTGACCCAGTATTTTTCCTGCTCGTCGATGCCGAAGCGCCCTTCCTTGGCGTTGTTGCGAACCAGATAGGCAACGCCGTCGAGCAGCACGACGTCATTGAAGTCCACCCGGTAGTAGTCGGAGGTGTCCGTGATGATCTTCAACTGCCGGGGAAGGGCGTCGGCTTTCACCCAGCGGCCGGCCAATTCCAGCAGCTGCGCCTGGGAAAACGGTTTGGTCATGGTTGTCATGCAGCACCCCGGGCAGAGCCCGATAAGGCTCAACAGGATTCGAACATATCGAAAAGGATAGATAAATGCGCCTTGGATGTCAATTATAAAACTCTTGAAAAAAACGACATATCGGATATCTTGATCGAATCCGGCAACGGTCGCGCACCCCTTGCCTGCCCCCGGCCGGGGACAGGTGCGGACGCGCCGTCACCCCTGCCGCCATCGGGCAGCGCGAATACCAGGAGGTCGATCTGATCCATGTTTGCACGCCACTCCCCCCAGACAGCGGCTGCAGGGCCGCCCAAAGGCGCCATTCTGATGCTGGCGCTGTTGGTGGCACTGGGAAGCCTGCGCCCGGCAGCCGCCGAAAACGAGGCTGACCTGCCGCAAGGATCCACGGCACTGCTCCGGGCGGTCATGAGCGAGGACATTCAAAACTTCGCCCCCGTCAACCCGGCCGTAGTCTTTCCCATCACCCTCGGCAAAATATTCTGTTTCAACACCTTCGATCCGGTCGTCGAAAAGACCTTCATCTATCACGACTGGTACTGTCGGGACAAACTGTGCAAAAGGGTCAAGCTGGACCTCCAGCCGCCGCGCTGGTCGACCTACAGCAGCATCCAGCTGCGCGAGGAGGACAAGGGCCCCTGGCACGTGTTCATCACCGACCCGGACGGCAACATCTTCCATGTCCTGCGGTTCAGCATCACCGACTGATCGCCCATGAAAAATCTACTGTTTCTACTCGCCAGCATCCGCTGGCAGGACCTCATCGACATCATCCTCAACAGCTATATCCTCTTCCGTTTCTACGTCATTTTCCGGGGAACCAACGCCTTTCGCGTTCTGATCGGCATCGTCCTGCTGTGGTTCAGCCAGCGCATCGCGGTGTCTGTCGGCCTGATCGTGACCAGCTGGGCGATCCAGGCCATCACCGCCGTGGCGGCCATCATCATTATCGTGGTGTTCCGCAACGAAATCGGCAGCGTCCTGCATGCCAAAACCCTCAAGTCGCTGCTGTGGGAATTTGCCCGCAAAACGCCCGACACCCCGGTCGAGGTGCTGCTGGAAACCGTCTATGAACTGAGCCGCACCCACACCGGTGCCCTGATCGTCCTGCCGGCCGGCGACAGCCTCGAGGAGGTGGTCCACGCCGGCATTCCCTGGAACGGCCAAGTATCCAAAGAGATGCTCCTCAGCATCTTCTGGCCCGACAACCCGGTGCACGACGGCGCTGTTATCCTCCAGGGCAGTCGGGTCCGGGAGGTGGGCGCCATCCTGCCGCTGTCACGCAACAAAGGACTGCCGTCATACTACGGCACCCGTCACCGGGCCGGTCTGGGGTTAAGCGAGCTTACCGATGCGATGGTCATCATCGTATCCGAGGAGCGCGGCAATGTGACCGTGGCCCGAAACGGGCATTTGGTGGAAATCCAGCGCATGGAGGAGTTGGCCGATGCGCTGCACAGCCATCTGGGCGGGGCGAAAAGCATGGCCCGGCATTCCCGGCGGGAAAAACGGGAGTTGGGGATCGCGGCCCTGGTGTCCGTTCTTTTCGTCATCGGCATCTGGTTCAGCTTTTCCCGGGGCCAGGAGTCGCTGGTAACGCTGGAGATTCCCATCCAGTATCTCAACCGCTCCCCCGAGATGGAGATCCTGAGCACTTCCGCCGACAAGTTGCGCCTGAACCTCACCGGCGCCGACGCCCTGATCCGCAACATCCGCCCCGAGCAGGTGGCGGTGAGGATCAATCTCGCCAACAGCCAGATCGGCAGCAACAGTTTCACCATTGCGCAGAACGACATCCGCCTGCCCCCCGGCATCGTGATCGAACGCGTGGACCCTGCCACGATCACGGTGGTCCTGGATGCGATGGTGCAAAAGGAGTTGCCGGTGCAGATCGACTGGGTCGGGAATCTGCCGGCCAACCTGATCATGGTATCGGCAACGCTCACGCCGGCGACCGTCAGGGTTTACGGCGGCAGCCTGATGGTCAAAAACATCGGAACGGTCTACACGGAGCCGCTGCCCCTGGACGACATCCGGGAGAGCGGCAGCCTCACAGCCAATCTGGCGCTGACCCCGCCCTCCCTGCGCCTGGCGGCCGACAGCCGCGGGCACGTCAAAATCACCTACGTGGTGAAGCGCAAAACACCGCAAGCCGCGCCGTGAAGGCTGGCCGGCGGCACCGCGGCCGGTTCATTCGGTCAGGGCCGTCCGGATTCGCCGCATGGCCTTTTGGACGTTGTCGAAGCTGTTGAAAGCGCTGATGCGAATATA
Organism: Desulfobacterales bacterium; assembly: GCA_046481705.1. GTDB lineage: Bacteria > Desulfobacterota > Desulfobacteria > Desulfobacterales > JAABRJ01 > JAABRJ01. The sequence continues at coordinate 37,733 of JAWOJK010000331.1, read as the reverse complement.
GCCCTGGCCGCACCTGCCGAAGCCGGCTCCCGGCGTGCAGACCACCCCGGCTTTTTTCAGCAGGAGATCGAAAAAGTCCCACGAGTCCCTCTGGCCGGCCACCCAGATATAGGGGGCGTTCTCGCCCCCGACGCAGCGGTAGCCCAGCGCGTCCATCTCCTGGCGGATGAGGGCCGCATTTTGCAGATAAGCATCGATCAGGGCGTGGATCTCGCGCTGGCCTTCGGCGGTGTAGACGGCCTCGGCCGCGCGCTGGACCGGATAGGAAACCCCGTTGAATTTGGTGGTATGGCGCCGGTTCCAGAGGGCGTGCAGGCTGTGGGCGTGCCCCTCGCGGTCATAGGCCATGCAGTCGCGGGGCACCACCGTGTAGGCGCAGCGGGTGCCGGTAAAGCCGGCGGTTTTGGAGTAGCTGCGAAACTCGATGGCCACCTGGCGGGCCCCTGGAACCTCGTAAATCGAATGGGGCAGCGCATCGTCGCGGATAAAGGCCTCGTAGGCGGCATCAAACAGAATCAGGGCCCGGTTTTCACGGGCATAGGCGACCCATTCGGCCAGTTGCGCGCGGGTGATGGTGGCCCCGGTGGGGTTGTTGGGGAAGCACAGGTAAATCAGGTCCACCGCCACTTCCGGCAGCGCGGGGATAAAACCGTTATCGGCCGTGCTCTCCAGGTAAACCATTCCCCCGTAACGATCGGCTTCGAATCGGCCGCTGCGGCCGGCCATGACGTTGGTGTCCACATACACGGGGTAAACCGGGTCGGGGATGGCGATGCGGACATCCGTCGCAAACAGCTCCTGGATGTTGCCGGTGTCGCATTTGGCGCCGTCGCTGACAAAAATCTCATCGGGCTGGATGTCGGCCCCGCGCGCCTGGAAATCGAAGCGCGCAATTTTGTCCCGCAGGAACGGGTAGCCCTGCTCGGGTCCGTAACCCCGGAAGGTGCTCTCCGCGCCCATTTCGTCCACGGCCGCATGCAACGCCCGGATACAGGCCGGGGGCAGCGCGCAGGTGACATCACCGATGCCCAGCTTGATGAGCTGCTGTTCGGGATGCGCCGCCTGGTAGGCCCTCACCCGCTTGGCGATTTCCGAGAAAAGATAGGAAGACTGCAGCTTCAGGTAATGCTCGTTGATCCTGATCATAAAACACCTCCGGCAAAGACGTTCGCGGCCACCCGACCCGCCCGTTTTTGGCCGGCGACTATAAAGGAAAGCCTGCATGCTGTCAATCGCCGCAGATTGCGCCCGTCTGTGGAATGTGCTAAGGGCGCGAGACACCCGGCGTTTTGCCGCCCCGACCCGTCAAAAACAGGAGCGCCCATGATTCAAACCGCCATCCCGGGTTTCGGCCAACTGGAGATCGCCCATCTGGTATTGGACTTTAACGGCACCCTGGCAGTCGACGGACAGTTGCTTCCCGGCGTCAAGCAACTGCTCTCCGACCTCGGCCGCGAGCTGACCGTACATGTGATCACGGCCGACACCTTCGGCACCGCCCGCAGCCAGCTTGAGGGGGTGGCGTGCCGTTTTGCGACTCTTCCCCCGGGTGACCAGGACCTGGGCAAAGACCGCTACGTGCAGCAGCTGGGTGCGGCCCAAACCGCCTGCATCGGCAACGGCCGCAACGACCGCCGCATGCTGCGGTCCGCCGCCCTGGGGATCGCCGTCATGCTCGCCGAAGGGACGGCAGTTGAAACCCTGCTGGCCGCCGATATCGTCTGCACCGATATCCGCGATGCCTTGGCGCTTCTGACGCACCCCCTGCGGCTGACCGCCACCCTGCGATCGTGAGATGCCTGAAACCGTATCCACCGCACCTACGCCGCTGCCATCCGGGATGAATGGGCGGCAATTGAAAATGCTTGATTCCCGACGCGCGAGCTGATAAACGGGTTGTCTGCCGCCGCACACCAGGGGCCGTTATGGCGATACCCGCTGTCACCCAGCCGGCCCCGGGCGCGAGCGGTCAACGGCCCGGGCCGCCAAAGGACTTGTGCGAGAAAACGTAGCCTCCACTTCTGCGGTCCGGGCCTCTTTTTTCCAGCCGCTACCCCCCGATGGAACACATCTGACCGCTCACCCGAGCGGGATGGTCGACTGCCAGGCAGTGATCGATCGGCTTGCGCCGCACAGCCGCCACAAAGATCTCGGCCAGCTCGCGGTCGCTGCATCCCCGCCGCAGCGCGGTTTTCATATCCTCGTGGTGGTCGGCGAGCAGGCAGGGGCGCAGCTGCCCGCTGGCAGTCAGGCGCAGGCGATTGCAGTGCGCGCAGAAATGGTGGCTGAGAGCGCTGATAAAGCCGATTTCGCCGGGGGCACCGGCGAAGCGGAAGCGCCGCGCAGGCCCGTCGAAAACGCCTTGGCTGACGGGGACCAGCGATCCGAGCGCACTGATGCGGCGTCTGATTTCGGCCGTCAACAGCAGCTGGTCGGTGTTCAGGCGGGATTTGCCGATGGGCATAAACTCGATAAAGCGGATGTGGAAGGGGTAGGCCAGCGACAGGCGCGCCAGCGCCAGCAATTCGTCGTCATTGACGCCGATCAGGGCCACGGCGTTGATCTTGATGGGCGTAAAACCGGCCTCGAGTGCCAGCTTGATGCCCTCCCAGACGGTGTCAAACTGATCAGCCCCTGTTATCCGGTGGTATTTCTCACGGCTCAGGGTGTCGAGGCTGATGTTGAGCCGCCGGACACCGGCCTGCCACAGGCGCTCGATGTTCGCCTTGAGCAGCACGCCGTTGGTGGTCAGCGACACATCCTCCAGGCCTGGCATGCGGTTAAGCTCCCGCAGAAAATCGTAAACCCCCTGGCGGACCAGCGGCTCGCCGCCGGTCACGCGCACCTTGGTGATCCCCATCCCAACCCCTACCCGGATCACCCGCAGGATCTCCTCGTAACGCAGGATTTCGAGGTGCGGGAGTTTGGGGATCCCGTCCGGCGGCACACAGTAGATGCAGCGCAGGTTGCAACGATCGGTGATGGACACCCGCAGGTAGCTCAGGTGGCGGTTGTGGGGGTCGACGAGTTTCATAGCACCCAAAGGGATTCGCATCCTTTCTGGTTGGGCGTCTGCGGGCGGCGCCACTTTCATGCCGCGCGAGGTTTGAACTTGGCGCGGTACTCTGGAATTTCGATGATCGGCGGCCGCTCCAATCCTTCGATCCGAAAAATATCCGGCTGGTATTCGGTCCGCACGAGATTGTACTGGATCATTTCGTTGTGGATCTCATTGCGGCAGTCCATCAGCCCCATTTCCTGAAGCCGCTGGCAGAAGGTTTTCAGAATGACGAAGGCCATTTTGCCCAGGGCCCGGGTATCCTGGTTGCGGTGAATGCGCTTTTCAAGATCCACCTGGGCGATCACCGCCAGCCCCCACTGCTGAAAAATATCCAGGATCATCGTGGTTTCAACCGCGTAGCCGATGGGGAAAGGGATCTTTTCGAACACTTCCCGGTAGCCGGCATACTCCCCTGAGAGCGGCTGCAGGATCTGGGTCAGTTCCGGAAAGAAAAGGGAAAAAAGCGGGCGAATCACCAGTTCGGTCACCCGGCCGCCGCCGGTGGGTCGGATCTTGTTTTTACCGATGGCAATCGGGCGGTCGTAAAAGGCCTTGCTGTACTTGATGGTATCGGACATCAACAGGGGGCCGATCAGGCCGTAGGCAAAACGGTGGTGGATATTTTTGATATCCGCGTCGAGGTACACGATAATATCGCCGCGGGTGATGTAAAGCGCCTTCCAGAGGTTTTCGCCCTTGCCGCGAAAAGGCTCCAGATGCGGCAGGATCGCCGCGGCGCTGTATACGTCCGCCCCGTAGGCGGCCGCCACCTCGAGGGTGTTGTCGGTGGACCCCGAATCGACCACGACGATTTCGTCGATCAACGGTCGCCGGGTCATGAGTTCCGATTTCAAAATCACGATCTCCTTGGCGATGGTCTTTTCCTCGTTGAGGGTCGGCAGGCAAAGCGAGATGGAGAGATTTTTACGTTCCTTGACCGCCACCAGCTGATCGAGATCACTGAAGGCCGAGTAGTGAAAGGTATTGCTTTCAAGCCAGCTTTTCATCGTCGCACACTCCGCTGTCAATCGCCCGGATGATGCCGACCACCTGTGCGATGCCGGTGAACAGGGGCGCGATTTCGATGGTCGCGTCCTCACGGTGGAAATTCTGCCCGTGGGTGAGGGCCACGGTGACGGCGGGGATCCTGCGGGAGAGAAAAATCGAGAGTTCCGACTCGCTGGGTTCGCTGAGGGGCTTGAGGTTGAGGGCCTTCATGACCGCCACCGTGCTTTTGACCAGCGGGTGCCGATAGGGCAGCCGGGAGGCCTTGATGTTGCTGATGGTGTTGAGCGTCAGGTCCACCTGGTGCTCGTGCCCGATACCGTCCACGATGTCCTGGATGTCGTCGAATACCTGCCGAACCATGCGGTCGGCGCCGCTCTGGATCTCGAAGCCGAGGGTGGCGCTGTAGGCGATCAGGCCGTGCTGGAGGCCGCCCTCAATTTTACCGATGATCACCCGGGCCCTTGGCCGCTGAGGCAGCCGCAGCTGCAACAGCTGGTTGATGACCTCGTTCAGCACCAGAATGGCGTTGGGTTTAAAGCGCTGCTCGGCCCGGTTTTCAGGCGCAACCCGGCAATTGACGTCACAGCGGATCATGCCGTCTGCAGAATAATTCAGGCACCCCAGTTCGGTACCCTCCACCACAACCGCCCCGCGGATAGGGGTCGGCCAGGTTTTCAGCAGGTGCCGAACCCCCCGCAGGTTGCCCCGCCCCAGGGACTGAATCACGCCCGCCAGAACGATGTCGGACTGAAAGCGCAGGTTGAGCCGCCGGAAGATTTCGGGCATCGCGGCCAGCACCCCGACGCCGACCGAGTTGTCGGTCACGCCCGGGCCCGAGATGGTGTTGCGCTGAACGCTGAAATTGTGATCGATGTCCCCGGGGAAGAAGGTGTCCAGGTGGGCAACCATAAAAATCGGCGGTTTGCTCCGCGCCGCGCCGCGGATGATCCCGATGGGGTTGCGGTAACCGTCAAAGGTGCACTCATCCACCTGAAATTCCGCCAGTCGTTCAAGAAAAGCGGCCGCCCGCTGTTTTTCCTTGAAGGTCGGGGCCGGAATCTGCCCCAGCAGCACGATGTTGGTCAGAATACTTTCCTTGAAGGCCGCAATGGTCTCGACAGACGTCGAAAGTTCGTCCAGGTAGCTGGTCATGGCGCCCTCTGCTGGCGTTGCCGGGATACGCATGCGCCGCGGTCGGGTTAATTATCAGCCCCATACCCCCAGGCACTTGCACCGGGCGCTGGCCGGCAGGCAACAGGCGCCGTCAAGAGGGTGCCCCCGTCGGGGTGGGAACCGGGTCAGGTCCGGGAGTAGAACGCCAGAATCGCTTCGCACAAGCCGGGGATGGTGTATGTCCGGGCACTGATGTGGACCTCAAACCCCAGCCCGCGGGCGGTCTCGGTGGTGATCGGACCGATGCTGGCGACGGTCACCCCTGCCATCAGGCGTTCAAAATCCGCCGCGGGCAGCAGCGCCTTGAAGTTTTTGACGGTTGAGGAACTGGTAAAGGTGACCAGGTCGATCTGCCGTTTTTCCAGACGCTGCAGCAGGGCTTCGGCCGAATCCGCGACCGCCATGGTTTCATAGGCGACCACTTCATCGACGACGGCCCCCTGGGTCTTCAGGGCCTCGGGCAGCACCGAGCGGGCCTCGCGGGCGCGGGGCAGCAGTATTTTTTTGCCGCGCACGGCCTCGCGCGCAAAGGCCGCCGCAACCGCCTCGGCCCGGTAGCTGTCGGGCAGAATGTCGGTGGTCAGCCCGAAGGACCGCAACCGTTCGGCCGTGGCCGGGCCGATCGCGGCGGTCCGCAGGTGCCCCAGAGCACGCACGTCACGACCCTGTGCAAAGAGGCGCTCGAAGAAAAAGCGCACGCCGTTGACGCTCGTAAAAACGATCCAGTCATAGGATCCCAGGTTGGCGACGGCGCGTTCCAGGGGGGCCGCGTCGCCCGGCGCCAGCACCTGAATCGTGGGGCATTCCAGACAGGCCGCCCCCAGCTCGGAAAGCGCGCGCAGCAGGTCGCTGGCCTGCTCCCGGGCGCGGGTGACCACGACGGTCTTGGCCATCAGGGGCCGTTTTTCGAACCACTGCAGGGTTTCCCGCAGGCTCACCACCTCGCCGACCACGATGATGGCGGGGGCTTTGATGCCCGCCGCACGAACCGCACCCTCGATGGTCGCCAGGGTACCGGTGACGGTCTGCTGGGCGGCAGTTGTCCCCCAACGCACCACCGCCACCGGCTTGTCCGGCGACATGCCGTGGGCCGTCAGCTGCCGCGTGATGTGGGGCAGGTTTTTGACCCCCATAAAGAACACCAGGGTGCCGATGCCCCGCGCCAGGGCTTCCCAGTCGACGCTGGAGGCCGTTTTGGTGGGGTCTTCATGCCCGGTGACAAAGGCCACGGTGGAGGTGAAATCCCGGTGGGTCAGCGGAATCCCGGCATACGCCGGCGCAGCGATGGCGGAGGTGACCCCCGGGACCACCTCGTAGGCGATCCCGGCCGAAACCAGCACTTCGGCCTCCTCGCCGCCGCGCCCGAAAATGTATGGGTCGCCCCCCTTGAGGCGCGCCACCACGGCACCCCCGGCAGCCTTGGCCACCAGCAGGGCGTTGATCTCCTCCTGGGGCAGGGTGTGGTCGCCCCCCTTTTTGCCCACGTAGATCAGCTCGGCGTCCGCGCGCGCGAACTGCAGCAGCGCGGGAGAGGCCAAGTAGTCGTAAATGACGATGTCGGCCGCGGCGATGCACTCACGCCCCTTGACCGTTATCAAGCCCGGGTCGCCGGGTCCGGCGCCGATCAGGTAGACTTTAGCCTTCATGCGTCAATGGCCTTCCCGTTTCAGTTTGTCCAGGATCTCTTTGGCCCCGAGCGCCAGCAGGTGCTCTGCCAGTTGAATTCCGACGGTTTCCGGCACGGCGGCCGAACCGCTGCGGGTCTCACGGATGAGGGTCCGGCCGTCGACCTCCGCCACCAGACCGGTTAGCGAAAAAACCGCGCCCGCAAGGGTGCCGTGGGCCGCAATGGGTACCTGACAGCCGCCTTCCAGGCGTTTCAGCAACGCCCGCTCCCGGGTGACCACCGTACGGGTCGCCGGATCGTCCAGGGCGGCCGCCAGCGGGGCTGTAAGGGGGTCCTCCCGCCGCACCTCGATGCACAGCGCCCCCTGCCCCACGGCCGGCAGCATCACCTCCGCGGGGAGGTATTCGCTCACCCGCTCGGCCAGCCCCAGACGGTGCACCCCGGCCGCGGCGAGAACGATGGCATCCAAATTATCGGCCGCCAGCTTGCGCAGGCGGGTGTCGAGATTGCCCCGCAGGGTGCGGATCCGCAGGTCGGGCCGCCGGGCGCGCAACTGGGCCCCACGGCGCAGGCTGCTGGTGCCCACCCGCGCGCCCGCGGGCAGCGCCGCAAGCCGCTCCCCGCGGCGCGTGATCAGGACGTCCAACGGGTTTTCGCGCTCGGGCACGGCGCCGATCCAAAGCCCCTCGGGGATATCGGCCGGCATGTCCTTCATGCTGTGGACGGCCATGTCGATCCGGCCGGCGAGCAGCGCCTCTTCGATTTCCTTGACGAAAAGCCCCTTGCCGCCCACTTTGGCCAGAGCCACATCGAGGATTTTATCCCCCGTGGTCTTGATGACCAGCAGTTCGACCCTCACATCGGGAAACCGTTCAATGATGGCGCAACGCACCCAGTTGGCCTGCCACAGGGCCAGCTGGCTGCCGCGGGTGCCGATGACGATCGCTTGCCCCATCAGTGGCCGCACCCGGCGCAGCTGCTGGCGCTGCAGCCACTGCAGGAGGAGGTCGCGGCGGTGGTTTTAAGCGTCTGGCCGCCGCTGCCCTTTGAAACAAAGCCACAGGCGGACATCAGGCGGCAGACCTCCTTGCTGTGACAGGCCTGGCACTCGGGCTGGTCACCGCCCATCACCAGGTATTCGAAGTCATGGCCGCATTTTTGACAGTGGTACTCGTAGATCGGCATGGGCTGGTCTCCTTCAGAAAAATAGGACCCTTTTGCGCGCAGAGGAACAGGTGCACGGGCAAGAGGCCCAGCGACGGCCTCTTGCCCATGGTCTGTGGCTCATCAAAAATAGTTAATATAAACCCTTATGGAATTTAAATCAATCGGTGCCCGCCAGCTGCTCCAAAATGGCGGCGGCGATCAGCGGCAGCATAATCTCGTGGTGTCCCACGAGATTGATTCCCCGGCCACCCCCGAGAGTCGGGCGGTTGACCACGTTGGTCAGGGGCCGATACTGGCGGATGAAATCCAGGTTCACGGTGGTCAGGTCGGAGACCAGAAAACCGCGGTTGCGCACCAGGCTGAGGGCCTTGAGAAAAATCTCCGGCAGAATCACGGCCGATCCGATGTTGAAATACACCCCGCCCTGCAGGCTCGCCACCATGGCCGCAAAGGTCCGAAAATCGCGGTGGCTGGCCGCGCCCGCGGCCCGGGGGTCAAACTGCGGGTGCATGTGAATGATGTCGGTTCCGATGGCCACGTGAACGGTCACCGGTATCTCCAACCGCGCCCCGGCCGCCAGGATGCTGTCGCCCGCAAACGGCAGTCGGGCGTCCAGGATCTGGCGTCCCACCGCCTCGCCCAGTCCGATGTCCTCGCGTTCGGCCCGGCGGATGGCCGCCCCGAGAAACTCGCAGGTTTCCCGCGCCATCCCAAAGGCGCCGGCGCCCAGGCCGGCGGCCACATCTTCTGAGGTCCGCCCCACCAAGGCCAGTTCATAATCGTGGATGATCCCGGCGCCGTTGAGGGCGATCCCGTTCAGGATCCCCCGCGTCATCAGGTCCACCACCACCGGGTTGAGCCCGACCTTGATCACATGGGCACCCATACCCGCCAGGACGGTCCGCCCCCCGCGGTAGGCCTCCGCCACTGCGCTGGTCACCACCCGCAGGTCCTCGGCCGCCAGCACCCGGGGCAGGCTTTCGATAAACGCCCTGAACCCCCCGCCAGCCTGCCAGCTGGCGGCGAAGTCGGCCGTGCTGACCTTGCTGGGACGGTCCTTGAGGGAGTAAGTGTGCAAATCTTCGAGTGCGATCGGGCTGAAGCGTCGTTTCGGCATGCAACGGACTCCTCGGGAGGGTCTTGGGTTCAAACGGCGGCTTGCGGGAAAAGGATCCGCTCCACAAGATCGCACCAGATGTGCACCAGCGTGATGTGGGCCTCCTGGATGCGGGCGGTGACCGCTGAGGGCACACAGAAAACGAGGTCGGCCTGCGCCGCCAGATCACCGCTGCCGCCGGTCAGGGCGATGGTCGTCAGCCCCTGCGCGGCAGCCGTCTGGATAGCCCGCAGAACGTTGGGCGACTTGCCGCTGGTGCTGATTCCAAGGGCCACGTCACCGGCACGGCCCAGCGCCTGAACCTGCTTGGAAAAGATTTGGTCGAAACCGTAGTCGTTTCCGATGCTGGTGATAACGGAGGTGTCGGTGGTCAAGGCGATGGCCGGCAGGGGCTGCCGCTCCACCTGAAAGCGGTTGATGAATTCGGCGGCCATGTGCTGGGCGTCGGCGGCGCTGCCGCCGTTTCCGAAAATCAGCAGTTTGCCGCCGGCCGCCAGGGTGGTGGCCAGCAGTTCGGCGGACTCGCGGATCTTGTCGAGCTGCTGCCGGATAAAGGCGTCCTTGACCGCCAGGGAGTCCTCGAGAATGGTCAGAATCTGATGGGTGGGATCCACGCGGTGGTGCCTCCTGTTTTTCAGGACGCCCTGGCGGTGAGGCGCCGCTGAAGGCTGTCGATCTCCTCCCGGGCATCATGGCCGCGCTCGCGGGCGGCCTCGAAAGCCTCCAGCGCCGCCGCGACCTGATCCTGCTTGAGCAGCAGGCGTCCCAGACGGTAGTGATAAAGACCACTGGCCGGTTCCAGCGCCACACTCTGCCGGCAGAAGAGGGTGGCGATCTCCGGGTTTTCCCCCTGAAGATCGAACAGGTGCCCGATGGCCGACAGCGAGGCGGCGTCGCCGGGGTTTTGTTTGACGGCCCGCTTGTAGGCGGCGACGGCCTCTTGCGGGCGCTCCAGGGCCTCGTAACACTGCCCGAGACAGGCATGGGCGGGACCGGCCGCGGGCTGGAGCCCGGCTGCCTTTTCCAGAAAACCGAGCGCCTTTGCGGGCTCGCCCTTGATCAGGTATAACTTGCCGGTCTGAAAGGCCACCTCAAAAAGGTCGGGGGAGATCCGGCCGGCTTCGCGAAAACACGCCAGGGCCTCGTCGCTGCGCGCCTGCAGCATGTGCACCAGGCCGCTGTTATAGCGCGCCAGCGCTTCTTCGGGATCCAGGAAGACGGCGGCCTCGAAGGCCGCCAGGGCCTCATCCAGCCGCCCCAGGAGCCCGTAACAGACCCCCAGACTGTTGTGCACGTTGACCTCGGTGGGGTCCAGCAGGAGCGCCCGCTTGAACTCTTCCACGGCCCCCTTGAAATCCCCTTCCTGGTAGAACCGGTCGCCGCTGATGTTCAAACTGACGGCGTCGAACACCACTCGGCTGCCGGGCCCGAAAAAAGCGGCGTGGTCAACGGCCTTGCGGGCGTTGGCGAGCATCTGGCGCCGGTGGTAATTGATGCAGGGAAACATGGCGATGCCGACGGTCACGGTTTCCGCTCGCCGCACGGAGAGGGCCTGCTGAATGCACCGGGCGGCTTCACGACACTGCGGTGCGTTTCGTCCGGGCAGAAAGCAGGCGACAGCATCGACCCCGATCTCGGCCCAGAGGCCGTTTTGATCCCGGCAGAGGCGTTCCACCGCCTCCCCGAGAACCCTGCGAACGGTTTCCAGCTGCCCGCCGGGTGGCCCGTCATCAGCGAGTTCCAAGGGGTCGATGCGGATGACCAGGGTCCCGAAGCCACCCGCGCTTGCAAGCCGCGCCATGGCCCGCGCCAGAAACGCTGTTTCCGCCTGTTCATCGGCGGCAAAAGGCAGCGTTTTCGCCGGCGCGCCGCCCTGCGACGGCTCAGTCGCGCGCACGGCCGCAAGCGCGCCGGCGGGGGGCTGGTTGCGGGAAAACAGGAATTCGCGGCCTGAGCCGCATTGAGTCTGAATGTTCGGATCGTTTTGAGTCATGTTGGGGCTCTTTTCAGTAGGGTTGCAAAGGCGTCGACAATGATGGCGGCCTCGCCTTCCTGAAGCGTCCGGGGATCCAGGATCAACAGGTCGTCTTCAATCCGTGCGATAACCGGCGGTGTTCCGGCCCGCAAGGCCGCTTCCACCCGGCTGGCGGAAAGCCCCCGGATGCTGACCCCCACGCACAAGCTGCGCAAGTCCAGCAGCGGCAGGGCGCCGCCGCCGGCCTTGGAGGCCAGCTCGCGCAAAGAAATCCCCAAACGCTCATCACCCAGGGCCGCAAGCGCTTCGCCCAACCGGCGGGCGCGGCCTTCCGTGGCCGCGAAGGGCATCGTGATCATCTGCAGGGTGGGGATCGCCGCCACGGCGCGCCGCGGGTCGCGGTAGAGCCGCAAGGTGCTCTCCAGGGCCGCCAGAGTCAACTTGTCGATGCGCAGCGCACGGGTGATGGGGTTTTGCCTGATGCGCGCGATGGTCGCCCGCCTCCCGACAATCAGCCCCGCCTGGGGGCCGCCGAGCAGCTTGTCGCCGCTGAAGGTGACCACATCGGCCCCGGCCGCCACGGACTCCTGGACAGTGGGCTCCTTGGCCAGCCCGTAGTGCGAAAAGTCGATAAACGTCCCGCTGCCCAGGTCTTCCATCACCGGCAGCCCGTGCTCGGCGCCGAGCGCCACCAACTCCCGCAACGACACCTCGGCGGAAAACCCGACGATGCTGTAATTGCTCTTGTGGACCTTGAGCAGCAGCGCGGTTTGGTCATCGACGGCGCCGGCATAATCCCGCAGGTGCGTGCGGTTGGTGGTCCCCACCTCACTGAGAATGCCGCCGCTTTTGGCCATGACGTCCGGGATGCGGAAGGCGCCGCCGATCTCCACCAACTCCCCGCGCGAGACGATCACCTTGCGCCCCCGGGCCAGGGTTTCCAGGCACAGCAGCACCGCCCCGGCATTGTTGTTGACCACCATGGCCGCCTCGGCCCCGCTGATCTCGCAGAGGACGTCCTCGACTGCCGTATAGCGGGAGCCGCGCCTGCCGGCCGCCAGATCGAACTCCAGGTTGGAATAGCGGCCGGCGATCTCGACCAGGTTTTCCAGAACCGCCGCAGCCAGCAGCGAGCGCCCGAGATTGGTATGAACGACGACGCCGGTGGCATTGACCACCCGTTTGAGATTGTGGGCCATCGCCTGCGAAACCCGCCCCCGGACCTGCGCGACAATCGTCTCCAGGGCCGGGCTTACAGCAGGCGCCTGGGCGCCGCCGGCCAGAATCCGCTCCCGCCACGCGTCCAGTGTCAAACGGGCACAGCGCACCAGGACGGCTTTGGGCACATCGGCGACTTCGGCGATCTGCGCCAGCGACGCGAGAATCCGGTCGACGCCGGGCAGCATTCGCAACAGATTGCGTTGGCTGTCATTTGGTGACATGCGTTTTCCTTGTCAGAGGCCGCCACTCCGCTTGCCGTAAACCGCGACCGGCCGCCGGCAGCATCGCCGGGCCGGGCACACCCCCTCCCAGCAGGTCTCCCGCACCGCCTTCAGCTCGCGCAGCTGGGTTTTTCCGATTAAAATCGTGCTGTATCGGACATAATAACTTATCAATCCAGACAGTTGTCAGCATTTAACTCAAATTCTGGATGAAATCCAATGGCCGGTTTTAATTAGCACCCGGCACCTGAATTTATCAATGGATTTCTCTGGATTTCTTGAATTTACGGAAAAATGGGTTTTCGTCCATCCGAAATTCCGATATGAACGCTGCGGGGGTAAGGGCCTTTAGGATGGCGCGGGTTGCCCCCGCCAAAGGCCTCCGGTGACGCCGAACGCTCTCACCCGGCACCCCGAGCGTCTACCCCAAACGTCTGCCCCAAGCGTCTGATGGATCCATAACCGATAAGGAAACTGCCATGGAAAGCCGGATCATTCTGCCCCTGGACAATCTTCCCTGGAACCAGGCCCGCGACATCATCACCCGCACCAGCGGTCGGGTGTGGGGCTACAAGATCAGGCGAGCGGTGCTCGACCGGGGGCTTGCGGTCCTCGCGGACATCAGGCCTTACGGCCGCGTGATGCTGGATTTCAAACTCTACGACATCCCCAGTGCCATGACCGAGTCACTGCACCAGCACCTCTCCGCGGGCGCCGACATCACCACTGTGCACTGCACCGCCGGCTACGACCCGGCGGCGGAAGGCCTCAGCGGGGACAGCCTGGCCGGCGTCACCGTCCTGACCTCCATCGGGCCGGAACACTTCAGCCGCTATTACCGCGGCCCCAGCATTGCAGCCATGGTGGCCGGCATGGCGCGCGAGGCCGCCGGTCGCTATGGCTACCTGGTCTGCTCGGCCCGCGACCTGCGCGAAATTGACGAGTTCCCCATTAAAAAAATCTGCCCGGGGATTCGCCCCGCCTGGTACACCCGCGACGATGACCAGCGCCGCACCGCCACCCCGGCCGAGGCCATCCGTGCCGGCGCCCACCTGCTGGTGATCGGCCGCCCCCTGCTGGAAGCCGAAGACATCCAGGACGCCCTGACGCGCACCAACCAAGAAATCGCATCGGCCCTGCAGCCTGGTTCGAAAAGCCCGGCCGGCACCCCCGCGGCCACTTTCTGATCAAGCCACAACCGGGCCAGGTGACAGGGCCGCGGGATTTAACGGACGGGTCGCAGAAACTCCCGCAGGGCAAAATCGCGCACGGCATTGGGATGGAAGAGCACCGAGTAGTGGTTGGCACCGGGGAGATCCACACACTGAAGCTGGGGCATCTGCCGGCGCATTTCGTCCACGGCGCGCTCGGGCAGCAGGATGTCGTCGGGCGTGAGCAGCCCCCTGAGGGCCCGCAGAATCAGGAGCGGACAGCGAACCCGGGGATACAGCGCGCCCACGTCCAATTCGCCCAGCTGCTGGATTTCCTCCAGGATGTGCTCGACCTGGATATTGGCGCGCACCCCGTCTGGAACGGCTTCGAGCTCGTAGCGAAAGTAGGTTTCCAGGGCCAAGGACCAGGGCTGGAGATAGGGGGTCTGACGACGCGCCTGAAGGTAGGCCTCGGCGTCGGCATAGACCTCTGCGAGTCGCTGCAGCACCGGTTGAATGCCTTCAAACACCCGCTGGGTTTCGGCCTCCGATAGCCGTCCGCCGCCATCCCAGAGGACCGCCCGGGTGACCCGCTCGGGATGGTGGGCTGCAAAGGCCAGGGTGATGACGGCCCCCAGGGAGTGGCCCATGATGACCGCCGATTCCAGCCCCAGGTGGTCCAGCAGGCCCTCGAGATCCGCCACGTGGCGGGCAACGCTGTAACCGTGCGGCGGCCGCCCGGATCGCCCCCGACCGCGCAGATCGGGTGCCGCGACCCGAAACCACGGAAAAAGCTGGCGGGCCACCGGGTCCCAGCAGCGGCAATTGGCGGTCAGCCCATGAATGCAGACCACCGGGGGGCCCTGCCCGTCCCAGAGGGCCAGGTGGAGATCGATGCCGTCTCCGCGCGCGGTTTCAAATCGAGGTGCCAGCTGCATGTGATCCGCCCCCCAAAGGTCCCAGGAGAAGCGCCGCCGGGCGGCCTACTCCGGTTGCGACGGCTCCTGGTCCAGCCCGAAAGCGTTGTGCAGCACCCGGACTGCCAGCTCTGCGTATTTTTCGTCGATCACGCACGAAATCCGGATTTCCGAGGTACTGATCAGCCGGATGTTGATGTTTTCGCTGGCCAGGGCCGCAAACATTTTGGTGGCGACCCCGGAGTGGCTTTTCATCCCCAGCCCGGTCACCGACACCTTGGCGGTGTCATCCCGGCCCTGGACGGCTTTGGCACCGATCTCCGCCGCCACCCGCTCTTCGATCTCCATGGCCTGGCGGTAATCGCTTCGCGGAACGGTAAAGGTAATGTCATTGCGCCCACCGGAGGGCGAAGTCTGAATGATCATGTCCACCAGGATGCCGGCTTCGGCGATCGGTGCAAAGACCTTATGGGCGATCCCGGGCCGATCGGGCACCTGCACCAGGGTGATGCGGGCTTGATGCTTGTCACAGGTCACGCCGGATACGACAACTCTTTCCATGTAGGAATCCTCCTCCACCACCATGGTGCCCTCCTCCTCCAAAAAGGATGATCGCACGTGAATCGGCACATTGTATTTTTTGGCAAACTCCACCGACCGGATCTGGAGCACCTTGGCCCCGAGGCTGGCCATCTCCAGCATCTCGTCGTAGGAGATGGCGTGGAGCTTGCGCGCCTTGTGGCAGACATTGGGGTCCGCAGTGTAGATGCCGTCCACATCGGTGTAGATTTCGCACATATCGGCCTTGAGGGCCGCGGCGATGGCGACTGCCGAGGTGTCCGAGCCACCGCGGCCCAGGGTGGTGATGTTGCCGTTGAAGTCACTGCCCTGAAAGCCCGCCACCACTACGATATTGCGATGCTTCAAGAGCTCGGGGATCGGCCCGCCGCCGATATCGCGGATCCGGGCGTTGCCGAACTTATCGTCGGTGAGCACCTTGACCTGGAATCCCATCAGGGACTGGGCAGGGTATTTCATGTCCTTGAGCATCATGGCCAGCAGCGCCGCCGTGGTCTGCTCGCCGGTTGCCAGGAGGACATCGAGTTCCCGCTTGTCGGGAACCGGGGTCACCTTGTGGGCCATCTCGATGATCCCGTCGGTCACACCGGCCATGGCCGACAGAATGACCACCACGTCGTTGCCCTGGTTGTAGGTTTTGGTGACCCGGTTGGCCACATTGCGAATGCGGTCGAGAGAGGCCACCGAGGTGCCGCCGAACTTTTGAACGATGAGGGCCATGGGAGTCTATGCCTCAGTTTCGGGTTTAAAGTGGATAATGCGCAAAAAAGTGCCGCCGTCGCGGTTTGCCGTTTTCAAACCGGGCGCCAGGCGAAATCGCCGCCGACCGGTAGTTCGAATTTATTCCCGCGACCGGACGTCCGACGTCTTCTGCCGGGACGACTGCGTTTCGGCGAGGGTATTTATCAGATTTCCGCTTTCGCATCCAATGGCGGAAAGGGTGATCCGCCGGGCATCATCATTTTGGAATTCAAGCTGAACCGCAATGTAATCGGTCAGGTAGCCCTCAGGCAGCCGTTCGGACCACTCGATGGCCAGCACCCCGTCGCCGCCGACCATTTCATCCAATCCGAGCGCCGCCAGATCGTCGAGCGCCCCCGCAAGCCGGTAGAGATCGGCGTGGTAGAGCGGCACCCGACCGGGATAGACGTTCACCAGGGTAAAGGTCGGACTGGTGATGTAGTAGTCCGCCGGGACTTCCAGGCCTTCGGCCAACCCCTGAACAAAGGCTGTTTTGCCGCTGCCGAGGTCCCCCGTGAGGGCCACCACCATTCCCGCCGCCATCCGGGCGCCAAGCCCGCGGGCCAGGGCCTGGGTTTCGCCGACCGAGCGGGTGGTGATCTGGATCCTGTCTGTCATGAGGCTTCCCGTCAGCGGCCGCCCGTCAAAACCCCCGACCGCCTTGCTGTCAGAAATAACGTCAAGGCCCCCAATCGGACGGCTCAGAAATCGGTGGCAAAGGCCTCGCCGGATCCGTCCCCCCGATCAGCTCCCGGAACTGGCGGGGAACGGCGGCCATCACCTCCGATGCCAGATACCCAAACGGCGCCACCTGGCGGGCCACGCCGTCCGCGGCCCGCCCGTGCAGATAGACCCCGGCACGGGCGGCTTCAGCCGGCGGCACGCCCCGGGTCACCAGGCCCGCGATGACGCCGGTGAGAACATCGCCCATGCCACCGGCGGCCATCCCGGGGTTGCCGGTAGGATTCACGTAAACGGCCCCGTCGGGGTGGGCCACAACGGTCCCGGCGCCCTTGAGCACCAGGTGGACATTGAACTGGCGGGCGAAATCGCGGGCGCAGGCGATGCGATCGGCCTGCACCTCTTGGACCGTGGCGCCAGTCAGACGCGCCATTTCCCCGGGATGGGGGGTCAGGATCACCGGCACGTCGAGGCTTTTCAAAAGACCGGGCTCCGCCGCCAGGCAGTTCAGGCCGTCGGCGTCGATCACCACGGGCAAGGGGCAGCCCGCCAAAATCTGCCGGATCAGGGCGCGGGTTTCCGGCCCGGTGCCCAGCCCCGGCCCGAGGGCCAGACATTTTTTTCCGGGAAGCAGGCCGAGGATCTCCTCGCCGGCCGCGGATGCCAGACCGCCGTCGGCCGCCGCGGGCAGCGGGACGGTCATGGCCTCGAGCACCAGGGTTTCCAGCACCGCATTCAAGCCGGCCGGCACGCCGAGACTCACCAGCCCGGCGCCGCTGCGCAGGGCGGAAAGCGCCGTCATGGCGGCGGCCCCGGTTTTGCCGGGCGCGCCGGCGAGCACCAGCAGGTGGCCGGTGGTGCCCTTGTGGGCGTCGGCCGGCCGCGCGGCCAGCGCACTGGCAAAGGCCTGGGGAGTCAGCAGATAGTGGCGCGGATGGGCCTTGGCGACGATGTGGGGTGGAATCCCGATATCGATCACCCGCAGCGCGCCGCTGAAGGCCGCCCCGGGTTGCAGAAAGTGGCCGGTCTTGGCCAGACCGAAGGTGGCCGTCGCTTGCGCCCGGATACAGGCGCCGCAGGGCTGGCCGGTGTCGGCGTTGATTCCGGAGGGGATGTCGACGGCAAACACCGGGCGCCCGGAGCGGTTGATAAACTGGATCAGGCTGTGATAAAACCCCCTGACCGCGGAGGTCAGGCCGGTGCCCAAGATGGCGTCGATCCAGACGTCACAGGCGGCCATCTCCGCCCGGTGGGCCGCAAAGACGGCCTCGTCCGGCACGGCCACCACCGGCACCGACAGGGGCGCCAGCAGTTTGAGGTTGGCGGCGGCATCCCCCTGGACACGCTCCGGTGCGCAGAGCAGATAAACGGTTACCGCAAATCCCCGCTGGGCTAAACAGCGGGCCATGACAAAGCCATCGCCGCCGTTGTTGCCGGGCCCGGCGGCGACCGCCAGCTTGCGGCCCGTCAGGTCGGGAAAGCGCTCCAGCAGAAAGTCGGTGGCACCGCGGCCGGCGATTTCCATCAATACCCGCCCGGGGATCCCGAAACCGTCGATGGTTTCCCGATCCATCGCCTGCATCTGTGAGGCCGTGACAAGGTTCATGGCGACCCTCTGCTCCTAAAGTTTTTGGGTCAGCGCGCAGCCCGCAGCGAGCGGCTTTCCAGCAGGGCCAGCAACTCCCGGCTTTTGGCGTCCATCTCACGGGCCTCGGCTTGATCGGTTTCATGGTCATAGCCAAGCAGGTGCAGAATTCCGTGAACCAGGAGCGCGGTGAAATGCGTCACCATCGGGATCCCGGCCTCACGGCCCTCGCGCGCGGCAGTATCCGCCGAGATCACCACGTCCCCGAGAAGGTGGGGTGAAATTTCGGCGAATTCGCCTTCCTGCATCGGAAAGGCCAACACGTTGGTGGGGCCGCTGCGCTGGAGATAGCGCTGGTTCAGCTCGGCGATTTCGGCGTCATCCACAATCACGATGGACAGCTCCGCCTCAGGACAGTCCAAGGCGCTTAAGACGACCTGTGCCGCCTGCTTTAGTTTCTTTAGGGGAATCGGCTGACGGTTTTGGCGGTTGTCGATCAGAACTTCCATTTTTACTCTTTCCGCTGGCAGCGGCCAGATTTTCGCTGTATTCGATGCGGTGGTGGTGAATGCCGTTGAGGATCTTGTTGAAACTCTTGGCAATCTGGTGCAGGTCCTTGAGGGTCAACTCGCACTCGTCCAGCTGGCCGTCTGAAAACACCTTGTTGATCAGGTTCTGGACATGCCCCTGGATGCGCGAAGGGGTGGGGTTTTCCAGGGTGCGTGAGGCCGCTTCAACGACGTCGGCCAGCATCACCAGCCCGGCTTCGCGGGTCTGGGGGCGGGGGCCGGGGTAGCGATAGTCGTCGATGTTGACGTTTTCCTCACCTCTGCGCTGTTTGGCCTTTTCAAAAAAATAACTGATCAGGCTGGTGCCGTGGTGCTGCCGGATGGTGTCCGTAATCGCCTGGCCGAGCTTGTTTTCCCGGGCGATTTCGACCCCCTCCTTGACATGCGCAATCAGGATCAGGGCGGACATCGACGGCGCCAGCTTGTCGTGCTTGTTTTTACCGTGGATCTGGTTTTCAATGAAATACAGGGGCTTACGGATCTTGCCGATGTCGTGGTAGTAGCCGCACACCTTGGCCAGCAGAGAGTTGGCGCCGATGGCAGTGGCGGCGGCCTCCACCATCGAGCCCACAATCACGGAGTGGTGATAGGTGCCGGGGGCCTCGATCATCAGGCGTCGTAAAATCGGGCGGTCCAGATTGGCCAGTTCCAGCAGTTTGATGTCGGTGGTGTAATCGAAGGTGACCTCCAGCAGAGGGGCGATCCCGGCCGCGACGAGCCCGGCGCCGACCCCCCCCAGGAAGGCAAACGCCCAGTTCCACAGCAGCCGGATGCCGGCAACATCGCCGCTGTAAAGATTCAAGGCCGTCACCAAAACGACGTTGAGCAGACCGAGGCGGGTGCCCGCCCGGATGAAAGCCCTGCGCTCACGGCAGTTCTGAAGCCAGTAAGCCGCCATGGAGCTGTTGATCAGGAAGTAGATGAAGATCTCCAGGCGGTTGTGAAAAAGGACGGCGACGGAAACGGCGGTAACGACCGAAAAGGCGATGGCCCAGTCCAGACACAGAAAAAGACAGACGCTCATGGCGCCGGCCGCCAGCGGAATCCCGTAGGATATCGCGCTGTGGGTGATACCGAAAGGCTCATTGACCGCGATGGCGCGGGCCAAAAGAAACGAGATCTTGGCAACAAATAGAAAGATCAGAAAAACCGTCGCCAGAAAAAGGAGGGTTTTGTTGTGATCCTGCCCGCCCGGGATGTGGTTCCGGGCGTGCAGGGTGCACGCGGTCACCAGCAGGCAGAGAATCAGCAGCGCGGTGCCGGCGCTGCGGACCCACAGCTGGGTGTTGCGGGTCTGGTCCTGGAGCGTTTGCAGTTTGAGAAGCTGCACCTGGGTGAGCCGTTCGCCCTCCCGCAGCAGCATTTCGCCGGCCTTGATCTGATAGAGGATCGGCTTGATCTCCGCCGCGGCAGCCTCCTTGCGGGTTTCGGTCTCATTGCGGTTGAGGGTGATGTTGGGCTGGATCAGCTGCTGAATGAAATCCACAATGAGATTGCGCAGGGTGTACTCCAGGTCCTTGAGGTATGGCTGCCCGATTATCCGCACCATGGACTTGGCCTGATCCAAACCGTAGAAGGGTTCGAGATTGAAAACCGGTTTTTCGCTCTGGGAGCCCACGACCCGCAGCATGATGCCCTTGTCGGCCACCCGCAGCAGGATTTCCTTGTTGGAGACCACGCCCGCGCCCAAGGTTTTGGCCAGAATATCGGTGATCAAACCGGCAATGGCCTCGCTAAAGGCATGTTTTTCGAGAATGGCGTAGGCGCCGTCACTGACCGCGATCCCCAATTCGGACTGAAACTCGCCCTTCAGCTGCCAGGCCCGCTCTTGACGCTCGGCGGCGATCTCCTCCGGGCTGGGAGGGCCCAGTTTCATTTGGGTGGGGTTGTCCGGATCGGCCGGCACCGTGGGATCGCCGACCGGCTGGGGCGCGGGCGCGGCAGTCGCCGAGGGCTGGTAAACGGCCTGCAACAGGCTGAAAGCCCGGTTCACGCGAGTTTTCAGCCGACCGGCCAGCTCCGTGTCAAAATCGTACACCGTCAGAATACTGTCGGCCGCCTGGCGCCGCTTGGCCTCGGTGGCGATCTTGTCCTCGATAAAGAAATCCTTGGGCGCCTTGACGTCCCGTTGGGCCACGTCCCCGACCTCGTAGCTGCGCCGGGTGACCACCAGGTTCGGGTAGAGCATCAGGGTGAAGATGGCCGTCACGACCACCAGGATCCCCCACCTGACCGCCGTGTTGGACTTGAAAAAGGAAATGACGGATTCTTTTCTTTTTCTGTATTTCATAGGGGGGAGACTTAGGCTTCAGACCGGACGTTGCCGAGTTCTTCGTAGGCCCGGATGATATCCTGCACCAGCCGGTGGCGGACCACATCTTCCTTGGAAAAGAAGGCAAAAGCGATACCGGCGATTTCCCGGAGAATTTTTTTGGCCTCAACCAGACCCGAGGCCCGGTTGGCCGGCAAATCGATCTGGGTGATATCCCCGGTGATCACCGCCTTGGAGTTGAAGCCGATGCGGGTCAGAAACATTTTCATCTGCTCCGAGGTCGTGTTCTGGGCCTCGTCCAGAATGATGAAGGAATCGTTCAGTGTCCGACCGCGCATAAAGGCCAGGGGGGCCACTTCAATGACCCCTTGCTGCATGAGCGCCCCGACCTTTTCAAAGCGCATCATGTCGTGCAGCGCATCGTACAGGGGCCGCAGATAGGGGTCGACCTTGTCGGCCAGATCCCCGGGCAGAAACCCGAGGGCCTCCCCGGCCTCCACGGCCGGACGGGTCAGAATGATGCGGCTGACCTGGTTCTTGGACAGCGCCGATACCGCCATGGCCATGGCCAGGTAGGTTTTTCCGGTTCCGGCGGGTCCGATCCCGAAAACGATGTCGTAGCTGCGAATGGCGTCGATGTATTTTTTCTGGGACAGGCTTTTGGGCGTGATGGCTCTTTTTTTGGCGGTGATGTAGACCGTG
Organism: Desulfobacterales bacterium; assembly: GCA_046481705.1. Classification (GTDB taxonomy): domain Bacteria; phylum Desulfobacterota; class Desulfobacteria; order Desulfobacterales; family JAABRJ01; genus JAABRJ01. The sequence continues at coordinate 15,966 of JAWOJK010000331.1, read as the reverse complement.
TCGAGAAAGATGTCCTTGAGCCGGGCGCGATCGTTGCCGCTGAGGGCCCGCACAGCGTAGTCGACGTCGTTGGGGTAGACCGGGTAACCCTCCTCCAGCAGGCCGTAGAGCTGGCTTAGGATGTTGTGGGCGAGGTCGGTCTCGATGGCGTCGCCTTCGATCAGCACCTCGCTTCCCCGGGCGGAAATCCGAACCCCCACGGCGTCGGCTATCCGCAGCAGATTGTGGTTGTGTTCACCGAAGAGCCGCCGGGCCAGTTCATTATCGTCCAACGTCAGTTTGGCCTGTTTGGGCTGCGCGTCTTTTTGCATAAGCTATGGGGTCTCCCGGCCGCGGGTCTGGCAACGATTGCCCCGCGAGGCCATGATTTATACCATAGCTTTTTTGGGGATTGCAAACGGCAAATCACCCTGCAAGCGGTCCCGAGGAAAAATGGCTTGACGGAATTTTTTCAATTTTGATAGTCTTAATGTTTAGTTTCAACAGGTCCCGAACACTTCCAGGCAACGTGCGCCGCCTCGCCTTGCGCGCCTCCTACACCTGATGAAGCCCACAGCGCCTCGGTTTCCGACGGCCAACTGAAAAATTCACGCCGCGCCGCGCACGGAACTGCCTGCAGCGTCGTCAGTCCTGAGCCAACAAGGGGGGATATGAACCCGTTTGATGCCGTCGTTATCGTTATTGTGATATTCTGCCTGATCCGGGGCCTGTTCCGGGGGCTGATCAAGGAAGTGTCGTCCATCGTCGGGGTTTTGGCAGGCTTTTACGCCGCTTACACCTATTATGCGACGCTGGCCGACTTCCTGACCGACTGGCTCGCCCACCGCGACTACACCAATCTTCTGAGCTTCCTGCTGATTTTCTGCGCGGTCTTTTTTATCATCAGCCTGCTGGGGGTGGTGGTCAAATACCTTCTCAACGTGGCCTACCTGGGGTGGTTTGACCGAATGTGCGGCGCCGGTTTCGGCTTCAGCAAGGGCATCCTGATCACCGCCGTGCTGCTGATCGTGCTGACCGCGTTCCTGCCCAAAGGCGCCCCGCTGATCAAAAATTCACGGCTCTCGCCCTATGTGGCCGGCCTTGCCGAAAACATGGCCCGGGTGGTTTCACCGCAAATGAAAAAGCAGTTTCAAACCAAGATTGAGGAGATGAAGAAATCATGGCGCCACCCCATCTAGACCCCCCGGCAGACGCAGCCAGTGCGGGCAGCCTGGCGGCCACGGTTCGGCTGGTGGACACCCTCCGCGGCGAAAAAGGCTGTCCGTGGGACCGCAAGCAGACCACCCGGTCCCTCAGCGTATACCTGATCGAAGAGGTTTTCGAGTTGGTGGAAGCGATCGAATCGGGCAGCCGCGAAGCGATCTGCGAGGAACTCGGCGACGTTTTCTTCCAGATTGTTTTTATGGCCCGCCTGCTGCAAGAGCAGGGCCAGTTCGATCTCGGCGAGGTCATCGAGCGCAACACCGAAAAGATGGTTCGCCGCCACCCGCACGTCTTCGGCAACACCACCGTCGCCGACAGCGCCGAGGTCCAAAAACAGTGGCGCCGGATCAAGCAAAAAGAGACCCTGCATACCCCGCGGGCGTCGATTCTGGACGGGGTGCCCAGCGGCCTGCCGGCACTGATGCGGGCCTACCGGGTATCGGAGCGCGCAGCCGGAAGCGGTTTTGACTGGGAGGATCTGGGTGGGGTGATGGACAAAGTCGAGGAGGAGTGGGAGGAGTTCAAGACGGCCCTCGGCGAGGCCCAGGCAGCACCGGAAACTCGCGCGGCGGTCGCCATGGAGTTTGGCGACCTGCTCTTTACGCTGGTCAACGTGGCCCGTTTTGCCAAGATCCACCCGGAAACCGCGCTGTCGAGTGCAACCGAAAAGTTCAGCCGCCGTTTTCGCCAGATGGAGGCCCGGATCACAGCCAGCCGCCGCAGCCTGGATGCGGTCGGCCGCACCGAACTGGACCGCTTGTGGCAGCAGGCAAAGGCGGCCACCGCCGGCACTGCGGCGCTGTCACCGGCCGCGGACAGCGGGCAAGCGCCCACAACCCCTTAACCCCTCTTTTGCAGGCCCTATTCTCATGATAGCGATTATCGATTACGATGCCGGCAACCTGGCCAGTGTCAAACGGGCGGTGGCGCACATCGGATTCGATTGCCGGGTCACCAATGACCTCGGCCGGATCGCGGCGGCCGACCGGGTTATTTTTCCGGGTGTCGGCGCTGCTGGAACGGCCATGCGGAGCCTGCGCAAACTGGGGCTTGACCGGGCCCTGAAGGCGGCCTACCAGGCCGGCAAACCGATTCTCGGGATCTGCCTCGGCACTCAAATCGTCCTTTCCCACAGCCGGGAAAACGATACCGCCTGCCTGGGTCTGCTTACCGGTGAGGTCAAGGCCTTCGACCGCCACGCGCGGCTTGCCGACGGCGGCCGGCTCAAAACTCCCCACATGGGCTGGAACCGCATCCACCGTCTGAAGCCGCATCCCCTTCTGGCGGACATCGGCCCGGAAGACGAATTTTACTTCGTCCACAGCTTTTACCCCAGTCCTGAAGATCCCGAACACCTTCTGGCGACAACCACCTACGGGGTCACCTTTGCATCCGTGATCGGCTGCGAAAACCTGGTCGCCACCCAGTTCCATCTCGAAAAAAGCGGCCGGCCGGGGTTGACCATGCTCAAAAACTTTTGCACCTGGTCGCCATCCTGAAAAAGCCACCGGGGGTGGCCGGCATCGATCACAATGCATGCGGGTTCGGGGTTTTGGCCGGTGTTGTGCTCACCGCAGCCGCGGGGCTGCGGAGCTGGTCGCAACGCCGCCGCCGGGTCGGAAGGCGTTTCATATGGCGCAATTTTTCCCGTTCGCGGAGCGCAACCCAAAACAAACGAGCTGAAATATGCTGAGCAAACGCATCATTCCCTGTCTGGATGTCCACGAGGGACGCACAACCAAGGGCATCAAGTTCCAAAACAACATCGACATCGGCGACCCGGTGGCGATGGCACGCCACTACTACGAGGCCGGCGCCGACGAGATCGTCTTCTACGACATCACCGCCTCCCATGAGAAACGGGACATCATGATCGAGGTGGTGCGGCGGGTGGCGGAAACCATCTTTATTCCCTTCTCGGTGGGTGGCGGCATTCGGAGCGTTGAGGACATGCGCGCGGTCCTGCTGGCGGGCGCGGAGAAGGTGAGCGTCAACTCGGCGGCCGTCAGAAACCCGGAAATCATTGCTCAGGGGGCGGAGGCCTTCGGCAGCCAGTGTGTGGTGCTGGGGATGGACGTCAAATACGTTGGAAAGAAGGACGGCATTGCTTCAGGCTACGAAATTGTCATCAACGGCGGCCGAACCACCATGGGCATCGACGCCCTGGCCTGGGCACTGGAGGCCCAAGCGCTGGGTGCCGGAGAGATCTGTCTGAACTCCATCGATGCGGACGGTACCCGGGAAGGCTATGAATTGAACCTGACGCGCCTGATTTCCGAAAATGTGACCATTCCGGTGATCGCTTCCGGAGGCGCCGGAACGCCGGCCCATATCGCTGAGGTCCTGACCCGCGGCAAGGCCGACGCCGCCCTAATCGCCTCCATGGTCCACTACGGCACCTATACCCTTGCCGGCATCAAGTCATACCTGATTGAACACGGAATCAAGGTCCGCAGCAGCTGGTAAGGGCTCGCGCTGCAGGACCGCAGCCAAGTCCTTTGCCTGGCGCGCAGGTGCTGCGCCGCGCGCGCTTCCCGGCTCAAACATAATCGCCGCGCTGGAAGCGAATCACCTCCACGTTGGCGGCGACCGCCGAACGGGTTGCCAGCGTCTGCAGGGCCGCGTCTTGTTGCAGACCCGTTTCGGCCGCCGCGGCCATCAAGCGCTCGGCCTGGGTTTGAATTTCAGCCACTAAGGGCGCGATCTGTTTCAGGCTCTTGGCAGGGTCTGCAAGTTGCCGGGCATAGGCGTCCAACAGATCGATCAGTCGACCGGTGCGGTCGACGAGCACGTCGCTGTCGTTTTCGACGGTCGGCATCACCGCAGACTGGATCTCTCCCAGGGCGCCTGCCCCACGGGGGGCCGGGGGCGCGCCCGGACGGGCCGCCAGGGTCTTTTGGAGGGTTTCCTGGAAACCGGCGGTTTCTGTCTTTTGAATCTCACGGGGTTGCGACGGCGGCAGGTTGGGCTGAAGAGCGGAAATTTGGGTCATGGATGAACCTCCTGAAAGTTTTCCATGAGCATACGCAAAAAAAGGGCCGGTTTTTGACAACCGGCCTTTTTTAATTTTAACGCTGCATTTTTAAAGTGTTACATAAGACCCCGTCGACGGGCTGGGCGTCAGGGAGCCTTGACGGGGAAAATTTTGCCTACCCCCGGCAAATATCGTCAGCCGCATCCCCCCACCATTTTTTCGGCGACCCGTTGCGGGCTGAAATCGTAGCGCCCCGCATTGAGGGCGTCGCGCAGCGGCTCGACAGCCTCGACCCGGATCTCCGGCGCCGAGAGCGCCGCCGAACGCGCCACCTGGGCCATACGGCTGGTCGTCGATATCCGCACCACCGGGGTCTCCTGGCGGAAGGGGTTTGCGCCGCTGAGCGACAGGCCGCTGATGTTGGGCGGTCCCGCCGGTTTTCGGGCAAAGGCTGTCATCTGCAGCACCTCGCCACCGCCTGTCGAACCGGATACTGCTTTCATTCAAGACCTCCAGAGCTTGGCGTGATTTTCTTGCCAACCGCTTCCCGCACCAACTCTTCCAGGCGCTGACTGAGGAACCGGGAGTCCTCGACGGGCAAATCAAGGGATTTCTTCTCGTTGCTGGCATCGATCACATTGAAGACGAAACGGGCCGGCTCTTTGCGTGACGCCAGCCGTTCCAGATTGCCTGCGGGCGGCAGGCCCCCTTCCTCCGGGAGAGCGTCGGGCTCTATTGAACCAAAGCGCGAAATCCTTTCAACGATATCCGCAGCGACCTTGTCAATGACGGCCTGCCGCTTGCCTTCGTCCGAGATATTGATCTTTCCGACAAGCGGCTTTCCGCCGCCCGCGCTGCCCCCCCGCCCATCGATGGGCTGGCTCAATTGACGGGTGAAGACCTTCAGCACATTGTGAATTTGATAAGAGGGAACATACATCGGTCTTCATCCTTGGCGCCGGCGCAACGCGCGCCCTTTCGATTTGGGGCTGCATCGGGTGGTGGGGCTGTGCCGCTTTTTCGGTGTGTTGGGCCACCGCAGAGGTGCGCGCCGCAACTTGAACTTTTCAGCCGCCATCCGTTCTTGATTGAGGTCTACCAGCCGGCCATCCTAAAGGCTACTATCGGTAGCGCGGCGGCCGGGCTTAACCCTCAACCCGCTGCAAGTATTTCAATTATATATAATTTAATGATAAGCCCACCTTTTTTTTGCTGCCCTCGACCACGGGCAAACACCCCCCGAAACGCCGGGGGCCGATCAGTCGTCAAAATCACCGGCTTCGCCCTTGTCGGTTTCCAGGGTCGCCGCACGCGCCACAATCTGTTCCGGGGTCCAGTCGGCGGGGTTTTCACGCTGCTGCGCCTTGGGGCCGGGGTCATGTGAGCCGGCCGACAGGATGGCGTCGATGGCCATCGGGGCGGTGTCAGCGGCATTCAACACATTGACCAGCATGTTGTGAACGAATGTCTCGACCCGTCGGGCCATACGCTCCCGGACCGCTTTGGGCTGCCCGAGCAGTTTGTTTTCAAATGGAAGGTTCAGTTTTTTGTAATTCCCCCCTTTGAGCCCGTTGGCCTCCGCATAGGCCAACATCTCGGTCCACAGGGCTTCGGAAACGCCCTCGCCGGCGACCTTGACGAACATGCCGCTGTCGTCCTGGCGGGCGTTGCCATAGTCGTTGACTTCCAACCCCCAGGAGACCATCTGCAGCGCGGTTGCCACATTGGCCTTGGTGGTGCGGGTGCGGGTTACGATTTCCCGCAGACGCTCGGAGCTGTTGCCGGAGGTGCCGTGCTGGGCGCCGCTGACCCCGTAAGGTGTCAAGGCCTCGTGAATCCGGGCGGTAAGATCCACCTGGATCCCCTGGCCGGTGGCTTCCAGTCCGTGGGTGGTTCCGTTGTTGAGGGCGATCCAGTCGGGAAAAATCTTGTGGGCGTTAAGCCCTCGGATCAGAAAAAGGGCCTCGGCCACGGTTGAAAGGCCGCTTTTCCCCTTGATTTCGCCCACCTCGGTTTCCAGACCGGCCCATTCGGGAACCGCCGGAATCAGGGCCAGGCTCGCCAGCAGGTTCTGATCGTCGGGAAGGTGCGACGCGTCGATCGCAATGGAGGTGATGCCGGCATCGAAAATCGACGGGATCTCGATTTTGGCAACCTCGACGTCCGCTTTCTTTTTGATGCCGTAATGGTCCGCGTGAATCGCCACCGGCACCGTGATCCCCAATTGATTGCAGAGGGCATCCACCTGGCGTGCGATGTTCCAGTAGTTGACCGCGCAGTAGGCATTCGCGCCGCCTTCGGAGCGCGCGATTTCAATGATGATGGCGGCATTGGCGCGCTGGGCGGCCTGCAGGGCCCCCTGGATCACGAAGTGGCTGCGCCCGTTGGCGGCCATGGCGATCGCCTGGCCCTTGGCCAGCATGGTGCGGTCGATGATTTTCCCGCTGACAATCAACGCTCTGGAATTGGGAAACAGCTGTTGGATGTTGGGCGGCCGACCGATTTTGAGAGCCTTATCAAAATCTGACATAAACGCGTCCTCCGTGTCTTGGGGAATTGGTTGCGAAGCTCAAATCCGATGCCGGGGGCACGAAACGGGCATTCGGTTGCAGCGGCCTGCACGCTCAGAATCCACGTCCCAGCGTCGCGGCAGCGCAGGGCGCAAAACGCTTTCGCGACCCCTAATCGATGTCAGCGCGCGGGATCCGACGGGTGTTTACCCGTATCGCGGCGCCGGGTCGGCTGTCCGGATGGGGTGCACCTGTCTTCCGGAACCCCGCCGTCCAATCGGCCGCACACCCCTTTTCAGGCATAAACGTCGATCAAGCGACCGACGCAGGCGTTTGCAGCCCTGAGCACCTCACGGCGAGCCGTGTAGACCTCGCTGCAACCCAATGCGGCCGTAGCGCCGCCCGCAACCAGCCGAAGATGGACCACGGCGGGGCGCAAGGCGGTCATGCGCCCCGTGAGGGCAAGGGGCCCGGCGTCGCGGCGGGCAGGCAGGTTTTCAGGCGGCACATACGCCACCGGAGCGAAGTGGGTCGTTTGAAAAGAGGCTGTCATAGGCTAACCGTTAAAAAGCGGCATCGGCCGGTATGGGGTTCGGGCCTGCTCAGGCGTAATCATAGAGTTTGTATTCGGCCGCTCTATCCGTCAGCGCGTCGATCTGTTTTTGGACAGCGAGGCGCTCGGGGTTGTCGAACCAATTCCGCCACTCCTCAAGGGAGAGCCACGTGCTGATAACCAGATATTCCCCCGGGTCTTCAATGCTTCGCAAGGTTTCACCGGAAATATAACCGGTCTGGTTGGTTGCCAGCGTCCGCAATTTTTTGACAAGCGGCAGCAGCTCCCGAATTTTATCCACTGCCAAGTGTCGTTTTATCAAAATCTTGATCGCCATCGGCCCCCCCTTTCGTGTGCAGTGGTTTGCACTTTCGCCGCCTCCCGCCGGAAATGGAACAAACTCTAAGGAAAAGAAACCCGGCTGGTCCTTATTTTCTACCAACGACTATAGGGAAGAGGCGGCCTAAGTGTCAAGCAAAAAGCCGGGGCCACGGCCGCCTGCCGAGGGCTGAGGTTCAACGCTCTGCCAGAATTGTTTTGTCAAAACGACTGCGATTAATGTATAAGGCGGGCATCCCGGGCGGGCCTGCGCCGCGCCCTGCCCCTGCGGGTAATGGTCAACGTATCGCGGTTGGAAGGTGACAGCCCATGACACAATTACGGCCTCTGGCCCTCCTGAGCGTCCTGTTGCTGCTGGCCGCCTGTGCGCCCAAGCCGAGCCTGGCCCCGGGAGTGATGGCGGAAGCCCCCGACCAGTCCCTTCTGGATGCGGCCCGCCGAAGCCAGGCCGCCGGCGAAGAGATGCGGGCGTTGGCGGATTTTGATGCGCTGATCGCCCGCTACCCTGACAGCCGCCTGGTACCCGAGGCGCTGCTGCAGGCCGGGGAGATCCGTTCGCGGCTGGGCGACATGCTCCGCGCCCGGGAGGCCTTCAACCGGGTGATGACCGAATTTCCCGCAAGCCCCCGGGCAGAGGCAGCGGCTGTGGCTTTTCTGGAAACCTTTTACAGGGAAGGCCAATACGAACGGGTCATCCAGGGGGCACCGGACCTCTTCAAACGCCTGACGTCATCCGAAAGCCTGTTCAATGCCTATCTGCTGACCGGCGATGCCTTTCAATCCCTCGATGCCCCGGCCGAGGCGCTGCGCTATTACGGCCAGGCCCTGGACCTGATGCCGGACCGGGGGGAGCCGGTTGCCGAACGGTTAAAGGAGGCCATGTCAAAACTCGATCCGGCGGCGGTCGGAGAACTGCTGGAAAAGGCCACCAACCCTGTCCTGGCCGGCTACCTGCTATACCAGCTGGGGCTCCACCAGGTGGAGGCGGGGCAATACGAAGCGGCCGAACAAACCTTTGCCGATTTTGAGGCCCGCTTCCCGCAGCATGCGTCCGCCCCCCAGGCGGCGGCCCTCCGCCAGGCGCTGCAGCAGCGCACCCCGTTTGAGGTGACCTTAGGCGGCCTGCTGCCGATGAGCGGCGTTTACCGCGACTACGGGGCCCGGGCCCTGAAAGGCATCCAACTGGCCCTGAGCCGCTATGCGGCGCGCCATCCGGACGCACAGATTCGGCTGATCGTCAAGGATACGGCCTCGGACCCCCAGACGGCAATTCGACGGGTCCAGGAGCTGGCCCAGGAAAACGCCACCGCCATCGTCGGGTCGCTCATCACGGCCGCAGAGGCCGCCGAAGAGGCCCAGCAGCAGGGCATCCCGATCATTGCCCTGACCCAGAAACAGAATATTGTGGATATCGGGGACTATGTTTTCCGCAATTTCCTCACGCCCCGGATGCAAGCCCAGGCGCTGGTGGCCTATGCCACCCAGGAGTTGGGGGCCAGGCGGTTTGCGATTCTCTACCCGGATGAAACCTACGGCCAAACTTTTATGGCCGCCTTCTGGGATGAAGTCCTGGCCCACGGCGGGGAGGTCACCGCGCTGGAATCCTACCCGCCGGATATGACCGATTTTGCCGAGCCTATAAAAAAGCTGACCGGCCGTTTCTACAACTTCCCTTCCAGCTTGCGCACCCAATCGCTGAAAATGGGCGCCGCAGATGAGGGCGGCAGAGAGGCGCCGCCGGCCATCGTCGACTTCGATGCCGTGTTTATACCCGACAGTGCCGCCACGGTCGGTCTGATCGTTCCCCAACTGGCCTACCATGACATCCAGCAGGTGCACCTGCTGGGGACCAACCTGTGGCACTCCCCGCACCTGATCGAAATTGCCGCACGCTACGTGCAGGGCGCGGTCCTGAGCGACGGCTTTTTCGTGGAGAGCTCGGCCCCCGAGGTCTCCGAATTCGTGGCCGACTTCCAGGCGACCTTCGGGACCCTGCCGGGCTTCATCGAGGCCATCGCCTACGATTCGGCCATGCTGATCTTCCAGACTGCCGGCGCTCCCGGCATCCGCTTGCAGGGCAGCCTGAAGGAGCAGTTGCTGAGCATGGAGGGCTTTCCCGGCGTGACCGGCCTGACGGCCTTTGAGTCCAACGGCGAGGCGCGCAAAGCGGCCTTCCTGCTCACCATCCGCGGGCACCGTTTTGAGGTGATACGGCGTCCCTGATAACAGCGGCGGATCGTCGCCTGTTTTTCAACGATGGGAAAAGCGCGCGCGCAAGGGGGTGTGCTGTCAGAGAAGGTCGTAGGCGCTTAAAAACGCCCTCAAATCCACCTCCCACCCGGGATCGTGCACCCCCCCCGGGGCCGCGGCGGCATCACTGGCGATGATGCCCACCCGCTGAAGGATGGTTTTAATCTGAACCGCGGGCGCGCTGCGGCACAACTCCCCGAGGGTTCGCAGCATGATGCCGGATTGGAGCAGGCTCGCGGGGTGGGGGAGAAAGCGCCGCCCCTCTTCCAGCCAGTCGAGAGACGAGCGCGTGACAGCCTTCCAAATGCTCGGCAGCAGGTTGCTGCCGCCGGCCACGACCCCGCCGGAGGCCGGGCTTTTGAGGAAGCCCCGCTCATCGCCGTCGTAGAACATAAACCTGTCGCGGCCCCGCAGCGCCAGGTGATAATTGAGGGCCCGTTTGAGGTCCCCCACAAAGATCAGGCCCTTCAGCGCCGGACTGGCGGCGACTTTCTTGAGCACGCTGGTCCGAATGTTTTTGAGGCGCCGCGGCCCCTTCAGGTGCTGGACCAGTGACGGGTGATTGGCGATAATGAAGGGAAAGCGCGTGTCAGCGGCCAGTTCGCGGTAGAACTGCGGCAACCCACGGTTGCTGTGATAAACCAGCGGGTAGTCCACCCAGCAGACCCCGCCCGGATCGCCGCTTCCGGTCAGCAGCGCCTCGGCGGCGCGCATAAACCGCCGCGTATCGGCCGGATGCCGGCCGGTAACCGTCACCAGCAGCGGCTTGCGGCCCCGATTGGCGTCGCGCACCGCAGCCAGCAGCGCCAGTCGGACGGTCTCGGACAGCGCCAGCCCCTCCCCCCAGATCAGGTCCCCGACGAGCAGGGCGTCCGCGAAGCGGTGCACATGGCCGAGCAGGCGCTCGAGAGACGGCACATCCAATTCGCCGCTCGCCGTCAGCGGGGTGACCAGCGGGCAAATCAGCCCCCGGGGGGCCTGGGGATTCTCAGCGTCCATTGAATTTAAACTCACCTTTTCCCAGAATGTCGTGCAGATGCAGCACGCCCCTGACTTTGCCGATGGGGTTGGTGATCGGCAGCACCGTGATCTGAAAATGCTCCATGATGTTGAGCGCGTCGAAGGCCGGCGTCTCGGGGCTGACGGAGCGGGGTTGGGGGGTCATGACGGCCGCCACCGTCTCCCGCAGGATATCCGTGTTGCGCGAAAGCCAGCGCCGAATGTCGCCGTCGGTGACGATCCCGGCAAGAAAGCCATCCGGCTGCACCACCAGGGTGGCCCCCAGCCCGCAGCGGTCAATTTCCTTGATGGCCGCCGCCATGGGGGTGCCCGGGGCCACCTGCGGAACGACGCCGCCGGTCAGCATAAAGTCCGCAACACAGCGGGAAAGCCGTTGCCCCAGAGACCCGCCGGGGTGAAATCTCCTGAAATCCGAGGTCTTGAAGTTCTTGCGGTTGATGAGCACCACCGCCAGCGCATCCCCCATCGCCAGCAGGGCGGTCGTGCTGGCGGTGGGGGCCAACCCCAAGGGGCAGGCCTCACGCGCCACCCCGACGTCGATCACAATGTCGCTCGCCTTGGCCAGGGTGGAGCCGGTCTTACCGGTCAGGGCGATCACGGTGCATCCGATGTCGCGAATGATCGGCACCAGCATGTTGAGCTCCTCGGTTTCGCCGCTGTTGGACAGTGCCAGGAACACATCGTCCCGGCAGACCATCCCGAGATCACCGTGCATGGCCTCCACCGGATGCAGAAACAAAGAGCGGGTGCCTGTGCTGTTGAGGGTCGCCACGATCTTACGCCCCACCAGTCCGGACTTGCCGATTCCGGCGATGACAACCCGACCGCTGGCGCTGCAAATGGCCGCCACCATCCGGGCGAAACTCTCGTCGATCCTTTCGGCCAGCCGAAGAAGCCCTTCGGCCTCGATTCGAATGACATCAGCCGCTTGTTGGGTAACCATGAATGAATATTCCTCGCCGCAAGAACTGATGGACCGGAAAAAAGCGGTCAGTTGCCGAAAGGCAGGCCCTTCAGAATCCCCTTGGCTTTCTTTTCCAAAGATTTCAGATCGTCTTTTTTAAACTCGCCCTTCTCGATCTTTTGCTGGACATCCTTGAGCTCCTCTCCGAAATGCTGCTGCACCAAACCTTTGAGGTCCGGCTGGAAGGACGGCTTGGCAAAAGTGCCCGATACCAGCACCGGCACCGTGACCCCCGTTCGGTCGGTCGCGTCACCCTGTCCTTTGAGGGTCGCCACAAATTTGGGGTCGATCCGGAAGTCGAGGGTTTCCCGCACCAGGTCCGCCTGGCCGGCCGCCAGCACCCGCAACGCCGGTGACTGGAGAGAGGTTTCGGTTGTCTTGAAAACCCCGTCGTCAAGGGTGAAGGGCACCTTCAGCTCACTAAAATCGGTCTGCGGGCGGGTTGTCGCGGCCGCTGCCAGGCCGAAGGCGGCCTTGGCATTGTGCACCATGCCGGCCAGATCGAGCCCCTTGACGGCCCCGTCGCTGAAAACCAGGCTGCCCTTACCGTTGAGGGTCGGCGTGATGGCCTCGGCATCCAGGCCGGCCATCCGCAACTCCATCTCCGCCCGGGTGGTGCCCGTGAGGACCTCCATGTCTTTCAGGTCTTTAAGCAGGGGGCCGACCTGCACATCCCTCATCTGGAGCGCGAGATCGGTGCGCGGGGTGTTGGTCTGGAGGTTCAGCGTGCCGGTGATTGCCAGGTCTCCCTGGTACAGCTTGAGGGTCAGGGGGTTCAGCCGGAAAATACCGTTGCGGCCGGTGACCCGAAGGCTCAGATCCTGGACCCCGGCCTTGGCGACCTTGAGGTTTCCGATTTTGGAAGTTGCATCCAGTTCCAGGCGACGAAGGGGGCTGAAGTCGGGCGGGGCTTTACCCCCCCCCTTTGTGCCGCCGGGTTCCCCGGTGGCGACTTGTTTTTGGTCTTCAGCCGGCGGCAGATAGCGGTCCAGGTCGATTTGGTCGAGTTCCAGGCTGAAGTCTACCTTCGGCTTGTCGAATTCCGCTGCGTCAAACTCGAAAGCCAGCAAGGCGTCATCGAGTTCCAGCCGCCCGTTGCGGCCGCTTACCCGCCGGTTGTCGCCCTGCAGGTCGAGCTTCATGCCCACTTTCTGGAGTGCGCCGGGATCCGCCGTTTGGACTGGAAAGGGCTGTTCCAACGCCGCGTACAGGTTGCGCGGGCTGAAGGGGGCCAACACCACGGCCAAATCGAAGTGCGGCGCATCGACAGGGTTTACCACACGCCCTTTGACCGTCAGGTCGAGCGTTTTCAGGGCCGTGACGGCCAGATCGATTGGAACCGTCCCCTTGCCGGGGATTGGCCCCACCGGTCCCACCCGTCCCCCCAGAGAGACGGGTTTGGCATCCAGCAGGGCGGAAAGAACCACCCCGATGGGTTTGTCCAGGGAAACATCCGAGAGTCTGAGGTTGAAATCCGTGACTTCACGGCGCTCGGGCTTGGTGCGGTCGATCCACACAACGCTGCCCTCGGATACGGAAAACTCCCCCACCATCAGGGACTTGATCGGCAACGGGTCGGGCGCGGCCCCGCGGGCTTCCGTGGGCTTAGCGGCCGCGGCGCGCTTGTCCGCCGTCCCGATGCCCTCCCAGTTGCCCCTTCCGTTTTTCAGGCGCTCCAGAACCAGCCGGGGCCCCGTGAGAACGAAGCGCTCGACCTGAACGTCTCTGAAAAGCAGGGGCAGGAGTTTGACCCGCACGTCGAAGTTCTTGACCACCAGCAGGTCCTTTTCGGCAAACCCCGGCGGATTGCCCAGGCGCAGATCGGATAAGGAAAGACCGGCCCACGGGAAAAGCGACAGTTTAAGCTCCCCGCCAAGGGCAAACGGCCGACCCGTGGCAGCGGCCACGCGCTCCTCGATCAAGGGTTTGTATTTCTGGACATCCACGAACCTGGGAATCACCAGAAGGGCCACGATCAGCGCTGCAATCACGCCCCCGCCGACAATCGCCCCCCATTTCAGCGCTCTTTTCATGACCCGCCTCCTTTCACTGAGCTTTCGGGTTGCCCCGGCCTGTAGCACATACCATCCACCCAAACGACGAAGACACGTGAGCACCATTAAGGGGCGCTCACGTGCCTTCGGCACCTGCGCCGCCGGCGACCGGGATGGCGGCGCCATCAAAGGGGGAGGGGCGGGTGTCTTGCGCCCTCCCCTCCTCGCCGATGACCGGCAACCGCCAGGGGGGCTTACTTGATGGGCGTCAGCTCAACCCGTCGGTTCTGCTGGCGCCCCGCCGGGGTCCCGTTGTCAGCAACCGGGGCGTTTAACCCGTGGCCGACCGTTTGCATCCGATCCGCGGCGATGCCCTCGCCGACCAGGAACTGCATCACGGCCCTGGCCCGCCTTTCGGAGAGGCCCTGGTTGTATTCGGCCGTGCCGATATTGTCGGTATGACCATTGGCTATGATCTGCAGATCCGGATTCTTGCGCAGCACGTCCGCGACGGCTATCAACTCGGGCACGGCATCGGCTCTGACAATGGCCTTATCGAAGTCGAACAGAAAGCTGCCCAGAATCCAGCAGCCGTCCGCGTCGACCTTGGCACCGGTGGGAGTCCCGGGGCACTTGTCCAGATGGTCAGGGACCCCGTCACCGTCACTGTCCAGCGGACAACCGTCGGCATCCACCACAACGCCGGCAGGGGTATCGGGGCACTTGTCCAGATGGTCAGGCACGCCGTCACCGTCACTGTCCAGGGCGTCACCGATAAAAATCTTGGTCACGAAGCCGGACATCGCCGCCGGGGCCATGATGTCATCCGCGTTGACCGCAAAACCGCAGCCGCCCACCTCGGCCAGCTGATCCGCGAGGACCTTGCCGCCCGTGTCATCGCCGACCAGAACGGGAAAGAAGCAGATCCGGTCGCCAAACTCGGCCTTCAGCGCTTCGGCTGCCGGGACCGTCGTGGGGGCCATTTTTTTGCCGTCGGTGACGACGATCAGCGCAATGTTGCCCGCAGTCGCTTTGAGGTCGTCCACGGCTGCCATCAGCGCTTCATCAAGGGGACTGTTGCCGCCGGCGCAAACCGCTTTTTCAAGCCCGCCGGCAAGCGCCTGCTGGCTGTGGGGACCCATGTCGGAAAGCAATACGGTCCTCTCCTTGGCGATACAGCTGCCGTGACCGAAAGTTCGCAGCCCGCCCGTCATGGCCAGGTCGGGCAAGGTCTGGTTCAAACGGTCGACCACCTCTTTGGCCAAGGTGAATTTGCTGCGGTCCGTGTAGCGCTCGCCCATGGAGCTGGAAGCGTCCATGATCACCAGGAAATTGGGCGCCTTCAGTTCGTGACCGTAGGCCTGAACTTTTTCGGGTGCAAACACGTAGGGACTGACCGGCTGTTGGGCGGCACAGCCGACCAGCAGGGTCGCAATCAGTCCGAGACCAAACGCCACTGCCACTTTTGTTTTCATGTTTTCTCCTCCCTTTGCTTGCTGGCTGTCATGACCATCAACAGTTGCACAGCGGTGGATCTCGCCGGAAACCGATTGCCCTCTGCAAAACTCGAATCCGCCAGGATTTCTGCAGTAAGACGCAACGGACTGCGAGATTGTCAGATGGCGTGGGACATAAGGTAATGACTCCCGGGGCAGGGAACGGGCGGAAGGGGTTCCGCCCATTGGATTACTTCTGAATATATTAACTGGGATGCCGAAATCAACCTCTTGCGCCGAAAAAAGTAAGCAAATTAAGAATACCTGGCATGAACGGGGCAAAAGACCGCCGCTCGCAGGCGGTCAGCATTGTTTTTCGACCGCTGCCACAAAGAGCCCGGCCGCTTTCGGCCAAGGTCGGCTGCTATTGCCGGAAATCACGAGCCCTTGGGGTCGCGGTAAGTAAATAATTCCACGGGTCAATTCCGCGTCACGCCCTTCTGCCCGGCGGCCATCTGGCGGCCGCCTTGCCCGCTTTTCTTTTTTTGTTGACAAAACGTCTTTTGACCTTTAGACTGCCCCAGTTTATCAACGCCGAATTTAAACAAGAATGGGGCCGGAAACACCAGTTTCCAGGCCCTTTCTATGTTCGGTATACTCCAAGGAGGTAGTTCCAATGATTTGTATTACCATTCGCAAGGGTCAGGACTGCGCATTCATGAC
>JAWOJK010000302.1:0-10634 GCA_046481705.1 Desulfobacterales bacterium | reverse complement strand
CGGATTCCGACCACCTGCGGCCAGCAGATGTCGCTGCCCTGGATCAAGCAGAACAAGATCGACAACCCCAGCACCACCTGGGGCGTCATCGCCCGCATGTTTTTTGAAATCGTCCTGTTCCGTTCGCTTTTCCGCAACACGCGAGCGACCAAAAAAGACGGCGACCGGCTCCAGTACAAACTGGAAATCTTTCTGTGGATCGGTGCACTCGCCTTTCACTACACTTTCCTGACGGTGTTGATCCGTCACCTGCGCCTGTTCACCGAACCGGTGCCGGCCTTTGTGGGTCTGCTGGAACGGGTGGATGCCTTCTTCCAGTTCGGGCTGCCGGTGGTCTACCTCTCGGGCATCGTCCTCCTGGCCGCGGTCCTCTACCTCTTTCTGCGGCGCATCTTCATCCCCAACGTCAAGTACATCTCGCTGGCATCAGACTACTTTCCGCTGTTCCTGATCGGCGGGATCGCCCTCACCGGCATTCTGATGCGCTACTTCACCAAAGTGGACGTCGTGGCGGCCAAGGAACTGACCATGGGCCTGGTGACCTTCCACCCCACGATTCCCGAAGGCATCGGCGGCATCTTCTACGCCCATCTGTTCTTTGTCAGCGTTCTTCTGGCATACTTCCCCTTCAGCAAGCTGATGCACCTGGGCGGCGTTTTTCTCAGCCCGACCCGCAACCTGCCCACCGATACACGCGCCCGACGGCATGTTAATCCGTGGAACTACCCGGTCAAAGTTCATACCTATGAGGCCTACGAAGACGAATTCCGTGAGAAAATGATAGAGGCCGGTCTGCCGGTGGACAAACAGCCGGGACCCCAGGCGCCAGAGGAAAAGGAGTAATTAATGAGTGATCTTCCGAAATCAGATGAATTCTTCACCCAGATCGACCACAAGCCGCCCAAGCTGACCGGCTGGATGGACACCCCGATCACCATCCGCAAGGGCATGTACTGCTACGCGTCCAACCCCAAAAGCGTCGAGACGCTGAGCTTGCCCTACGCCCGCCCCTGGAACCCGTTGGACGACGACTGGCACCTGCCGGAAAACTGGCAGCAGATTATCCACGAGGGCATCAAGGAGCGGTTGGAGCGCTTCCGCACCTTCAAGGTCTTTATGGACATCTGTGTGCGCTGCGGGGCCTGCGCCGACAAATGCCACTTCTTCCTGGGCACCGGGGATCCCAAGAACATGCCGGTCCTGCGGGCCGAGCTTCTGCGCGCGGTCTACCGCAACGATTTCACCGCTGCCGGCAAAATTCTCGCCAAGGCGGGCTTCGGCAAACAGATCGGCGCGCGCCCAATGACCCTGGATGTTCTCAAGGAGTG
This sequence comes from Desulfobacterales bacterium, assembly GCA_046481705.1. GTDB lineage: Bacteria > Desulfobacterota > Desulfobacteria > Desulfobacterales > JAABRJ01 > JAABRJ01. Next base: position 9,306 of record JAWOJK010000302.1, on the reverse strand, counting down.
GTGGTACTATTTCTTCCAGTGCACCGAATGCCGCCGCTGTTCGGTTTTCTGCCCCTACGGCATCGACACCGCCGAGATCACCATCATCGGCCGGGAGCTGCTCAACCTGCTGGGCCTCAACATCGACTGGATCGCCACCCCGGTGGCCAACTGCTACCGCACCGGCAACCATCTCGGCATCCAGCCGCATGCCTTCAAAGACATGCTCGAGTTCTTCGTCGATGACATCGAGGAAGTCACCGGTGTACGGGTGGCGCCCCAATTCAACAAGAAAGGCGCCGACATCCTGTTCATCACCCCGTCGGGCGACGTCTTTGCCGACCCGGGGACCTACACCTGCATGGGCTACATGATCCTCTTCCACTTCCTGAAGGAAAAATACGGGTTTGACGTCACCTGGAGCACCTATGCATCCGAGGGCGGCAACTTCGGCTTCTTCACCTCCCATGAAACCATGAAGCGGCTCAACGCCAAGATGTACCTGGAGGCCAAACGCCTGGGGGTCAAGTGGATCCTCGGTGGCGAGTGCGGCCACATGTGGCGCGTCATCAACCAGTACATGGACACCATGAACGGGCCGGCCGATTTCCTGGAGGAACCCGTCTCCCCGATTACCGGCACCAAGTTCGAAAATGCCAAGTCTACCAAAATGGTTCACATCGCCGAGTTCACCGCCGACCTCATCAAACACGGCAAGCTCGACCTGGACCTCCGGCGCAACGACCACCTCAAGGTCACCTTCCACGACTCCTGCAACCCCGCCCGCGGTATGGGGCTGCTGGATGAACCCCGCTACGTCATCAACAACGTCTGCAACCATTTCTATGAAATGCCGGCCGGCACCATCCGCGAGCAGACCTTCTGCTGCGGCAGCGGTGCGGGCCTGAACGCCGGCGAGGACATGGAGCTGCGGATGGCCGGCGGCCTGCCCCGCGCCAATGCGGTCAAGCATGTCCACAAAAAGCACGGGGTCAACATGCTGGCCTGCGTGTGCGCCATCGACCGCGCGGTCCTGCCACCCCTGATGGAGTACTGGGTGCCGGAGGTAGGTGTCACCGGCCTGCATGAACTGGTCGCCAACGCCTTGATTCTGCCGGGAGAAAATGACCGAGAGACAGACCTGCGCGGCGAACCGCTGCCGGGAACGGAGGATGACGCGAATGAATGACAAAAAGTATATCATCGCCGGATTAGCGATATTCGTGGTGCTCATGACCTTTCCCTTCTGGTTCAACATGGGCAAGGCCGCCCCGCCACCGGAGGTGATCCTGACGCCCAAAGCCCAGGCCGCCAAGGAGTGCGTGCGCCCCACGGCCGTCATCAAAGTGGAACACCCGCAGCTGCTGGACCTCTGGCGGGATACCGTCAGCCGCGACGGACGGCGAGTCTACGTCAACGAGCAGGGGAAACAGTTCAATATGAGCCTTTCCAACACCTGTTTGGATTGCCACTCCAACAAAGCCGAGTTTTGCGACAGGTGTCACGATTATGCCTCGGTAAGCCCTTACTGCTGGGACTGCCATATCGATAATCCGAAGGAGAAAAAGTGATGGAAGACAGCAGAAGAAATTTCCTGAAGATCGCAGGCATTTCGGCGCTGGGCCTGGGTGCCAGCCCGGTGCTGGACGCTTTTTCGAAAGAGGAGGGCTTGCAAACGCCCCAGATGATTCAAAGCGAAAAGGCGTTGAAGGCCACCCACTGGGGAATGGTGATCGACACCCGCAAAATCCATTCGCTGGAAGATCTCAAACCGATGATCGCGGCCTGCAACAAGATCCACAATGTTCCGAAGCTTGAAACCGAAAACCACGAAATCAAGTGGATCTGGGCGGAAGCCTACCACAACGCCTTCCCCGAGAAAGAAACCAATTTTCTCAACGAACGCCTTGAGCACATAGTGCTGCCCGTGCTCTGCAACCATTGCGAGGATCCGCCCTGCTGTCGCGCATGCCCCACCCAGGCGACCTTCAAGCGCGAGTCCGACGGCATCGTGATGATGGATTTTCACCGCTGCATCGGCTGCCGCTTCTGCATGGCGGCCTGCCCGTACGGTGCGCGCAGCTTCAATTTCCGCGACCCGCGGCCGTTCATCCAGGAAACCAACCTGGAATTCCCCACCCGGATGAAGGGCGTCGTTGAAAAGTGCAGCTTCTGCGCCGAACGCCTGGCAGAGGGTAAACTGCCGGCCTGCGTGGAGGCCTCCAACGGCATCCTGATCTTCGGCGATCTTGACAACGCGGAATCGGAAGTGCGCAAGGCCTTGAGGGAAAACTATACGATTCGCCGTAAACAGAACCTGGGCACCGGTCCCAGCGTCTATTACATCGTGTGAGGTGAACATGCTTGAACTCGCGATAAAAGGCAGCAAGAGATACTGGGGATGGATGGCCCTGCTGACCGCAATGGTCGGGGTGGGTTTTCTGGTTTACCTGCAACAGCTGAACTTCGGCCTCGGCATTACCGGCATGAGCCGGGATGTGTCCTGGGGGTTTTACATTGCCAATTTTACCTATCTGGTTGGGGTGGCGGCCGGTGGCGTGATGGTCGTTTTGCCCTATTACCTCCACGACTACAAGGCCTTCGGTAAAATCACGATCCTGGGGGAATTCCTGGCGGTGGCGTCGCTGGTGATGTGCCTGCTGCTGATCCTGGTGGACCTGGGACAGCCCATGCGGATGCTCAACGTCATTTTCTACCCCTCGCCCAGGTCGGTGCTGTTCTGGGACATGATTGTCCTCAACGGCTATCTTTTTCTGAACATCGTCGTGGGCTGGAACGTCCTGGAAGCCGAGCGCAACGGCACCTCTTACCCGTTCTGGCTCAAACCGTTTATTCTGCTTTCAATCCCCTGGGCGGTCAGCATCCACACAGTCACGGCCTACCTTTACAGCGGTCTGCCCGGCAGAGGATTCTGGATGACGGCCATCCTGGCGCCGCGCTTTTTGTCATCGGCTTTCGCCGCCGGACCGGCTCTGCTGATCCTGCTCTGCCTGGTGGTGCGCAAGTTGACCCGCTTCGACCCCGGCCGGGAGCAGATCCAGTCCCTGGCCAAAATCGTGGCCTACGCCATCTGCATCAACGTCTTTTTCTTTCTCTGCGAGGTGTTCGTGGTCTTCTACAGCAATATCCCCGAGCATACGGCACACCTCAAATACCTCTTCGTCGGCCTGCACGGCAAAGGGGCGCTGGTGCCCTGGATGTGGACCTCCATGGGGCTGATGGCGGTGAGCATCATCCTGCTGGTCAATCCAGTCACCCGCAGACACGAAGGGGTGCTGGCCGTGGCCTGCGTCACGGTTTTCGTGGGGACCTGGATCGACAAGGGGCTCGGCATGATTTCGGGCGGTTTTGTGCCCTCGCCGCTGCACCATGTCAACGAGTACGCGCCGACCATCCCCGAGATCCTGATCACCCTGGGCATCTACGCGATGGGCGCCCTGGTCTTGACGGTACTTTTCAAAATGGCGATTTCGGTCAAGGAAGAAGTCGCGGGGTAATCCCGTGCCCTCCCAAAACGGCGTCAATCCAAAGGGGCGATCCACCGGGGATCGCCCCTTTGGCATTCAGAACCGGGCCAAAACAGCCCTCGACCCGAGGGCGGCGGGGATTACCACCCGATGCGCGCTTTCCCGCAAAAAACAAGCAGACCGCCCTGTCGCGCCAGGCAGGCGAGGGTCATGTTCAAGCGCAGAGCGGTTTGGACCGCCAGGCGGGTGGGCCGGGACATGGAAAAAACAACAGCCACGCCGGCGCGAGCCGCCTTCTGAACCAGATCAAAGCTGATCCGGGAGGAAAGCACCAGCAGCGCGGCGGCGCCCAGCGTGCCGTCCAGCAGGAGCCGGCCAACGGCCTTGTCCACCGCATTGTGCCGTCCGACATCCTCCGCCGCGGTCAGAAGGGTCAGGTCAGCGCGAAACACAGCGGCGGCATGCGCCGCACGCGTCTTGCCCCGCAGCGGCTGTAATTCGTCAAGCCGCTGCAAGCAGCCCAGGGCGAGCCGCCCGTCCAGAGCATCATCAGCGCCGGTAAACTGCGGCACCTGGTCCGCAAGGGCGGTGATCAGTCGATCACTGTCCACTTGGGGCATCACGGCCCGGCCGCCGCCCTGGGCTTCAAGCCGTTCGGCCACGGCCGCCCAGCGCGCCGCGGTAAGGGTGACATCCACGATGGCATCCGCCCCATTTGGGGCATAGGACAGGCGGGTGATGTCCCCCGCGGCGTCGACGATCCCCTCGGCCAGGCAGAAACCGGCGGCCTGGGGAATCTCCTCCCCCGGGGTGCGCATCCCCAGGGACACCCGTTGCCCCTGGACCCGTATCAGCAGCGGTGCTTCCCCGATCAACGTCAGGGAAACCGGGCGGATGCCGAGAGCATCACAGTGCTGGGCCTCAAAGTTGGAAAAGGTGTCCATTCTTGGCTCCTTTCTGTGCAGCCGCCGGCCTTGTCGGGCGGGGGCAGATGTCAGAATATTTTTCTTGACAAAATTTCGAAATTAATTATTATTTGGAGCTTTTAAGCGTATCGTCAAGTTTTAATCGCTGAAACCGGCCTGTTGAATGTCGTCTACAGGTATCCCAGAGAAATAAAGGAGGGTCAAGCCAATGTACGCTGTGGTGAATTCAGGCGGAAAACAATATAGAACGCAACCGGGTGAAACCTTGCGGGTTGAGAAACTGCCCGGCGAGGTGGGAACGCCCGTAACGTTTGACGTCTTGATGTATTCCGACGGTGAGACCGTCCGGATCGGTCAGCCGCTTCTCGAGAACGCCGCCGTTTACGGCCACATCGTCGAGCAGGCCAAATCGCCCAAGGTGTTGGTGTTTAAGTTCAAACGCCGCAAGGGTTATCGCCGCAGAATGGGACATCGGCAGCCCTTTACCGCGGTAAAAATTGACCGCATTGAGGTCTAACCGTCGCGTCGGCATTCCGGACGGATGCATCTTGGGGTTTGGGATATCACTTTTTAAGCCGAAACTGCGGCCGGTAGTGGACCGGGGGCAGGGCCTATTTTTGAAGGAGTTTCGCAATGGCACATAAAAAAGCAGGGGGCAGTTCCAAAAACGGTCGTGACAGCGCCGGTCAGCGGCGCGGCGTCAAGCGCTTCGGCGGCCAGGCGGTCAGGGCCGGCAGTATTCTCGTGCGCCAGGTGGGCACCAAGATCCACCCCGGATCAAATGTTGGCATGGGCAGGGATTTCACCCTTTTCGCCAAAATTGACGGGGTTGTGGCCTACGAGCGCTTGGGCCGCTCCCGCAAAAAGGTCAGCGTTTACGCAGATTGAAATTCATTGACGAGGCAACGATTACCGTTCAGTCAGGCGATGGCGGGCGCGGCTGTGTCAGCTTTCGCCGGGAACGATTCATCCCCCGCGGGGGGCCGGATGGCGGCGACGGCGGAAACGGCGCCGACGTCCTTTTGCTGGCCACCTCCCGCAAACGGACGCTCTACCATTTTCAGTACCAGCGCAGCTTTAAAGCCGCCAACGGCGCCGGTGGCCAGGGTGCCCAAAAGACCGGTAAAAACGGCCCCCTGCTTGTTATCGAGCTTCCGCCCGGAACCCTTGTCTACGATGCCGAAACCGGGGCGCTTCTAAAAGATCTGTCCACCGACGGCGAGAGTTTCGTGGTCGCCCGGGGCGGGCGCGGCGGGCGCGGCAACAAACGATTTGCGACCGCCACCAACCGGGCCCCCCGCTTCGCCCAGCCCGGGGAGCCCGGCGAAGCACGCCAGCTCAAGCTGGAACTCAAGCTGCTGGCCGACGTGGGAATCATCGGCCTGCCCAACGCCGGCAAATCCACCCTCATCGGCGCCATGTCGGCCGCGCGCCCCAAAACCGGCAGCTACCCTTTCACCACGCTGGCACCCAACCTGGGAGTCGTCGCCACCGACTGGGGCGCCCCGTTTGTGGTTGCGGACATCCCGGGGCTGATTGAAGGGGCGCATCAGGGCGCCGGACTGGGTATTCAGTTTCTGCGGCACATTGAACGCACCCGCCTCCTCGTTCACCTGATCGACGCCAGCACCATCGATCCCCAGCAACCGCTGCGGGATTACCACGCCATCAACGCGGAATTGCGGTCCTACAAACCCGCGCTGGGGGAAAAGCCCCAGATCGTCGTGCTCAACAAACTGGACCTGCCGGGGGCCGGGCAAAAGGCCTCGACTTTCCAGCAAGCCCTGCCCGAAATCGAGATCCTATGCGTCTCAGCGGAGACCGGCGAGGGTCTCACGCCGCTTAAATCCAAGATCGTCTCCCTTCTGGACAACTTGCATGAACAGTTACCGAAAAGCGTGTTTTGACCGGGCGAAGCGCATCGTCATCAAAGTCGGCAGCAATGTGCTGACGGAGGACAACGGCCTGAATCTCAGGGCGCTGCACGCCATCAGCCATCAGATCAGTCAGCTCAGCAACCGCGGCCTGGAAATCATCCTGGTTTCGTCGGGCGCGATGGCCTCCGGCATGAAGAAAGTGGGCCTCTCGCGACGCCCCGAGGCTATACCCGAACGCCAGGCGATTGCCGCCGTGGGGCAGGCCACCCTGATTCGCGAATATGAAAAAGCCTTCGAAAAGGACAACAAAAAAGTGGCCCAGATTCTGTTGACCAGCGACGGTCTGGCCAACCGCAAGCGCCACCTGAACGCCCGCAACACCATCAATACCCTTCTCGACTGGCAGATCATTCCGATCGTGAACGAAAACGACACGGTCATGGTTCAGGAAATCCAGTTTGGCGACAACGACAACCTGGCCGCCATGATCACCCTGCTGATGAATGCGGACATTCTGATCAACCTCACCGATATCGACGGTCTCTACGACAAGGACCCGCGGTGCAACCGGGATGCCGCCCTCATTGCCCAGGTAAGCACCTTCAGTCGCGAGATCGAAAAATTCGCCAGCGACATTCCCGGCGCCCTCGGCACCGGCGGCATGCTCAGCAAAATCAAGGCGGCCCGCAAGCTCACGACCGCCGGGGTGCCGATGGTGATCGCGCGCGGTGAAAAACCCGACATCTTGTTGGCGCTGTTCGCGGGGGAAACCCACGGCACCTTCTTTGTTCCCAAACAGGAGAAACTGGCCAGCCGCAAATGCTGGATCGGCTTCAACCTCAAACCCCAGGGGGCGCTGCAGATCGACGCCGGCGCGCAAGAGGCGGTCCTTCACAAAGGCAAAAGCCTCCTGCCCAGCGGCATCGTCGCCGTTGAGGGTGAATTCGGCATCGGTGCGCCGGTGGAATTCAAGCGCGGTAACGGCAATGTTCTGGGGGTCGGCCTGGTCAACTACAACTCCGCCGACATCCGCAAAATCATGGGGCTGCGCTCCAATCGCATCAAATCGGTGCTCGGCTACAAACCTTACGATGAAGTCATTCACCGTGACAACCTGGCGCTAACCGGAGAATTCGCGCTTTAAAGACCAGTTGCCGAGTCGGAAAACGCCCTGCCGAACCGCGCCGCGGCCTGCCCACGGATACCAGCACAGAGAGCGGCCACCGTCCGGCAACTCGGCAAAAATAAGGGGTTTTGGTGAACCGCATCGGTCTTTTCGGAGGAACTTTCAACCCGATCCACCTGGGGCACCTGCGGTCCGCCCAGGAAGTGCTCGAAGCGTTCCACCTGCAGCGGCTCCTGTTGATTCCCTCGTCCCTTCCGCCCCACAAGCAACCGGATTTACTGGCCAGCGCGACGGATCGCCTGGCCATGATCCGCCTGGCCACCCTGGCGCACACCGGTTTCAGCGTGTCGGACGTTGAAACCAAGCGCAAGGGGCCCTCCTACACGATCGACACGGTGCAGTTCTTCAAGGGCAAATTTCCATCCGATACCCGGCTATTTTTGGTGGTGGGGCTGGACGCCTTCCTGGAGATCGACACCTGGAAGGCCTGCCGCGATCTGTTCGTCTTGACGCCCTTCATCGTCATGATCCGACCCGAAGCGGCTGCGGGCACCAGCATCCAAACATTCAAGCGGGTCGAGGCGCTGCTCCAGGCGGCGATCTCGCCGTCTTACGGTTTCCGGCCCGCGCCCGACCGGATCGAGGATGCCAACTTGCAGCCGGTCTACTTCATGGATGTGACCCCCTTGAACATTTCCTCCACCCGCATCAGGGCCGCCCTGCGACAGGGGCGTTCAATCCGATACCTGGTGCCCGAACGGGTTGAAGCCTACATCAAACGAAGAGGACTTTATCAATGACGGTTGCTCAGGACACGCACATCGACCTTTTCGTAAAGGTCATTCTGGCCCGCAAGGCGGTCGGCGTCGTGGTGCTGGATGTTCACGACCTGACGTCTCTGGCCGATTTTTTTATTATCTGCAGCGGCAAATCCAACCGCCAGGTCAGCGCCATTGCCGACCATGTTCAGCGGGAACTGAAAACCGCGGGCATTCGCCCGCTGAGCGTCGAAGGGGCCCGGGAAGGCCACTGGGTATTGATGGACTATGGTTACGTGGTGATCCATGTCTTTTACGAACCGGTCCGCCAATTTTACGATCTGGAAGGATTGTGGGCCGACGCCCCGCGCGTTAAAATCGAAAGCCTTGTGGGCATCGAGACGACAAGGGTGGCACAGGAGGCGCGTCATGACTAGGCCGAAACCGTGCCTGCTGATGATCCTGGACGGCTGGGGAATTCGCCCGGAAACCGCCGGCAATGCGGTCGCCTTGGCCAGGACACCGAATCTGGCGGCTCTCACGGCCGCCTACCCTCACACCCAGCTGCAGTGCGCCGGCGAAGCCGTGGGGCTTCCCGCCGGCATCATGGGCAATTCCGAGGTGGGCCATCTGAACATCGGGGCCGGCCGCGTGGTCTACCAGGACCTGCTGCGTATCGACCGGGCCGTCAAAACCGGCGAACTGGGCCGCAATCCGGTCATAACGGACCTTTTTGGCCGGATCCGGACCCGCAGCAGCGCCCTGCACCTGATGGGGCTGGTATCCGACGGCGGTGTCCACAGCCAGTTGCACCACCTTCTGGCGCTGCTGGAGACCGCCAGAGCGCAGGGACTGCAAAAAGTTTTCGTCCACGCCATCCTGGACGGCCGGGACACCCCGCCGGACAGTGGCGTCGGCTACCTGGCCCAACTTCAGGCGCATGTCCAGCAGCATGCCTTCGGGGCCCTGGCAACGGTCTGTGGCCGCTTTTACGCCATGGATCGCGACAGCCGCTGGGAGCGCACCCGGACCGCTTACCAGTTGTATACCGCCGGCGAGGGGCGCCGCGCCAGCGATCCGATCACAGCCGTGCGCCAGGCCTATGAAGCGGCTGAAACAGACGAATTCGTCCGCCCCATCGTCCTGACCGAC
>JAWOJK010000294.1:0-8660 GCA_046481705.1 Desulfobacterales bacterium | reverse complement strand
CTTTGCATCCATATTTGCTTGAGTTGCTCCTCCTGCGTATCGGCAAAAGCGGCCTCGCCTGTAAAGTAATTGTCAATATAATCCTGAGTGATAGGGTTTCCATGCGCAAACTCTTCATTGAAAAAAAAAGGGGGGGGTCAGGCGTTGAGGGCGTTGACCATGCGCTCCAGGCGGGAAATCTTGCGGGACGCCGTGTTGCGGTGCAGCACGCCTTTTTTGGCGGCTTTTGCAATCGTTGATTTCGCCGCTTTGAGCTCGGCAACGGCCAGCTGCAGATCTTTCTCGGCAACCTTGGCTTCCAGCTGTCTGGCAGCCGATTTGACCTGGGTTCGAACCGCCTTGTTGCGCAGGCGGCGGTTGATGTTCTGCCGGGTCCGCTTCACTGCGGATTTATGGTTTGCCACGAATAGTGCTCCTTTCCAAGCAAGTTTGATGAATTGAACAAAAGCAACTACATAATTGGTTGGTGAATGTCAAGAATATAAATCAGGGCACACAACCCGCCGTCGGTCCGCGACCCGTGCTGCGGGCGCCGGGCTGACAGCGGCTGCCAACATCTGCTTGCAAAACCCTTGTCGGTTCTGCCATAATGCACGGGGCTGGGTTGTGCGGCAACTTCAATGCTGCCTTGCGCTGCATACCCGCCGGCAGTTCAGATGGTTGCACGGAGATTGTGCCCTTGAGGGTGGTTTTCAGGAAAGGCGGGGGAACACGCGTGAGCCTTAAATACGCCATTGTTACGGTCATCACGGGTCTGGCGATGGTGGGGTTGCTGGTTTTCGGCATTTTCGGCGAAAAAGGGCTTACCGACCTCAACCGGCTAAAGGGTGAATTGCGTCAGATGAATCAGCAAATTGATCGGCTGAAGCAGGAGAACCTTGCGCTTTACCGCTACATCGACCGGCTTCGAAACGATCCGGGTTTTGTTGAAAGCGTGGCCCGCCAAGAGCTGGGGATGATCGGAAAAGACGAGGTGATCATCAATTTCCGCAAACCGGAGGGGCCGGACAGTGGAAAATGACGGGTTGGTCACCACCCTCACCATGGCCAAGATCTACCTGCGGCAGGGCTATTGGGGTAAGGCGGCGGCGGTTTACCGGCAGCTCCTGAAAGACAGCCCGGACAGCCCGGGGTTGATTCAGGGGCTGAGGGTGGCGGAGGACAACCTGTGCCGCCGAACCCCGGAATCGGTTGCGCGCGTGGAGCGCCTGATCCGCGAATGGCTTCGGCTGCTGCTCACCCGCCGGGACCTGCGCCGACTGAACATCCTCCAAGGCCGTATCAAAGCGCCCCAAGCCCCCCCAAATCCTGGTTGAAACCCTCCGCAAAAGGTGTATGCTCAAGGCTACCTTACTGTTCGGAAGAGGGCAAAAATTACATCAGATGAGGAGAGCGGAAATGAAGCGAGAGAGACAGCTGCGAAAAACGGTAATTGGTCTGGCGGTGTTGTTGACGCTGGGGATGACCCTGGGCGGCTGCACCGCCCTTCAATCGCGGGGCCAGGCCGGCGGAACCGACAGTGTCGCCGCCCAGGACAAAAACGGCGCCCCGCTTTATTACGATTTTGGGGATGTGCTCATTCCCAGTGAAATGAAAGTCGACAAAAAAGCCTCTTTTGTCTACCGCACTCCCGGCTTTTCCGCCGGTGTGCTTTCCCTCAGGGGCCGGGTCGACAGCGCCTCGCTGATCGGGTTTTTTGAAAGCAACATGGTCAAGGACAACTGGCAGGTGGTCAGCTCCTTCAAATCCGTTCGCTCCATCCTGCTGTTTCACAAAGACAATCGCTGGTGCGTCGTCAACATCACCGAAAAGGATATCTACACCTACACCGAAATCTGGGTGGCCCCGACAACTGTGGCCGAAGGCACAAATAGCGGTACGGATTTATTCAAGTAAATCGGGTGGCCCATGGACTTGCATGACAAAAACCTCGTTCTGGGGGTCAGCGGGGGGATAGCCGCTTACAAGAGTGTCGAACTCCTGCGCCTACTCAAAAAACAGGGCGCCCACGTCCGGGTGGTCATGACCGCGAATGCCGCCTGGTTTGTGGGCCCGGGCACGTTTCAGGCCCTTTCGGAAAAACCCGTCTACATGGACCTGTTCGGTCGTGGCGACAGCGACGCCGCCATTCGCCACATCGATTGGGCCCAGCACGCGGATGCCGTCATCCTGGCCCCTGCAACGGCCAATATCATTGGCAAGCTGGCGCATGGGATCGCCGATGACGCCCTCAGCACCTTCATGCTGGCGGTCACCGCCCCGGTGCTCGTCTGCCCTTCGATGAATACCCACATGTACAGCAGCGCTTCGGTTCAGAGGAATCTTGAAACCCTTAGGGGCGATGGTTACGGTGTTCTTGAACCGGACTGCGGGCAACTGGCCTGCGGCACCACCGGGCCGGGCCGGCTGCCCGAGCCGGCGGCGATCCTGGACCGTTTTATAAGTTTCCTGACTCCCAAGGACCTGGCAGGCCGGCACGTTCTGGTCAGCGCCGGGCCCACCTGGGAAGCCATTGACCCGGTGCGTTTCATCAGCAATCCCTCCTCGGGGAAAATGGGGTTTGCGGTCGCCCGCGCGGCCGAACACCGCGGCGCGCGTGTGACCCTCGTAAGCGGCCCCACGACCCTTGCCGAGCCGCTAAACGTCACGGTGCAGCGGGTGCGTTCGGCCCGTGAGATGGCCGACCAGGTCCTGGCCCTGATGGCGGATGCCGACATGATCGTCAAGACCGCCGCGGTTTCCGATTATCGGCCGGTTGAGATGGCGCCGCAAAAAATCAAAAAGCAGCAGGAAACCATGAACCTGGTTCTCACCCGCAACCCGGACATTCTCAAGGCCGTCGGCGAACGCAAGGGCGGGCGAATTCTTGTCGGGTTTGCTGCCGAGACCGAGAGTCTTGAAACCAATGCCGCCAAGAAGCTGCGGGAAAAAAACCTCGATATTATCGCCGGGAACCTGATCGGCAGTCCGCACTCGGGTTTTCAGGCCGATACCAACGAGGTGACCCTCTTTTTCAGAGACGGCACCAAAGAGCCGTTGCCGGCCATGACCAAGGACGCGGTCGCCCACACGCTCCTCGACCGGGCGGTCGGACTCTTGCAGGCCCGGGCCGACCACCCTTCGAATTAGGGCATCGCTGCCCCATCTCCCATGACCCTGGAATCCAGACACCCTGATTCGCCGGCCACCCGGGTCGACAGCCTGTTGACGGAAGTCGGCCGCAGCCTTCGCCAGCTTGCGGTCCTTGGGCTGCGCGGCTTCGATTGCGGCCCTGAAGCGCTTGCGGCGATCGAAGGCTGGAACCGTTCCCGCCTTTCGCCAGCCCCCGACACCCTGGCGCGCATCCGAACGGACCTGGGCGACTGCCGGCGCTGTCCGCTGGCCGTCGAGCGCAACAGGATCGTATTCGGGGAGGGCGATGAGGGCGCCCGGTTGGTGTTTGTCGGCGAGGCCCCGGGATTTCACGAGGACCAACAGGGGCGGCCGTTCGTGGGGGCTGCGGGACAGCTGCTGACCCGGATCATCGAGGCCATGCAGCTGTCGCGGGAGAAAGTATACATCTGCAACATTCTCAAGTGCCGGCCGCCCGGCAACCGCAACCCCTTGCCGCCGGAAATCCGGGCCTGCGAGCCGTTTTTAAAGCGGCAACTGGGTGCGATCCGGCCGGAGGTGATCGTCGCGCTGGGCAAGTTCGCCGCCCAGACCCTGCTGGCAACCGAAGCCCCGATTTCGGCGCTTCGCGGACGCTTTCACGAATACCAGGGGATTAAGGTCATGCCGACCTTTCACCCGGCATTTCTGCTTCACAACCCCGACCGCAAACGCGATGTCTGGGAGGACCTTAAGCAGGTCATGACCTTATTGGGTCTTTCGGCCGATGATTGATGGCGGCGTAAAAAGTCCAATTTCCGCGTTGCGCTGCATCTCGAAGTCGCTGCGGCGTACCATAAGTACGCCTTACTCCTCGAGATTGGCGCGCCTTGAACCTGGGCTTTTTTCACCACCATCTAAAAATTTGACTTTTTACCGGTCCATCATGATTAGCGCAGGCCAAGAAACTCCCCCCTCAGATAAGGATGCGCTGATGCGATCCAGACCGCTGGCGCTGCTGGTGGGCGCGGCCCTGTTCTTTGCGTCGCTGGTTGCCTCCGCCGCTGCCCCTGAAATATACGTGCTCAACGCATCGGGCCCTGTAAATCCAGGGCTGGTCGATTTTTTGGCCACCGGTATCGAAAAGGCCGAAAAAGACCGTGCGGCGGTGGTCGTCATCGCGCTCGATACGCCCGGCGGTTTAGCCGATTCCATGCGCGAGATCGTCAAGTCGATATTCGGCAGCCCCGTGCCGGTGGTCGTTTTCGTGTCGCCCGGGGGGGCACGGGCGGCGTCCGCCGGGGTGATGATCACGATGGCGGCCGATGTCGCCGCCATGGCGCCGGGAACCAATATCGGCGCCGCCCACCCGGTGGGTTTGGGGGGCAAGGACATCGATGAGAGCATGACCGAAAAGGTGATCAACGATATGGTGGCCTACAGCAGCAGCATCGCCGTAAGGCGCGGGCGAAATGCCGAATGGGTCGAAAAAGCGGTGCGCGAAAGTGTGTCGATCACCGCAAGCGAGGCCCTCAAACAGAATGTGATCGATCTGGTGGCCGAGGATCTGGATGACCTGCTGCGGCAACTGGAGGGGCGCGAGGTGCCCGGCAAGGGGCGGTTGAGCCTGGCAGCGGCCCGTGTCACCGTTTTGGAGGAAAATTTTCGCACCAAGGTCCTGCGAACCATCAGCAACCCCAATATCGCCTACATCCTGCTGATGATCGGTATGGCGGGCCTCTTCTTCGAACTCTCGCACCCCGGGGCCATATTTCCGGGGGTGGTCGGCGGCATTGCCATCGTGCTGGCCTTCTTCGCCTTCCAGACGCTGCCGGTCAATGCCACCGGCATCCTGCTGATCATTCTGGCCGTCATTTTTTTTGTGATGGAGATTTTCGTTGCCAGCTATGGTCTGCTGAGCATCGCGGGTATCGGATCTCTGCTGCTGGGCTCCCTGATGTTGTTCGAGGGGGAGAAGGCGGGGGTGCGGTTGTCCTGGACGGTCCTCGTGCCCACCGTGGTAATGGTATCCGGGTTTTTTATCGCGGTCGCCGGGCTGGTGGTCAGGACCCACCTGTCGAAACCGATCACGGGAGCCAACGGGCTTGTCGGTGAAATCGGCATGGTCAAGATGGCGCTTGCCCCCCACGGCAAGGTGTTTGTCCACGGGGAGCTGTGGAATGCCCACGCCGGGGTGCCCGTCGCGGTCGGCGCGCGCGTGCGGGTGGTGGCGGTTCGGGGGCTGCTGCTGGAGGTGGAACCCGAAACGATGTGAACGGGTGGCTCGACAGGACCGGCCATCTGCTCCCGATGATGGGCAGCGGGCCCCGGGGGCGCCTTTTTTGACTTGTCTTTGGCCGATGAAGGCAAGCCTGTCCACAAGGAGGTAACCATGCTGCAATTGCCCGTAATTGTATTTGTCGCCCTGGTCGTTCTCTTCCTGTGGTCGGCCATTCGGGTTTTAAACGAATACGAGCGCGGGGTGATTTTTCGGCTGGGCCGCGTGATCAAAGCCAAGGGACCCGGCCTGATCATCCTGATTCCGATTGTCGATAAAATGGTCAAGGTCAGCCTGCGGCTGGTGGTCTCCGACGTGGACCCCCAGGACGTGATCACGCGCGACAATGTTTCCGTCAAAGTCAACGCAGTCATCTACTTCCGGGTCATCGAGCCCACCAAGGCGGTCTTGCAGGTGGAGGACTATCGCTATGCCATGTCGCAGCTGGCCCAGACAACCCTGCGCAGTGTCTGCGGCCAGGCGGAACTCGACGAACTGCTCTCGGCCCGCGAAAAAATCAACAACCAGCTGCAGGAGATCTTGGACATGCACACCGATCCCTGGGGAATCAAAGTCGCCACGGTGGAACTCAAACACATCGATCTGCCCCAGGAAATGCAGCGCGCCATGGCTAAACAGGCCGAGGCCGAGCGGGAGCGGCGGGCCAAGGTCATCAACGCCGAAGGCGAATATCAGGCGGCCGACAAACTGGCCCAGGCGGCCGACGTCATGCAGCAGCATCCCATAGCGTTGCAGCTGCGCTACCTGCAGACCATGCGGGAGATGTCGGCCGAGAGAAATACCACGACGTTTTTTCCATTTCCGATCGACGTGGTCAAACCCCTGATCGAGGTGATGCAAAAAACACTGAAGGGCGGCGGGTGACCTTGCCGGGCGGTGCACCAGGGGGGCGTTGGCGAAAAGCGGTTGACCCTGCGGCGGGCGCTTGGCCCAATCCTGGGCTGCGGAAAGGGGTTGCCGCCCAGGGCTGACGTGGTTCACCGCCCGAAACTCGCCATCCGGTGGGGTAGGCGCGGAATTAAACCGTTTGACCCGGGCCTTTTTGCGTTCATTGTGCGCTTTACTGGTTGACATATTTAAAAAAAATCGGTTATAAAAAACATTTATAGAATTTCCATAAGGGTCGTGGGAAGGCCTTTAGGGCTGGATCCAAATAGGTATTCCGAGTTTATTGCCATCAGGTAGGCGGGGGTGCAGGCCTCCGCTTACGTATTTTGCGAGGTCTGGAAAGGAGCCGTGTCGGAATGGGTAAAACCAAAAAAGAAACCAAGGAAAAGCCGCTGGACAAGATGACCGCCAAGGAACTGCGGGAAGTCGCGATTACCATCCCGGAAATCGTCGGTGTGCACGGCATGAACAAAAACGAGCTGATCAGCGCGGTCAAAAAGGCGCGCGGGATTGCGGAGGAGTCCACCAAAACCGCCAGCTCCGATGTCCGTGAAATCAAACAACAGATCAAAGTCTTCAAGGCGCAGCGTGTCCAGGCCTTGGAAAGCGATGACGCCCGCAAGGCCGCCATTTACCGGCGGCGGATCAGCCGGCTGAAAAAAAAGACCCGGCGGGCCGCCTGATGCCGTGGCCGACGGGGGGTAGCGGGCTGTCCGGCGATCAAAGTGCACCCCGCCGCGGAAAGGCCCCATGATCGAAGACACCCAGAGACCCTCGCGCCGCCCCGTGCCGTCCATGGGCGCCTGTGCCGGGGTGCGTGCCGGCATCGATCCGCGGCGGCTGGCGTTTGACATCGACGGCGTGATTGCGGACACCATGTCGCTTTTTTTGGATATCGCCCGTGAGGAGTATCAGATCGCGGACGTCGCGTACGAAGATATCACCTGCTACAGCCTCGAAGACTGCATGCAGATCGCACCGGCGATCATTCGCGAAATCGTCGCTCGGCTGCAGTCCGGCGATTACCGCTGCAGCCTGCAGCCGATGCCGGGGGCGCGCAACGTTCTCAGCCGAATGGGGCGCCAGCACGGCCCCGTGCGGCTGGTAACCGCCCGGCCTTCGGTGGCACCCATCTACGACTGGCTGCTGAGCGCATCGGGGCTGGCCTCAGGGGAAATCGAGGTGGTCGCCACGGGCGACTACACCGCCAAGGCCGAGGTGCTGCAGGCAAAAGGCGTCGCCTATTTTGTCGAGGATCGCCTGGACACCTGTTTTCTGCTGCGCGCGGCAGGGATTACACCGATCCTGTTTCGTCAGCCCTGGAACCGGTCTTCACACCCCTTTATCGAGGTCGGGTCCTGGGCCGAACTTGGGGCCTTGATCGCTTTTTAGACGGCATCCAGCCGTCGTTTACGGGAAATTTAGGATGGATGACCCGGGGCCGCAAACATTAATCCGCGGTTTTCTGGACAGTCTGGCGGCGGAAAAAGGCTTCAGCCCGAACACCTGCCGGGCGTACCGGCGTGACCTGCAGGAATTTGCCGCCTATCTCGGGTGGGAGCCGGCCAGCGCTCCGTCACAGGGGTCTCCGGCCAGGTCCGCTCCAACGAATTTCGACAGCGTCGACATGCTCGCCATCCGGGGCTTTCTGGGGCAACTTTACCGGCGCAACAGCAAGGCCACCATTGCCCGCAAGCTGTCGGCGCTGCGCTCATTTTTCCGCTACCTGCTCAAACTGGGACTGGTCACCAGCAACCCGGCTGAAATGGTGGCCACGCCCAAGCAGGAGAAACACCTGCCCGTCTACCTGACCGTGGACGACATGTTTCGCCTGCTGGATGCGATTGCCGCCGACAGCCTGCCGGGGCTGCGGGACCGGGCGATTTTTGAGACCCTGTATTCCTGTGGGCTGCGGGTTTCCGAGCTGGCCGGGCTGAACGTCAACGATATCGACCCCGGGCGGCGGATGGTGCAGGTTCTCGGCAAGGGCCGCAAGGAGCGACTGGTGCCCATCGGCGAGAAGGCCCTCGCGGCCATTCACGCCTATCGTCGGCGGCTTGAAGGTGAGGTGCGGGCGCTGGTTGAGGCCGGTGGGGCGCTTTTTCTCAACAAATACAACCGTCGTCTGGGAACGCGCTCGATTGCCCGCATCCTGGACCAGCTGGTGCGACAGTGCGGACTGCTCGTTCCGGTGTCACCGCATGCCATCCGGCATTCTTTTGCCACCCACCTGCTGGATGCCGGGGCAGACCTGCGGGTGGTGCAGGAATTGCTGGGGCATCAAAGCCTTTCCACCACCCAGAAATACACCCACGTGAGTATCGACCGCTTGATGGCCGCCTATGACCAGGCGCACCCCCGGCGCTGACCCCTCCCCGCGCAG
>JAWOJK010000288.1:0-4580 GCA_046481705.1 Desulfobacterales bacterium | reverse complement strand
GCCAAGGCTGGGTTCATCCAGAATGTTTTGCACCCGAAAGGAGGCCTCAAGGGTCGCCTCCGGCAGCGCCACCCGGTTGAAATGCAAGAGCCGCCAGCCGTCTTTGGCTTTTTCAACCTGGGCAAGTTTGACCGAGTTCGGACTGATTTCGATGCCGGCATACCTTTTTCTGAAATGCGCAATCATGGGCGCTAGACGGTTTTTCGTGATTGTAAGCATATGGCAACTGCTCAGAATTGATGATGGCGTTAAAATTTCAAATTTGGAGGGCATGCCAAACGGCCCGACTACAGCGCTCAGATCTCGAGGAGCGAGGCGTACTTAATGCACGCCGCAGGGACTCTGAGATGCAACGCAACGCCGAAATTGGCCATTTTACGGAACTGTCAAAATTCATTCTGTTTCGATAATGCATCCTTCGGGCTCGATAAAAGTGACCCGGTTGGCCTCCTTGAAGGTCGTTTCCCCTTTCAGGACTTCTGCCAGGGCGGCGTTTCTCAGAAATACGGTGCCGGAAGCCGCCGCCGTTTTCTTGAGCTCCGCGAGCGGCGCTTTTTGAATGAAAAGTTCACGAATCACGTCATCCAGTTCGATGAGCTCAATGATGGCTTTGCGGCCCTTGTAGCCGGTGCCCTTGCAGAGGTCGCAGCCCTTGGCCTCATAAAACACGTGCTCCCGGTAGCGGGAGGGGGACACCCCCCACTCGGCCAACTGGGCCTGAGAATACGTCGCCGGTTCCCTGCAGACGCAAAGGGTCCGCATCAGCCGCTGGGCCACGATGCAATTCAAGGCGGCCATCAAATTGTAAGGCTTGATGCCCATGTGGATAAAGCGGTTGATTACCTCAAAAGCGCTGTTGGCATGCACGGTGGTAAAAACGAGGTGGCCCGTCAGAGCGGACTGCAGCGCAATCTGGGCGGTTTCGGAATCCCGGATTTCGCCAACGAGGATCTTATCCGGGTCGTGGCGCAAAATGGACCGCAGACCACGGGCAAAGGTCAACCCTTTTTTTTCGTTGACCGGAATCTGGACGATGCCCTTCAGCTGGTATTCGACCGGGTCTTCGATGGTGATGATTTTTGCCTCGGTGCTGTTGACCGCTGAAATCGCCATGTAGAGCGTGGTGGTTTTGCCGCTGCCGGTGGGGCCGGTCATCAGGAACATCCCGTAGGGCGCATTGATCATCCGCCTGATGCGGTGCATTTCGCGAGCGGGCAGCCCCAGGCTTTCGAGCTTGAATTCCCCTACGTCGGCGGCGAGCGATTCCCGGTCAAGGATTCGAATCACCACATCTTCTCCGAAAATGGTCGGCAGGATCGAGACCCGAAAATCGATGTAACGCTCCTGGACCTTGAGTTTGAAGCGGCCGTCCTGGGGAATGCGTTTTTCGGAGATGTCCAGCTCGGACATGATCTTGATTCGGGAAACGATCGTTCCCTGATGCTGAACGTCCAACGGATCGGTTGCCTGGTGCAGCATCCCGTCAATGCGGTAGCGGATAATGACGCCCTGTTCCGAGGTTTCGATGTGGATATCGCTGGCCCGCTTGTTGATGGCATCCAGAATCGTGGAATTCACCAGTTTGACAATCGGGCTTTCCTCCGCTGACAGCTTCTCCAGGCTGAGAATATCCTCGCCCTTGTCGGACTCGCGGACCAGCGAAAGACGCATGTCGTCGGAAACCGAATCCAGTACGCTCCGGGAAGTTTCAATATTTTTGAGCAGGTTTTTAATTCGGGTCTCGCTGACAACGACGATGACGACGCTTAAATCCAGCAGCATTTCCAAGGCATCGATGGCCTTCAAAAAATTCAGTGGGTCCGCCATGGCGATCACCAGGGTGTCCCCCTCACGCCGGTAGGGCACGAACTGATAGCGCGTCATAAACTCGACCGGTACCAATTCCAACAAGGTGGCGTCTTCGATACCGTCGATCTGGACATAATCATAGGAGAATTGGGCGGCTGTAATCTGGGCGATGATCTCGTCGTCGACCAGCCCTTCCTGCAGGCAGATGTGGCCGATGCGCTGTTTGGTGATATTCTTTTTGGAGGTCACATAATCCAGTTGCTTCCGGGTCATGAACCCCATCTTGATCGCAAGATCACCAAATTTTAATTTTTTGTAGGCTTTAACGGACATTTTTTAAAATTTTCATGCAATCGATTTTCGGGACCGGTAGTGGGATGGCGTGACCGCGGAATGAAGCGTACCCGTTTAGATGGCGCCGGCCAACTGAAAGATTGGCAGATACATCGCCAGCACAATAAAGCCGATCAACAGCCCCATGATGACCATGAGGGCCGGCTCGATCGCCGAGGTAAGAATTGTCAGTTTGGCGTCGACGTCCATTTCGTAAAAGTCTGCAACGTCGTCCAGCACCGTCTCCAGCGCCCCGCCGCTTTCGCCGGCGTCAACCATTCTTATCGCCATCTTGGGAAAAACCTCAACCCGATCGAGGGAGGCCGCAAAACCACCGCCCTCTTCAAGCAGCTTGACGACTTTTTGAATCGTTTCTTTCAGGAAAAAATTATCCATCGTTCCGGATGCGATTCGCACCGCATCCACCAGCGGCATACCGCTGGCAAGAACCGTCGACAGGGTCCTGGCCAGGCGCGAGACATAATACGTCAGGTAGATGTCGCCCAGCAGCGGCATCCGAAGTTTCGCCCGATCTATCAATCGCCTGCCCGTCGCCGTTCTTTTGGCGTAGATCACCCCCGCCCACAGCCCCGCCGCCAGCAGAACGACCCAATAAATGTTGTTTTTCAGACTGTGACTGACGGCCACAAGAACAAGCGTTATGGCCGGCAGCTGGGTGCCGGAATCGAAATAGGCTGCCGTGAACGTCGGCACCACGAACACCATCAGAAACACGAGGACAAAAATCGACACCGTCGTTAAAATCGCAGGGTAAATGGATGCCGTGATCACTTTCTGGCGAATGGCCAGGATTTTTTTTATGTAGGCGATGTAACGTGAAATTGCCAGAGCAATGCTGCCGCTTTTTTCACCGGCCTGCAAGGAGGCCACGTAAAGATTGGACACGACGGATGAAAACTTGCCGAATGCCGCAGATAGCGACTCGCCTGTGGACACATCGTTTCGCACTTCTCTGAGCAAGTCATAAAGATCACTGTTGGCGCCCCTCTCCAAGACCGTGTCCAAGGCGCTCAAAATGGGCAACCCGGCCTTGATCAGGACCGCAAACTCCTGATTGAAGGAGAGAAAATCTCTGAGGCGAAAGGATTTTCGGCGCCCACGCCAGTCAAAAAAGGTAAGGATCCGTTCAGTGCTGTGAATCTTGAGAACGAAATTACCCTCTTCCTCCAAAAAATTTTTGAGGGAGGCTTTGTTGTCGGCAATCAGGGTCTTTTCGACAACGCTGCCGGCGGGGGTAGCAAACTTGCATCGAAATGTCGGCATGGGGTCAATGGGACCATTGCGTGTCGTGTTGCTTTTCTGAAAGTTTAACGGCCATGCTTGCTTTCATATCATATAATATCAAAGTTTGACAGTTCCGTAAAATGGCCAATTCCCGCGTTGCGCCGCATCCTGAAGTCGCTGCGGCGCACATAAGTACCCCTCACTCCTCAAGATTTGCGCGCTGTAACTTGGCCATTTTACGAAACTGCCTGGATTTTGACTTTTACCGGTTCATCAAAGTTTCGAAACGCTATTTTCAGGTCCCAGGGACGATCAAAAAGTGTCGGGAGCTGCCGGCCCAAGGGTCCGCGGAAACTCCCGAATAAAAAGCTGAAAACCCCGGAGGTCGTCGCCCTCCGGGGTTTTTAAGATCCTCACCGCCAGCAGAAAACCTTGAGGCTTGCACTGCTGCTGTTGCCGGCAGCGTCGTGGGCGGTGATGGTGATGGTGTTGTTCCAGCGGTTCAGAGGGATGCCGGCGACGGCCCAATTTAGCGTTCCGGCGGCGGTACCTGTTTCACCGCGCGAATTTTGCCACGTGATTTTCGCCACCTTGATATTGTCCAATGCCGTGCCGGCCAGATCAATGCTTCGAACCCGCGAAAAGTAGCTGGATTTGCTGGTTGGAGAAACAATTCGCACCGTCGGGGCCACCTGATCCGAGGACGCCTGGACGGGCGCCGTGTAGGTCACAGTCAGGCTGCGGCTGCCGCGGTTTCCGGCCACGTCCTCGGCCGTGAAGGTCAGGTTGTTGGTCCCCTCGGAAAGGGCGATGCTGCCCGCCGTCCAGCTGCCCGTGCCGCTGGCCGTGCCGCTGCCGCCGCGGTCATTGCTCCAGGCGACCCGTGTCACCCCCACGTTGTCCGTCGCCGTGCCGGTAACCGTCAGGGTCGCCGTGCCCGTGGCGTAGCTGCCGCCGCTGGTCGGGGTGCTGAGGGATACTGTCGGCACCGACGTATCGGGAGCGCTGTACGTCACAGTCAAAGTTTTGCTGCCGCGGTTGCCCGCCGCGTCCTCGGCCGTGAAGGTCAGGTTGTTGGTCCCCTGGGAAAGGGCGATGCTGCCCGCCGTCCAACTGGCCGTGCCGCTGGCCGTGCCGCTGCCGCCGCGGTCATTGCTCCAGACGACCCGTGTCACCCCCACGTTATCCGTCGC
>JAWOJK010000177.1:0-9401 GCA_046481705.1 Desulfobacterales bacterium | reverse complement strand
TTCGGTCCGGCCGCGTCGGGGCAGTTCTGCAGCGGGGGCGGCGCGTCACCCACCCCGTGCGGGTTGCAGGCCTCCACTAGAGCGGTCTGCGCTGCGGCCCCGCGGGCCAGGCTGACAAAACGGTGAACCTTGTGCCGGTCTTTTTCAAAGCGCACCGGCTGCCCGTCGGGCCCCGCAGCATTGGTCAGGGTGCAGCTGTCCACGCCGGCCGGCTGCACCCGGCGGATGCCGCCGACCACGTTTTGCGGGGACAGACCGCCGGCCAGAATGACCGGCAGCGGTGTGGCGGACACCAGTCGGCGGGCGATCTCCCAGTTGCAGGTGCGCCCGGTGATGCCCACGAAGCCCGTGACCGGTTCCTGATCTCCGGCGCTGTCAGCCTCCGGGGCGAGCAGGGTGTCGGTTAGAAAGTAGTCGGAAACGGCTTCGAATGCGGCCGCCAGGCTCAGAATGTCCGCGCTGCGCCCGCGCCCGTCGGGGGGTACGGGAATCGAGCGCATGATGCGGATTTCTGGAAAGGCCTCCCGGACCCGCTGCTGACCCGCGACAAACGCCGCCAGCCGGCCCTGGGTGCCGGCCCCGAACGGTAGGGCGTCGCAGAAATGGACGATGTCCGGCCGGTAGTAGTCGAGTGCCCGGGCGACGCCGTCGAAATCGCTGAAAAGCGGGATCAGGCTGCTGACCCGGCCCGCTGCCTGGACCCCCCGAACGGTTTCCCGGATCAGGGGCTGGCGCCAGGTCGTCCGCGAGAGCAACACGCTGCCGACATGGTCCACCCCAAGGGCGATCATCTGATCGGCTTCGACCGGGGTCTGGATTTCATAAATCTGGACAATCATCGGCGGAACCTTTATAGATTAGGCATTGACATTTCGGGCGCTGTTTACCATATTCGATCCGCTTTAGCAAACCGTTTTACCCCATCGCAGCATTATAGAGCCTTGAAAACTATAGCTTTTTAAACACAAAAGCGCCTCACCCCGCCAAAGGTTGCCCATGATCCTGATCATCGATTTCGGCTCCCAGTACAACCAGCTGATCGCCCGCCGGGTGCGCGAGTCCCATGTGTACTGCCGAATCGAGCCGCCCGGCATCGATCTCGACACCGTGCGCAAAATCAACCCCGAGGGGATTATCCTCTCCGGCGGACCTGCCAGTATTTACGAACCCAACAGCCCCAAAATGGATCCGGCCGTATTCGAACTCGGTATTCCGGTGCTGGGGATCTGCTACGGCCTGCAGTTCATGGTGGACGCCCTCGGCGGCAGCGTCAAAAAGGCCGGCAAGCGGGAATACGGCCTGGCCACGCTGACCATCACCGGCCGGGAGCCGCTCTTCGGCGCGGTGGAGCCCACCACCCCCTGCTGGATGAGCCACGGGGACGCCATTGCGCAGCTGCCGCCCGGGTTTTCGGTCACCGCCACCACCGACAACACCCCCGTGGCCGCCGCCCAGGACGTGGCCCGCCGCCTCTACGGGCTCCAGTTCCACCCGGAGGTGGTCCACACCCCGCGCGGCAAAAACATTTTGAAGGCCTTCCTCTTCGAGGTCTGCGGTTGCCGGCGCACCTGGACCATGAAATCCTTCGCCGCCGACGCGATTGCCGAAATCCGGGCAACGGTGGGCGCCAAGAAGGTCATCCTGGGGCTCAGCGGCGGCGTCGATTCCTCGGTGGCCGCCCTGCTGCTGCAGCGCGCGGTGGGCCGCCAGCTGACCTGCATCTTCGTCGACAACGGTCTGCTGCGCCTCAACGAGGCCGAAAAGCTCAAGGCGATCTTCAAGGCGCATCTGCAGATCGACATCCGCTTCGTGTCCGCCGGCAAAAAATTCCTCGACGAACTCAAGGGGGTCACCGACCCGGAAAAAAAACGGAAGATCATCGGGCGGGTCTTCATGGCGGTCTTCGAGGCCGAGGCGCGCACGATCAAGGACGCCGAATTCCTTGGCCAGGGCACCCTTTACCCCGATGTGATCGAATCGATTTCGGCCTTCGGCGGCCCCTCGGCCGTTATCAAGTCGCACCACAACGTGGGGGGGCTCCCCAAAACCATGAAACTCAAGCTGGTGGAACCCCTGCGCTATCTTTTCAAGGATGAAGTCCGGCAGCTGGGCAAGACCCTGGGGCTGCCGGAGGCGATGATCTGGCGTCAGCCGTTTCCCGGGCCGGGGCTGGCGATCCGCATCATCGGCGAGGTAACCGCCAAGCGCTTGCGCCTGCTGCGCGAGGTCGACGCCGTTTTGCTCGAAGAGATCCGCAGCAACGGCTACTACCGAAAGCTCTGGCAGTCTTTTGCGGTCCTGCTGCCCCTGAAAAGCGTCGGCATCATGGGCGATCAGCGGACCTACGAGAACATCGTGGCCATCCGCGCGGTCACCAGCAAGGACGCCATGACCGCCGACTGGGCCAGACTTCCCCACAAACTGCTGGGCGTCATCTCCAACCGGATCATCAATGAAATCCGGGGGGTCAACCGGGTCGTGTACGACATCAGCTCCAAACCCCCCAGCACCATTGAATGGGAATGAGGACCGATGGCAGATCCCGAAAGCTTCAAACTGGGCAGCAACGACGAGGACACCGGCTCTTTTTTCGAGGAGGAGCGCCATGACCGGCGCCTGGAAAAGCTCAACCAGCGCCTGACGATCTTTTCGATCCTGGTGCCGCTGGTGATCGGTGCGATTGTGGCGTATGCCTACGTGGACATCAAAATGGAGTTCGCCGCCGTCCAGAACAAGGACGTGCAGAAACTCTCCCAGGATTTGGACTCGCGCTTTTCCTCGCTCTCGCTGCAGTCCGCCAAGCTCGAGGAAACGCTCAAGCAGCAGCTGGGGGAGCTTCAAAAAGCCGACAGCGCCCTTGCCGACAAACACGCCGAGCTGTCAAAGCAGCTCGTCGCCCTGAGCGCAACCGTCCCCGAAACGACCCAGCTGCAGCAGGCGCTGACGGACATCACCTCCCAACTATCCCCGCTGGCCGCCCAGCTCGCGGCATATGACGGTGCCCTGGACACCCTGGCCCGATCCAACCGGGAGAGTCTGGAGGCCCTCACGGCCGCCGATCAGCGCCTGGAAACGCTGGAGAGCGGCATCGCCAAGGTCAGCCAGGGGCTGGCGGCCCAGCCCGACCGGCGGGAGCTGGCCAGCAGCGTCGAGACCGCCCTTGACACCGAACGCAAGCGCTTCCAGAACCGCCTGGCCGAAATGGCCGATCTTTACGGCGCTAAAATCCAAGCCCTGCAGCAGCGGACCGACCAACTGGAGCGGGCGGTTACATCCCTTGCCAACCCGGCCGCCGGCAAGACCGGAAAGCCCCCGGAGTCGAGCCTGATCTTTGAACACGACCTGCAGTGATAATTGGCGGCCAGGGCCCCTGGTGCAAATCCTGATCATCGGCCACAGTCAGCCGATCAGCGCCGCGGGCAGCATCCCGAACTGACCGCCGGGCCCTAAAACCGGACCGTCCAATGATCGCCGGCGGCCGACACCGCGACATTGTTCTCACCGATCGACTGGATCCTGACCCCCTGGATCGTTTCCCCCTCGCGAACCATTTTGCCGTTGATGACGGCCATGCGGGCCTTGGGGTCGTCCGCCCAAACGATGCCCTCAAGGGTCAACTCGGGGCGCTTGGCCGGGGGGCCTGCCGGAACATGCGCGGCCGCCGCTGGGTCGGCTTGGTCCCCAATAACGGGGGCAGCTCCCGGCTGCGGTTCGCCCGTCGGCCGGCCTTCGTCCGCCGGGGTCTGCGGGGCGCCCTGGGCGGGGATCGAAATCGCCGGGGGCGCTTTGGCCGGCAGCGCCGGGGCCTCGTCGTTGGCCACCCGGGAGGCGTTTGGGCGCGCGGCGCCCCGGGCCGGCCCTGACGGCAACCCGCTTGCTACCCGTTTGGGCGCCGCTTGCCCGGGTGCACCGACCACAAGCGGCGCGCCAGGCTTTTGCGCGGGGCGCGAAAAATAGAGTCCGCCCCAGACCGCGGCCGTGATTGCCAGGACCCCGACTGCGATGGCCGTGTGGCGACGCGCCAGCCGCGCGCGCGGCGCCTGTGCAGCCGAGGCAGCGGCTGGGCCGGCATCCGCGCCGGAGGGCTGGCCGGCCGCCACCGCCTGCTCGGCTTTTTTCATGGCCCGCAGGATCGAACTCATTTTGGGTCGCCTCCTTCCGGACGGCTGCGGAGCGGGCCCGACGGCGGCAGGGGCAAGCTGTAGCCCGGAGTTTCGCGGTACAGCGCCAGTTGGGTCATCGGGCCGACAAGCCCGTCGGGCGCCAAGCCGTGGCGGCGCTGGAAGAGGCGAACGGCGGCTTCCAGCGCCGGCCCATAGGCCGCCGTTGCGGGCGCCGCGCCGATGACGCCGAGCGCCAGCAGGTGTTCTTCAAGCACCAGAATTTTTTCCCGCGGGGAGCCCGCGCTGACCACCCCGCTGTACCCCCGGGGGTTTTTCCAGGCCAGGTAGAAAACCCCCGCGTAAAAAGGCGCCAGATCCGCCCACTGGACGAGAAAAGCGGAACGATCGGGGCTCTGGCGGCAGGTCGCGATGCGCTCCTGCAGACCGGCCAAAGACAGGTAGCGCAGCCCTCCCCCCTCCGGCAGGCGCATCGCCAGGACAACCGGCAGGTCAAAATGCTGTATATCCGCCAGGTCGCCTTCCAGCCGCTGAAGGCTGAAACCGTTGCGCAGCGCCGCCAGGCGGAAAAAGCCGGCGTCTTCGGCGGCGATTTCGAAAACCCCTTGAACTTCGACCGGCCCGCCCCAGCTTGCCAGCGTCGCCGCCAGGGCGTCCCGCCGGCTGCCGGTCGGGTCCAGCGCCTGCAGGAGAACGACAAGCGCCGAGCGGTCCAGCGCCGGCGGGCTTTGCGGCATGACAATGGCAGCGCGCCGCGGCTGCGGCGCTTGCGGGGCTGGCTGCGGCAGGCTGCCGGCGGTGCGGTGCCAACCGCCCACAAAGGCCCCCCCTACCAGGCCCGCCAGCAGCACGACACCCGCCAGCCCCACCGTCAAGCCCCAGGGCCAAGCGCCCAGCGGCCGCCGCCGGCCGGGTTTAAACCGAATCTCGCGCAGCGCCGTCCAGGCGGTAAGCCCCGTCACGCGGGGCCGATCGGACCCGAAAGCCGTCAGCAGCGCCCGATCACAGGCCATGTTGATCAGCCGCGGAATACCGCCGGAATAGCGATGAATCATCCGCAGGGCCAGCGGTGAAAACAGCGCCGCGAGACTTCCGCCGGCCAGTGTCAGACGGTGGCCGACGTATTGCAAAGTCTCCTGCAGGCTGAGCGGCCGCAGCCGGCAGGCCAATGTGATCCGCTGCCGCAGCTGCCGCAGACCGTGGGTCGCCAGCAGGGTTTCCAGCTCCGGCTGGCCTACCAGGATGATCTGCAGCAGCTTGCTGCGGGTGCTCTCCAGATTGGACAGCAGCCGCAGCTGCTCGAGGACCTCGCGGTTGAGGTTCTGGGCCTCGTCGATCAGCACGACCACCTTTCGACCCTCAGCCCACGTACGCAACAGATAATCGTTGAAGACATCCACCAGCCCTTTGACGGTATCCGCCGAGGCGTCGATTTCAAACTCGTCGTTGATCGCCTTGAGCAGCTGGACCGCATCCAGGCGGGGGTTGAAGATCAGGGCGGCCTCCACCGAAGGCTCCAGGCGTTCCAGGAAAGCCCGGCAGAGGGTGGTTTTGCCGGTCCCCACCTCACCTGTGATCAGCAAAAAACCGTCGCCTTCGGCAAGTGCGTAGGACAGGTGCGCCAGGGCCTCCTCGTGGCTGCGGCTCAAAAAGAGATAGGCCGGGTTGGGAACCAGCTTGAAGGGTTTTTCAGTCAGACCGAAAAAGGCCGTATACATGCTCGCACACTCGTCTGCGGGGTTCGGGGGCGGTCGGCGCCGCCCCACTATAGGGAAGCGGGGTCGGCTTTTCAACCGTTATCCGGCCGACCGGCGCCGGACCGCTTTGGTTCCGGCCGCACCCCCTAGCGCCAGCCGCCCACCAGGTGCAGGTGGAGGTGAAAAATCACCTGCCCGCCGCCGGATTCCACATTGAAAAAGAGTTTGTAGCCCGATGCCGCGATTCCCGTCCGCCGGGCCATCTCCCGGCCCGCCAGGACCATCCCGGCCACGATCGGCTCGTCTTCGGCGGCCAGGTCGTTGATGCTGCGGATGTGCTTTTTGGGAACGATCAGGAGGTGCACCGGGGCGTGGGGATGGATGTCGCGAAAGACGCTGAGCATCTCGTTTTCCAGGAGAAATTCGGTTTCGGTTTGCCCCCGGGTGATTCGGCAGAAAAGACAATCGGTGGTCATGGCGGGGTGGCCCTCCTGTGCGTTGCAGTCATCGGTCCCCCCTGGCGGTCAGGGGCCGATCGTTTCCTCGGCGTCAAGCTTCCAGGGGCCTCGCAGGGTTGGGGCCGCCAGGGCCTTTTGCAGGGCGCTCAAAAAACGGTCGCGCGGCACCTCACGGGCCCCCAGCGCCATCAGGTGCGCGGTCCTCACCTGGCAGTCGATCATTGTGAAACCGTGGCCGGCGAGAAAGCCGGTGAGCGCGACCAGACCGACCTTGGAGGCGTCGCGCGCCCGTGAAAACATGGATTCCCCGAAAAAGCAGCGCCCCAGGGAAACCCCGTAAAGGCCGCCCACCAGCCGTC
Organism: Desulfobacterales bacterium; assembly: GCA_046481705.1. Taxonomy (GTDB): domain Bacteria; phylum Desulfobacterota; class Desulfobacteria; order Desulfobacterales; family JAABRJ01; genus JAABRJ01. The sequence goes on along the minus strand of JAWOJK010000177.1, from coordinate 2,766 downwards.
GGTCCTGCCAGACCTCGATGGAATGGCCGTAGCCGTCCTGGTGCAGACGACCGTAGGCGCCCACCATTTCCTCAACGATCCAGGTCGGCTCGCCCTTTTCCAGGCGCACCACCGCGCATTCGCGGATGACGCGCTCGAAGCCCCGGTCGGCGCTGACCCGGTACAGCCCGCGTTTGAGGGTGCGCCGCAGCGATCGCGACAACCGGAGCTCACCGGGCTGAAGCACCAGGCGCGGGTCGGGCGACCACCACAGGATCGGCTCGCCTGCCGAGAACCACGGGAAAATCCCCGACCGGTAGGCGAGCAGCAGCCGCTGCGGGCTCAGGTCGCCCCCAATCGCCAGCAGCCCGTCTTCGCGCGCCAGTCGCGGCGAGGGAAAGATCAGCTTTTCGGAGAGCAGAAAGATCGGCATGCGGCGCACCAAACGACACAGGCCACCCGCCCGTGTCGGGAGGTGACCTGTGTCGTTTTCAGATCAGGGTTCGCGTGGGGCCGAACGGTCCCTCAGGAGAAGACAAAGGTCGGTTTGTCTTTTTCGAGGTTCACGAAGACCCCGCCGCCTTTGGCCAGGCGCCCGAAGAGGATCTCGTCGGCCAGGGCGTCCTTGATTTCGACCTGGATCAGGCGCGCCAGCGGTCTGGCGCCGTAGATCGGGTCGTAGCCCTTCTTGGCCAGCCAGGTGCGCATCTCGTCGGAGAGCGTGAGGGTCACCTTGCGGGTCAGCAGCTGGCCGTTGACCTCGTCGATGAACTTGTCCACGATCCGCTCCATCACCGCCACCGTCAGCGCGTTGAAGGTGATGATGCCGTCCAGGCGGTTGCGGAACTCGGGGCTGAAGTAGCGTTCGATGGCCTTGTGGCCCTTGTTGGCGGCGTCGTTCTTGTCCTCCCCGAAGCCGATGCTGCGGACGCTCATTTCACGGGCGCCGGCATTGGAGGTCATGATGACGATCACGTTGCGAAAGTCGGCTTTCTTGCCGTTGTTGTCGGTCAGGGTGGCATAGTCCAGGACCTGCAGCAGGATGTTGAAGAGATCCGGGTGGGCCTTCTCAATTTCGTCCAGCAGCAAGACGCTGTATGGGTTTTTGCGGATGCCGTCGGTCAGCAGCCCGCCCTGGTCGAAACCGATGTAGCCCGGGGGGGCGCCGATCAGACGCGCCACCGTGTGCTTCTCCATGTACTCGCTCATGTCGAAGCGCATGAAATGCACCCCCAGCTTGGCCGCCACCTGGCGGGCAACCTCGGTCTTGCCCACTCCGGTGGGCCCGGTGAACAGAAAGGAGCCCACCGGCTTGCCCGGGGTGCGCAAGCCGGCACGCGAGCGTTTGATGGCCGTGACCAGGGACCGGATGGCATCTTCCTGCCCGAACACCACCCCCCGGATCCGCTCCTCGAGGTTTTCCAGCTTGCCCTTGTCGGAAGTCGAAATGCTGCGGGTGGGGATCCGCGCCATCTTGGCGACTATTTTTTCGATGTCGGCGGTGTGAATTTTGCGGCGGTTGGGGTTGCCGCCGAGCCGGATGAATGCGCCGGCCTCGTCGATCACGTCGATCGCCTTGTCCGGCAGGTAGCGGTCGTTGATGTGCTTGGCCGAGAGCTCGGCAGCGGCCTTGATCGCGGCATCGGTGTATACGAAACCGTGGTGCTGCTCGTAGACCGCCTTGAGCCCACGCAGTATCTGGACAGTCTCGGGGACCGAGGGCTCGGCGATCTCGATTTTTTCAAACCGCCGCGACAGGGCGCGGTCTTTCTCGAAGTGGTTTTTGTACTCCTCGTAGGTGGTCGAGCCGATGCAGCGCAGCTCCCCGGTTGAAAGCGCCGGTTTGAGGATGTTGGAGGCATCCATCGAGCCGCTGCTGGTGGCGCCCGCCCCGACAATCGTGTGGATCTCGTCGATGAAGAGAATCGCGTCCTTTTCTTTCTGCAGGGCGGCCAGCACGCCTTTCAGACGCTGCTCGAAATCCCCGCGGAACTTGGTGCCGGCCAGCATCCCGCCTAAATCAAGGGAGTAGATGCGGACATTCTTGAGCAGGTCGGGCACCCGCCCCTCGTAAATCCGGGTCGCCAAGCCCTCTGCCATGGCGGTCTTGCCCACACCGGGGTCGCCTACGAAAACCGGGTTGTTTTTACGCCGACGGCAGAGCACCTGCAGCGTGCGCTCGAGTTCCAGCTCACGACCGATCAGGGGGTCGATTTTACCTTCGGCGGCCCGCTGGACCAGGTCAACGGTGAAGGCCTCGAGCGGGTCCGCTTTTTTCTTCTGATCCCCCTGCTCCTGTTTCAGCGACCGCGGCGGGCCGTCCTCGAAGGACGGCTTGGTCAGGGTGTGGGAGATGTACTCGAGCACATCCAGGCGCGTGATCCCCTGGGACTGCAGAAAAAAGGCGGCGTGGGAATCCTTCTCCTGGAAGATCGAGGCCAGGATGTCCCCCACCACCACTTCCGGCTTCTCGGCGGATCGGGCGTGGTTGACCGCCCGCTGGATCACCCGCTGAAAGCCGATGGTCTGCTGGAGAACGTACTCGGTGCCATCGATGATCGGCTCCATGCGCTCCTTGAAAAACGCTTCCAGCTCGGCCTTCAACGTTTCGACGTTGCCGCCGCACTTCTCGATGATATCGATGCCCTCCGAGTCGTGCAGAATCGTGTATCTTTCCCGGCATCAACTTTGAGCTGTGCAACAGAAGGAAGCCAACATGCTGTAGCAATAATCAGTAAAATACGTTTCAATCGGATTTGTGTTTTCATAGTGCAAATTATTAGTGAA
>JAWOJK010000386.1:0-5462 GCA_046481705.1 Desulfobacterales bacterium | reverse complement strand
GGCCATCGTGGCCATGGCCACCGTGCTCCAAAAGCTGCGCTACGCCGACGTCCCCGAGGGGCTGCAGGGATTCGGGATCAACATGATCGTGACCGGCCTGATGGCCATGGCCTTCATGATCTTTTCCGGAATTGTGCTTTAGGAGCCCATCGATGTCGATCTATCTCATCAGCCTGGCGGTTTTCGGCGGGGTGATCTTTTTCCTGGTGGGGGTCCTGCTGCTGGTGGAGGCCAAGGTCACCCAGAAGGGCGAACGCCGCATCGTGATCAACGACGACGAGGCCAAAAGCATCCGCACCCCGGTGGGCCGCACCCTGCTCTCGGCGCTGACCGAAAACGACATCCTGATTCCCTCGGCCTGCGGCGGGCAGGGCACCTGCGGCACCTGCAAGTGTGTGGTGACCGCCGGCGGCGGGGACATCCTGCCCACCGAACTCTCGTTGGTGGGGCGCAAGGAGCGGCTGCAAGGCGTGCGCCTGGCCTGCCAACTGAAAGTCAAGGAAGATCTCACCATCCGGCTTCCCGACGAGATTTTCAACATCCGCAAGTACAACGCGACGGTGGTTTCCAACGACAACGTGGCCACCTTCATCAAGGAGCTCCAGCTGCGGCTGGACCCGGGCGAGGAAATGCCCTTCGAGGCCGGCGCTTACGTTCAGATCGACATCCCCGAGTACCGGGCCTCTTTTGAGGAGTTCAACATCGACAAGCGCTACCGCACCGCCTGGGACCGCTTCGGTTTGCTGAAACTCCAGGCGCGGGCCGAGGAGTCCTGCTACCGCGCCTATTCGCTGGCCAACCCGCCCAGCGAAAAGCTGCTGCGCTTCACCATCCGCATCGCCACCCCGCCGCCGGGAACCGACGCGCCGCCGGGTGTCGGCTCATCGTTCGTCTTCAGCCTCAAACCCGGGGACCGGGTGACGGTCAGCGGCCCTTACGGCGATTTTTTCGTCAAACCCACCGAGCGTGAAATGTGTTTTATCGGCGGCGGCGCCGGCATGGCGCCCATGCGCGGCCACATCCGCCATCAGCTGGAAAGCGAGCACACCGAGCGCCGGATCACCTTCTGGTACGGGGCCCGTTCGCGCCAGGAGATGTTCTACGACGAGGAGTTTCAGGATCTGGCGCGCCGGCACCCCAATTTCTCCTACCACGTGGCGCTCTCCGAGCCCCAGCCCGAAGACAACTGGGAGGGCCCGGTGGGCTTTATCCACCAGGTGGCCTACGACCTGTACCTCAGCGGCCACGAGGACCCGACGGAAATCGAGTACTACCTCTGCGGCCCGCCAATGATGCTCAGCGCGGTCAGAAAAATGCTGGACAGCCTGGGAGTCGAGCCGGAAATGATCAGCTATGATGAGTTCGGCTGAAAAAGGCGCGGCGAGGCGTTGAGCGCACCCCGCCGGCGTAGCGGATACAGCTTACAGCAGGATCTTTTCCGGCGGGCGTCTTTCCGGCACGTAGGGGTGGGGAATTTTTTCCTCGTTCCATTCCTTGGAGACGTAGAGGTTGCAGTAGCAGCTGCCGAACTCCTCGACGTCCGGGGTGCGGTAGACGCACGGGCAGATGATGTCGCGGTCGTTTTGCTTGTCGCCCGAGACCAGCCGGCAGGGGCAGCCCATGTAGCCGTAGCGCTCCTTGTTGAAGAGCAGCGCCGCCATCAGATCCATGACCCGCTCGCGGTCCTTGTTGAAAAAATAGCCTTTGGGTTCCTGGCTCTTTTTGAGCATCTCGTAGAGTTCTTCAGCATCCATCACAGTCCAAGCGCCTCCTTGATTTCGTCTTCCTTGTAGCCCACGATGACCTTCTCACCGATGATGATGGTCGGAAACGAACACTTGGGGTTGAATTTCTTCACATCCTCCACAATCGCGGCACGCTCTTCACCGTCCAGGGTGTCGACATCCACAAACTCATATTTGACCGTGCACTCGGCCAGAAATTTTTTGGTCGCCCTGCAGTGGCTGCAGGTGCTGAGCGAGTAAACCTTGACAGGTTGGGTGGCCATACGTTGCCTTCCTTTCATTTATCCGTCCGCAGGTGGGTGTCCATGGCCAGATGGATAGTATAGATCCCACCGGAATTCAACCAAATTATGCCGCCCTGCGGACGGCTTGCCCGCGCCGGCGGGCCGACATCAGGGTGCCTGCGGCACGTTGCGGCCCTCCAGGTCGAGGCCTGCCAGGACCGACCGCGTTCGGCGGGCCGGCGCCGCAGCGGCGAAGGGGCGCCGCGCAAACGCGATCAGGTCGTCCAGGTCGTCGATGTCCCGCCAGACGGGCAGCTGGTGGACCCTCAGCCCGTGGCGCCGAAAAACGGCAAGGGTCTCGGCCAGCACCCGCGTCGTACCCCACGGAATAGTTTGAAAAACCGCCGGCAGAAAAGTCTGCGGGCGAAACCCGATGAGATAGTAGCCGCCGTCCAGGGTCGGGCCGATCACCGCATGGTGATGCGCCAGGGCCGCAAATGCCGCTTCGAACACGGCGCCCGGCAGGTCCGGCAGGTCGCTGCCGACCAGCAGCACCCGCCTGAAACCGTCGGCAAAGGCGCGGCCAAAGGCTTCGGCCATGCGCGCCCCGAGGTCTGCCCCGGTTTGGGGATAGACGCCGTCCAGCGGCGCCATCCAGGCGGCCACCGCGCGGCACGCCGAGGCCGGGGTGCAACACCCGATCACCGGCTGGCCGCCCTGCCGCAGGGTTTCCAGCAGGTCGGCCACGAACCCGCGGTAAAGCGCCAGGGCGGCCGCGTCTCCCAGGGTTCGCGCCAGACGGGTTTTGACCGTGCCGCGTTGCGGGGCGCGCACAAAAACCAGGACGCAGTCGGCCCCGGCACCGGTTTTGACCGCGGCCGGGATCATGGTTTGAGCTTATCCAGCTCGCCGATGCAGGTTTCAAGATCGGGGCGGCGGTTGATGTCCGAAACCTCAATGTAGCGGATGATGCCCCGCTGATCAACGATGAAGAGGGCGCGCTCCGAAACGCCGTCTGAGCGCAGCACCCCGTAGCGCTCGGCCACCGCCCCGTGGGGCCAGAAGTCCGAGAGCACCGGGAACCACAACTGCCCCATCTGGCGGGTCCAGGCATGCAGCGTGGGGAGGTTGTCCACCGTGATGCCCAGGACAACCGCATCCCGATCTTCGAAAAGCGCTCTGGCCAGGTTGTAGCCCGGCCACTGATCCGAGCAGACCGGCGTCCAGGCGGCGGGCACGAAGGAGAGCACCACGTTTTTTTGCCCGCGGTAGCGGCTCAGGGTCACCGGCTCGCCGTGAAGGGCGGGCAGGGTGAAATCCGGCGCCGGCTCGCCGACCCGGACCTTGAGACGGCTGTCGGTAGGGGCGAGCGGCCCCGGGTCGTAGAGCCTGTCCTCCTGCCAAGTGACGGGCTGCGCCGGGGCGCGGCTGCCGCCTGCCACCGGCAGCAGAAGCAGGGCTGCGACTGCAGCGGCTATGATTCGCATGTTTTTTGTCCCCTGCTGTTCCGACCCCGCCTGCCGCGGCGGGCGGGTCACCACTGGAGCCCCGCGTTTTCCAGCAGGATCTTCAAAAATTTATGAGGGGCAGCGCCGTCGAGTCCGCCCGGCCGGGAGTAAAATACCCGGGCAGCACCGTCTTCAGCGATCCTGACTCCGAAAAAGTAGGGCGTGCGGACCTCGCCCAACTGCTGGTGGATGGTCAGGCTCTCGTCGGCAAAGAGCGGAAAGGGAATGGTGAAGCTTTGCCGGAAAACCCCCACCTCGAAACTCGAGTTGCCGGCGCCGATCCCGATCAGCTTTACCCGGCCGCGGTAGCGCCGGTCCGCCTCGATGGTCTCAAACAGGCGGTTGATGTCCGGGGCTTCCCGCTGGCAGTGGGGGCAGTACATGCTGAAGACCTGGAGGATGACCACCTCGCTTTGGATGTCGCCGATCCGGAAGCGCTCGGCCGCCTGCAGGCCAAGGTAGCGCCGCTGATCGGCATCGCGCGGAACCTCCAGTTCGATGGCCGGCAGGACGTCCCCGGGCTGGGGGGTCGGCGCCCCGCCAGCAGTCGCCAGAGCCGGTGCCGCTATCAGCAGCAGCAATGCATGGATCAGAAAAGGTGTGCGCTTCATTGGCACGATCCTCCGGTTTTTTTTGAGTTCCATCCATCCCGCCTGTGCCGCCACCGTTGGCAGCAGGAGTTTGACAAGTGACCGTGCGCCTGCGGGTTGACGGTGAAGCGCCACGGCTGATGAGCCTACCATAAATCAGGCGCCGTTAAAGATCAAACCACCGGTTCACGTCGCCCTTTTAAATTTTTTACGGTTTAATGAACTGGGTGCTTGACAAAGCTTCCAAATTTTTTTAGAACCTTAACAGGAATTATTCCTGGTTAATTAATTCTTTCATCCCACTTTCAATCCAGGGTGTCATTTCAGCTTTTTCGGGTTCCCGCTGGTTGGGCCGCATTTCCCCCAAGAGGAGCCGTTTGTATTGAACCGCCACGGCAGCAATGCCGCCACAGGCAAAACACCAATGCTTTCCACGAAGGGAGGTAACATCAGATGGTAGAGAAAAAAGAAATCACCAAAGAGGTTAAAAAGGAGCTTGACCTCCGGGCGATCACGACCTGTGACGCCACTTACCAGATGCTTGAAAAGGCCCGCCGGGACGGGGTCGAAACCGCTTTCGACCGCGCCGCCAGCATGAAGGCCTGCCCCATCGGGGCCGACTCCGCCTGCTGCAAGCACTGCTCCATGGGCCCCTGCCGCCTCAACGCCAAAGACCCCTACGGCAAGGTCGGCGTCTGCGGGGCGACGATCGACACCATCATGGCCCGCAACTTCGCGCGCATGGTGGCCTCGGGTGCGGCCGCGCACACCGACCACGGCATGTCCATGCTGGACCTCTTCCGTGAGGTGATCAGCGGCCACAACCAGGACTACAAGATCAAGGACACCAACAAGCTCGAAGAGGTGGCGCAATCCATCGGCATCGCCACCGAGGGCCGCGAGGTCAAGGACATCGCCCTGGATCTCTACGAGCAACTGGAGCGCACCTACACCCAGGTGGAAGGCGAAATCCCGTTTGCCAAGCGCGTACCCGAAGGCACCCTTGAAACCTGGCGCAAACATGGCGTCGTCCCGCGCGGAGCCATGCGCGAGATCATGGAACTGATGCACCGCACCCACATGGGCGTCGACCAGCACTACGAAAACATCACCAAGCAGTGCAGCCGCACGGCGCTGGCCGACGGCTGGGGCGGCTCGATGGTGGCCACCGAAATCTCCGACATCCTCTTCGGCACCCCGACCCCGGTGGCGGTGGACGTCAACATGGGGGTTCTCAAGGCCGACCAAGTGAATATCATCGTCCATGGCCACGAACCCAACCTGTTTGAATCGATGCTGATTTCCGTCAATACACCCACCCTCGTGGAGGCGGCCAAGGCGGCCGGTGCCAAGGGACTCAACCTGGTGGGCATGTGCTGTTCGGGCGCCGAGATG
>JAWOJK010000142.1:0-2686 GCA_046481705.1 Desulfobacterales bacterium | reverse complement strand
CAGGTCGGGGGCTCCCAGGAGCTGGTGGAACAGGCCCGCGGCGTGCTGGTGTTTCCCGCCGTGCTCAGGGCCGGCTTCATTTTCGGCGCCGCGCGCGGCCAGGGCGCCCTGCGCGTCGGCGGCGAGACCCAGAGCTACCACGCCACGACCAGCGGGTCCTTCGGCTGGCAGGCCGGTGCCCAGTCGACCGCGGTCTTCCTGCTGTTCATGACCGACGATGCTCTGAACCGCTTTCAGAACAGCCGGGGCTGGACGGTGGGCGCCGATGCCTCGGTGACCTTGCTATCCGTGGGCGCCAATGCCCAGGTAACCACCGCCACGGCGCAGCAGCCGGTGGTCGGGTTCGTGCTGGTCAACAGCGGGCTGATGGCCGGGATCTCCCTGGACGGGACGCGCATCACCCAGTTGAACCTCTGATCAGCGACCGGGCGGGGAAGGCGTTGCGCCGGTGAGGGATCGGAACGCGGCGCTTTGACGCGGTGCACCCACGGGGCATCCACAGGAAATGGACCATGAGCCTTTGGAAAATCGTCTTCCGGCTGGTCGCGGCCGGCATTCTGGCGGGCTGCGCCGCGCCGGCCGGGAGCATCCCCAAAATCGAAGAGCGCCTGGTGATCCGGGGCCGGCTGTTTTACCCCGAACGGATCGCGCTGCCGCCGGCGAGTGCGGCCGTGGTGGAACTGCGCGCGGCCGACGCCCGGCCCGCGCCGCTGGTGGCCGAGCAGCGCCGGCAGCTGGGCGGGCGCCAGGTGCCAATCCCGTTTGAGTTGAACGTGGACCCCGCCTTGCTCCAAAGCGGCGCGCGCTACCTTTTCCGGGGCGCCATCGTTTCGACTCCCGGTCCGCTGCGCGTCACCCAGAGCGTGGAGATCGCCGTCAAGTCGGGGGTGGTGGAACTGGGGGAGCTGCGGCTGCGGCCGGTTGAGCAGGCCGTTTTCGGCACCCCTTACCGCTGCGGGGATGTCGCGGTGAACTTCGGCGCGCTGGGGGCGAATGAACTGTTGGTGGTCGGCGGTCGGAGCTTCGAGCTGAAACCGGTGGTGTCGGCCTCCGGCGCCCGCTATGAGGCCCTGGACGGGGGTGACACCAGTTTTTGGAGCAAGGGCGACCGTGCAACGCTGGTCGCACGCGGGGTGGCGCTGCCGGAGTGCCGGGCGGTCACCGCGCCCGAACTGCCCTTCACCGCCCGCGGCCAGGAACCCGGCTGGCTGATCACGATCGACGACGAAGCGATTTCGCTCAGCGCCGACTACGGGGCCCTGCAGCTTCGCATGCCGCGGCCGGAGCCGGAGATCACCGCCGCAGGCATCCTTTACCGCACCAGCGCCGGCGGCCGCAGCCTGTCGGTCGCCATCCAGCCCCGGATCTGCGCCGATGTGGCCACCGGCATGCCCCACCCCTACGGGGTGCGCTACGACCTCGACGGGGAGACGCACTCCGGCTGCGGCGGTGAGCCGAAAAGCCTGCTGACCGGCGGGGAATGGGTCGTGGAGGAGATCGGCGGCAAGCCGGTGATCGCCGACGCTGACGTGACGATTCTCTTCATGGAGGAGGACCGCGTGGCCGGCAGCGCCTCCTGCAACCGCTTCATCGGGGGCTACCGCCTGACCGGCGAGGGCCTCTCCTTCAGCCAGCTCGGGGGCACGCTGATGGCCTGCCCGGGGCCGCTGGCCGACCAGGAGGCGCGCTTCTTGAAATTGCTGCAGGAGACCTACCGCTTCGAGATCGACCCCGAAGGCCGCCTGGTGCTGCACACCCCCCAGCAGCAGCGCATCGTGGCCCGGCGCAGCAATTGATGGCGGCGAAGAAGTTGGCCCAGGAGCGGTTTACGGTATCTACGCCCTGGTCTTCGGGCAGATCGCTATCTGAACCCATTTCCTTGAAAAAGTAGGATTCGAGGGATGACTGCCAAAAGCAAGGCGAAAAAGGCCGGCAGCGCACCGGCCTATGGCGTTCACTCCGAGGTTGGCACCCTGCGCAAAGTCCTGGTCTGCGCACCCGGCCTGGGCCACACGCGCCTGACCCCCAGCAACAACGACTACCTGCTCTTCGATGACGTGCTCTGGGTCCAGGCTGCCAAGCGCGACCACTTCGACACCGCACTGCTGGGCCTTTTCATCTCGAACACGGCCACCGCGGTGCTGATGGCGCCGATCGCGCTGGCGGTGGCCAAAGATCTCCACGCCTCGCCGTACCCCTTCGCCATGATCGTCGCCCTGGCCGCCTCCGCCGCGTTCATGACCCCGATTTCCTCTCCGGTAAACACGCTCGTGGTCGGACCGGGCGGCTACACGTTCGGCGACTTTGTCAAGGTGGGAGTGCCGTTTACGCTGGTGGTGATGGTGGTCTGCGTGATTCTGGTTCCGATTCTCTTTCCACTTTACCGCTAAAGCATTGAGGCACGGCGACGCGTTAAGCCGCCGGTTCAGCGTTTCTTCGCGCGCCGCAAATAGGACTCCACCCGCCCGATCTGCAACTGCCACCAGCCGAACGTTTCGGTGAGCCACTTGTAAACGGCGGCGCCGACCAGCGTGCCGAGAGCGACCGAGGTGATCACAAACACCACCGTGATCAGGCCATCGAGGCCGGCGGCGCGGTCGCTCAACATGCGCGTGACGCTCAGCAGGCCCAAGGCGCCCGGTACCAGCAGCCAGAAGGTGGGCAGGAAGGTCACGGTTGCCGGCGG
>JAWOJK010000109.1:0-3864 GCA_046481705.1 Desulfobacterales bacterium | reverse complement strand
CAAATTGATAGCTGTATCTTGGCGGTGGTCCGGGATAGTTTTTGATTTTGAACAGTTTTCGCCTTGTGAAAAAATTTAATCCTTTCTGAATCCGCTTTGAGTCCCCCTGCCGCGCGCTCACGGGGGCCGGCGCCCTTGAAGTCGTTTTATCAGGGGTTACCTTTATCGTAGTTGGGTCAACGATGCGCCCGCGGCTTTCCGCCGGCCGCTATTTGATGCGGGTTGCCGCTTGGCGGGACCTGCCGGACACCTCAATTCGAGGAGCAAGCAGCGATGGAAACACACACCTTTTCGATCCCCACCATTTCCTGCGGACACTGCACCCGCGCCATCCATAACGAACTGGTCGAGATGGCCGGCATCCTTTCGGTGGCGGGCGACCCGCAGGCCAGGACCGTCACGGTTGCCTGGGAGGCGCCGGCCACCCGCGCCAAGATCCTGCAAGCCCTGCGCGAGATCAACTACCCGGCGGTAGAGTGAGGCGGATCCGATGCCTGCGACCACCCTCAACATTCCGGTTGCCGGGATGACCTGCGCCAACTGCGCCCTGAACATCGAGCGCACCCTCCGGAAGCTTTCCGGGGTCGAAGCGATCAGCGTGAACTTTGCCGCGGAACGGGCGACCGTCGTCTTTGATCCCCAGGTGGTTTCGATCAAAGAGATCCTGGCGCAAGTCCACCAGGCCGGTTTCACGGTGGCAACCGCGAAGGTCGAGTTCCCCGTGCGGGGGATGACCTGCGCCAACTGCGCCCGAAACATCGAGCGCAGCCTCGAGCGCAAGGTCGACGGTGTGTTGGCAGCAGCGGTCAATTTCGCCTCGGAGCGCGCCGTGGTCGAATACCTGCCCGGCGTGGCGAGTCCCGCGGAGATGGCCGAGGCGATCGCAGCGGCCGGGTTCGAGGCGATTTTGCCGAGCGCTTCGGAAACCGCGGAAGATATGGAGGCCGCCGCCCGACGGGCGGAAATCCGTGACCAGACCCGCAAGTTTCTGGTGGGTCTGGTGCTGACCACACCCCTTTTCATCCTCAGCATGGCGCGGGATTTCGCGCTGCTCGGGCCTTGGAGCCATGCCCCCTGGGTCAACTGGCTCTTCTGGGTGCTGGCCACCCCCGTGCAGTTCTACACCGGGTGGGATTACTATGTCGGCAGCTGGCGAAACTTACGCAACCGCACCGCCAACATGGACGTGCTGGTGGCAATGGGCTCTTCGGCGGCCTACTTCTATTCGGTGGCCGTCCTGCTGCTGCCGAGCCTGGGATCGCATGTTTATTTTGAAACCGCAGCGGTGATCATCACCCTGATCAAGCTGGGCAAGATGCTGGAGGCCCGGACCAAGGGGCGCACCGGGGCCGCCATCCGCAAGCTGATGGACCTGCGCCCCAAGACCGCTGTGGTGCTGAGCGCAACGGGCGAACGGGAAGTGCCGCTGGCGGCGGTTAAGGTGGGAGACCGGCTTGTGGTGCGCCCCGGTCAGAGCATTCCGGTTGACGGCGAGGTGCTGGAAGGCCGCTCGGCGGTGAACGAATCGATGCTGAGCGGCGAGCCCCTGCCGGTGGACAAAACACCGGGCGATCGGGTCACCGGTGGGACCCTCAACCAGGAGGGGGTGCTCACCATGCTGGCGACCCGGGTGGGCAAGGAAACAGCGCTGGCCCAGATTATCCGCCTGGTGCAGGAGGCCCAGGGCAGCAAGGCCCCCATCCAGGCCCTGGCCGACCGCGTTGCCGGGGTGTTCGTGCCAACCGTGATCGTCATTGCCCTGGTGGTCTTCGGGCTGTGGTGGGTGCTCGGCGGGGCTTTCGTGCCGGCCATGATCCGGCTGGTGGCCGTGCTGGTGATCGCCTGCCCCTGCGCCCTGGGGCTGGCCACCCCGACGGCCATCATGGCCGGAACCGGCAAAGGGGCTGAAAAGGGGATCCTGTTCAAGAACAGTGCCGCGCTGGAAACCGCTGCGCACCTGGACACGATCGTGCTGGACAAGACCGGCACGATCACCGCGGGCCGGCCGGCGGTGACGGACCTGGAGCCGCTCGGCGGGGCCCTGGAAACGGCCCAAAGCCTGCTGCAGATCGCCGCCGCGGCTGAAAAAGGCTCGGAACATCCCATCGGCAAGGCCATCGTTGCCGAGGCCGTTCGGCAGGGGCTCTCCCTCCCACCGGCCCACGATTTCAAAGCCGCCGGGGGGCTCGGGGTGAGTGCCCGGATCGACGGCCGCCAGGTGCGGATCGGCAAACCCGGGTGGTTTGAAGCGCTCGGCGCGGAGTCGGCAGCCGTCGCCGCGCGGGCAGGCGCCCTCCAGGCGCAGGGTAAAACCGTCATGGTGGTCGCGCTGGATGAAAAACCGGCGGGGCTGATTGCCGTTTCCGACACCCTCAAGCCCGATTCGAAAGCGGCGATTGGCGCCCTGCACCGTCAGAAGCTGCGGGTGGTGATGCTGACCGGTGACAATCCCCAGACCGCCCGCGTGATCGCCGCACAGGTCGGCATTGACGCGGTTTTTGCCGAGGTGCGGCCCGCGGACAAGTCCCGCCAGGTCCGGGAGCTGCAGGAAAAGGGCGGCAAGGTGGGGATGGTGGGGGACGGCATCAACGACGCCCCCGCCCTGGCCCAGGCCGACGTGGGCATGGCGATCGGCACGGGGACCGACGTCGCCATCGAAGCCGCCGACGTGATTCTGTCGAGCGGCAGCCTGAGCGGGATTCCCGCCGCCATCGGCCTGAGCCGGGCGACCCTGCGGACCATCCGGCAGAACCTTTTCTGGGCCTTCGTCTACAACATCGTCCTGATTCCGATCGCGGCCGGCGCCCTGCACCCGTTTGAACTTGTGCCTGACTTGCTGCGCAACCTGCACCCCATCATGGCCGCGCTGGCGATGTCGCTGAGCAGCCTGACCGTGGTTTCCAACAGCCTGCGGCTTTACCGTTCAGCCTGAAGCAACCGGGCGCATAGCCCGCCGGGGACCCAATCAACGGCCGCCCTTCAGGGGGCCGCTTTTTTTGGGGCGGCTTCGGCCAGCAGGCGATCAACCACTCTCTGGAATTCAGGCAGCGGCTGGGCGCCGGTGACCACCACGCCGTTGATGACGAAGGTGGGGGTGCTGCTGAGGTTGTGGGCGGCGGCCTGTTGGCGGTCGGCCTCGACTTCAGCGGCGATCTCGGCCGACTGCCGGTCACGGTTGAAGCGCGCCACGTCAAGCCCCAGCTCCCCTGCCAGCACCACCAGGCGCTCATCGGTCAACTGGCCGCTGTTTTGAAACAGCAGGTCATGGTAATCCCAGAATTTCCCCTGGCGGTGGGCCGCCAGGGCCGCGCGGGCGGCGGGCAGGGCGTTTTCGTGGGATTTGAGGGGCAGGTTTTTAAACACCAGGCGGGTTTTCTCGGGATAGAGCGCCAGCAGCTGTTCCGCCATATGGGCCCCGCGGGCGCAGTAAGGGCACTCGAAATCGGTGTAGGTGATGATGGTGACCGCGGCCTCCTGGGGGCCCTTGACCGGGTTGTGGGCCGCCGCCTGGTCCGCGATCCGGTTGTTGAAGCTGCTTTCCTGCTGCTGTTGGCGCTGCTGGGCCTGCAGCTCGCGGTGGTACTGGGTGATGGTGTCGTAGAGCAGCTTTGGGTTTTCGCGGATCACCTGCTTGATGACTTCCTCCAACTGCTGTTTACCCGCGGCGGGGTCGGCGGCCGCGGCCGGGCCGGCCAGCAGCAAGGCCAGGCACAGCGTGGTCTTGATCAGGGGTGAAAACATGGTGGGGCGCTCCTCGGTTGAAGGTTAGGGGGTCGACGTGCGGCCCTATTTTTTAGGAGGTGACCCCCACCCTGTCCCCGAATGGGCGGTGGTTGGCCTACACCTCCGACGAGAGCGGCGTCG
>JAWOJK010000077.1:0-11242 GCA_046481705.1 Desulfobacterales bacterium | reverse complement strand
GCAGCCTGGACGCGCTGCTGGCCGAGGCCGATTTCATCTCCCTGCATGTGCCGCTGACCCCGGCAACCCACCACCTGATCGGGGCCGCCGAGTTGCGCCGCATGAAACCTTCCGCCTTTTTGATCAACACCTCGCGCGGGCCGGTGGTCGATGAAGCGGCCCTGGTGGCGGCCCTTCAGGCGGGCAAGATTCGCGGGGCAGGGTTGGACGTGTATGAAAACGAGCCGCAGATGGCCCCTGGGCTGGCCGAATTGGACAACGCCGTTTTGCTGCCCCATGTGGGCAGCGCCACTTGGGAGACCCGCACCCGGATGGCGCGGCTGGCGGCCGAAAACCTGCTGGCCGCCCTGGCCGGCATGCAGCCGCCCAACTGCGTCAACCTCGAAGTGCTGGAGGCCACATGACCGGCGGGCTGCCGGTGGTGTCGACCGGGCGGCGGCTGCAAGCGCCCAAGCTGCTGGATCCCCCATCTGGGGGTGACTGCCGAATCTTCTGAACCTGGGCTGCTGGCATGCCCAGTGAGAACGGGACAAGGGGCCCATGGAGACTTTTTTCAAGGTGACCGACCTGGAAAGCGTGCTGGCGCTGCGTCGCACGTTCCCGGTGGTGGCCACGGAGGAGGTCGCACTCGGTGAGGCCGTCGGCCGGGTGCTGGCCGAAGTGGTGCGCTCGGACGTCGATTTGCCGGATTTCAGGCGGGCCACCATGGACGGCTATGCGGTCCAGGGGGCGTCGACCTTCGGGGCCTCGGAGGGCAACCCCGCCTACCTCAGCCTGCGGGGGGCCGTGCCCATGGGGCAGCGCCCGGATTTTGCCGTCGGTCCGGGGGAGGCCGTCCGGATTGCCACCGGCGGGATGCTGCCCGAAGGCGCCGACAGCGTGATCATGATCGAGCACACCGAGGCTGTCGATGAGGCCCTGATCGAAGCTTACAAGAGCGTGGCACCGGGGCAGAACATGGTCGAAGTCGGCGAGGACGTCGCCCGCGGCCAGGAGATCCTCTCGCCCGGCAGGCCCATTCGGCCCCAGGAGGCCGGGCTGCTGGCGGCCTTCGGGCGCACCCGGCTATCCGTTTTCAGACGCCCGGTGGTGGCCATTGTTTCCACCGGCGACGAGGTGGTGCCGGTGGACCAGGTCCCGGGCCCGGGCCGCATCCGCGACATCAATACATACACCCTTGCGGGGCTGGTGGCTTCGGCGGGCGGCCTGGCGCTCCCGCTGGGCATCGTGCGCGACGACCCGCAAGACCTGCGGACAAAATGCGCCCTGGCGCTGGCAAAGGCCGATATGGTGCTGCTCTCCGGCGGCAGTTCGGTGGGGACGCGCGATTTTACCATCGAGGTGCTCTCCGGGCTGCCGGCGGCCGAGATCCTGGTGCACGGCATCGCCATCAGCCCCGGGAAGCCCACGATTCTGGCGCGGGTCGGGCAGCAGCCCTTCTGGGGGCTGCCCGGGCATGTGGTCTCGGCGATGGTGGTCTTCGAGGTGGTGGTCCGGGCCTTTATCGCGCACCAGGCCGGCGTCGACGGCGGCCTGCGGCCCCGGCCCCGGCTGACGGCGCGCCTGACCCGCAACCTGGCCTCGGCCCAGGGGCGCACCGAATTTGTGCGCGTGCGCCTTATCGAGCAAAACGGCGAACTCTGGGCCCAGCCGGTGCTGGGCAAGTCCGGTCTGATTCACACCATGGTCCAGGCCGACGGGCTGGTGCGTATCGGGCAGAACACCGAGGGCCTCGAGAAAGGCAGCCCGGTGGCGGTCCTGCCGTTTCACTAACATTCCTCAACCTGCGCCCGGCTCCAGGGGCGCCGGAGCAACCGATGGCATCCAAACGCAACGTATACCTCAACATGCAGACCCTGGCCGAGGCGCGCGCGATGCTGTTCGCCCACTTCGACGACTGCCTGATCCGCGACAGCGAGACCGTTGCCGTGCCCGAGGCCGTCGGGCGGGTGCTCTCGGCGGCGGTCAGCGCCCGGTTGTCCTCCCCCCATTTTCATGCCGCCGCCATGGACGGCATCGCCGTGCGGGCCGAGGAGACTTTCGGCGCCAGCGAAACCCGCCCCGTGACGCTGGAGATCGGCGCCAACGCGTTTCCGGTCAACACCGGCCACGTGCTGCCCCCGGAAACCAACGCGGTGATCATGATCGAGCAGGTCGTGATGGTCGCCGAGGATCGGGCCCTGATCGAGAAGCCGGCCTTTCCGTGGCAAAACGTCCGCAAGATGGGTGAGGACATCGTGGCCACCGAACTGCTGTTTCCGCGCAACCATGTGGTCACGCCGTACTGCGTGGGGGCGCTGCTTTCCGGCGGGGTCACCGCGGTGGCGGTGCGCCGCAGGCCCCGGGCGCTGATCATCCCCACCGGCTCGGAGCTGGTGGACTGCATGCAGACCCCACCGGAGGCCCTTTTGCCCGGCCAGGTGCTTGAAACCAACAGCATCGTGCTGGGCAAGCTGATCGAAGCCTGCGGCGGCGTCTACACCCGGCACGCCAAAATGCCCGACGATTTGGAGGGCATCCGCACGGTGGTTCGGGAGGCGGCCGCTTCGACCGACTGTGATCTCATTCTGACGGTCGGCGGATCATCGGCCGGCACCAAGGACTATGCCCGCGAGGTGGTTGCCGGGCTGGGGACGGTGCTGGTCCACGGGGTGACCATTATGCCGGGCAAGCCCGTGCTGCTGGGGGCGGTGAACGCCAAGCCGGTGTTCGGCATGCCCGGCTACCAGGTGTCGGCGATCGTGGCCTTCGAGCAGTTCGTGCAGCCGCTGCTGCGCCGGATGCTGGGGGCCCCGGATGACGAGCGGCCCCAGGTGGCGGCCCAGCCGACCCGCAAGATCGCCTCCAAGCTGGGCGTCGAGGAGTTTCTGCGGGTCAAGCTGGGCATGGTCGGCGAGCGCATCGTGGCGACCCCGCTGCCCCGCGGCGCCGGCAACATCACCTCGCTGACCGAGGCCGACGGCATTTTGCGGATTCCCAACACGGTGGAGGGGGTTTCCGAAAATGAGCCGGTGACCGTCGAGCTGCTGCGGCCGCTGTCCTCGATCCGCAACACGATCGTGATCGTCGGCAGCCACGACAACACCCTGGATGTGCTGGCCGACCAGATCAAGGCGGCCCACAGCAGCGTCACGATTTCCTCCAGCCACGTCGGCAGCATGGGGGGGTTGATGGCGATCCGCAAGGGGGTCTGCCACCTGGCGGGCTCGCACCTGCTGGACACCGCCAGCGGCGATTACAATCTGCCCTACATCCGAAGGCTGCTGGCCGACACGCCGGTTCGGCTGGTGAACCTGGTGATCCGTGAACAGGGCCTGATCGTGCAGCCCGGAAACCCCAAGGGCATCCGCGATATCGCCGATCTGGCCCGCCCCGAGGTGCGTTTTATCAACCGCCAGGGCGGCTCGGGAACCCGCATTCTGCTGGACTACAAACTCCAGCAGCTGGGTTTGCCTCCGGGCGGCATCACCGGGTACCGCAGCGAGGAGTTTACCCACATGGCGGTGGCCGTGGCGGTGCTCAGCGGTGCCGCCGATGCGGGGCTCGGGATTTACGCCGCCGCCCGGGCCCTCAACCTGGATTTCATCCCGGTGGTGACCGAGCAGTACGACCTGGTGATTCCGCTGGAACATCTGGAGTCGGAGAATATCCGCATTCTGCTGGAGACCATCAACACCGTGGAATTCAAGCGCGCGGTCGGCCGGCTGGGCGGTTACAGCACGGATAGGACCGGCACCTATGTCCTGTAGCCGGCCGGGCGAAGGGCCTACGGAACCCGCTGGGGGGCGGATGCGCTACCGCATCATCGATCATACCGCCGATACCGGGATCGCGGTGGCGGCCGCAGACGGCCAAAGCCTTTTTGAGAATGCGGCATTTGCGCTTTTTGACCTGTTGACCGATCTGGACCGCGTCGTCGGCACCGAAGCCCTGAACCTCACCGTCGCGGGTGAAGACTGGCCCGACCTGATGGTCAACTGGTTGCGCGAACTGCTCTATCTGTGGGTCGGGCGGGAGCTCCTGGTGGCGGCCGCCCGGGTCCACGAGCTGGACAGATACCGGCTGCGCGCCACCCTGGCGGTGGAACCTTTCGACCCCCAGCGGCACGTGATCAAAACCGAAATCAAGGCGGTTACCTATCACCAGCTGGCGGTGGCCTCGGGGCCGGACGGCTGGCGGGCGCAGATCATTTTTGACATCTGAGGCCCGGCGCCGGCCATCGCGTTGGGGCGCAAAACGCCAGGGGCCGCTTTTCCCACCTGGAAAAGCGGCCCCTTACGTTTTTGCCTCGAATCCAAAGAGCGGAAGGCTCAGCTTTGTTCCGGCGTAAAAACGTCGCTGCAGACCTTCCAGCTGCCGTCTTCGCGCGTAAGCGTCAGGACTTGCTCGACCTCGTAGGTTTCCCCCAAGAAAAAGAGCTTGGCCACATAGGCAAATACCGGATTGATGGCGGTTTTGCGCTCGGCCGTCAGGCGGACCTGCGCGGTCTCCTGGTCTTTGGAAAGGGTTTGGGTCTGGACGTCGTAAAGCTGGCTTTTCAGGAAGCTGGGGCGAAACCCGCGCCCGCGCGCCTCGACGCTTTTTTGGTAGAGGAAGTCTTCCACCAAAGTGCTGTCCGCTTGCAGTCGCTGGCAGAGCATTGTCTGCATGGCGGGATCCAAGGCATAGTAGGCCTTGCTGAATTCCCTTGCAACCCGGCCGGGTGTGGCTTTTTGATCCGCGAAGACAAAGAGAATTTGCAGAAAAACCGCCAGTAGGATGGTACCGCCGATTACCGTGAGCCTGATGCCCTTCGCCATTGATCTGTCCTCCTCTTGGATAGCCTTCTGGTTTGCCTGCCGCGCGGGCCTGTCCTGAAAACGGTTGTTTGCATACCATGGAACACCCGGTTTTACAAGCCTTTTTGCGCGGTTGAAACCGTCTCCGCGGCCCGGCCGCCAGCCGGCCGAAAAGGCCGCCCAGCACCGCCGCTGCGGGGAACCGGAGAGCAAAAAACGCCGGAGTCGGGCGCGCACGTGGCGCCCGGCTCCGGCGTTTCAGGTGGGCAGCCGGGCGGCTACTTGCGGGATTTGGCGTAGCCGATGCGGTTCAGGGCCTCCTCCATCTCAATCAGCGTGGCGGGGTCGTCGATGGTCGCCGGCGTTTTGAACTCCTTGTTGTCGGCGATTTTCTGGATGGTGCCGCGCAGGATTTTGCCGGAACGGGTCTTGGGCAGGCGCTTGACCACCGTCGCGGTCTTGAAGGCGGCCACCGGCCCGATACGATCGCGCACCATCTGGATCACCTCTTTGACGATGTCCGCCTCTTTGCGGTCGACACCGGCATTGAGCACCAGGAATCCGATGGGGATCTGCCCCTTGAGGCTGTCCTCGACGCCCAGCACGGCGCACTCGGCGACATCCGGATGGTCGGCCAGAACCTCTTCCATGGCGCCGGTGGAGAGCCGGTGGCCGGCGACGTTGATGATGTCGTCGGTGCGCGACATGACGTAGACGTAGCTGTCTTCGTCGATGAACCCGGCGTCGGCGGTTTTGTAGTAGCCCGGAAATTCCTCCAGGTAGGATTTGATGTACCCGGCATCGTTGTTCCAGAGGGTCGGCAGGCTGCCCGGCGGCAGGGGCAGCTTGACCACCAGGGCGCCGATTTCACCCCGGGCGACCTGCTCGTTTTGGGGATTGACCACCTGAACGTTCCAGCCGGGCACGGCCTTGGTGGGCGAGCCGTACTTGACCGGGAAGTGTTTCAGCCCCATGCAGTTGGCGGCAATCGCCCAGCCGGTTTCGGTCTGCCACCAGTGGTCGATGACCGGCACATTGAGGTTGTTTTCCGACCACTGGATCGTGTCGGGGTCGAGGCGTTCGCCGGCCATGAAGAGGATTTTAAAGGGGCTGAGATCGTAGTTCTTGATCAGCGCGCCTTTGGGATCCTCGCGCTTGATGGCGCGGTAGGCCGTGGGGGCGGTGAACATGCTCTTGACCTTGTGCTGGCTGATGATGCGCCAGAAGACGCCGGCGTCCGGGGTGCCGACGGGCTTGCCCTCGAAGAGGATCGTGGTGCAGCCTTTGAAAAGTGGCGCGTAGACGATGTAGGAGTGTCCCACCACCCAGCCGACGTCGCTGGCCGCCCACCACACGTCGCCTTCATCGATGTTGTAAACCCCCTTCATGCTCCATTTGAGCGCCACCAGGTGGCCGCCGTTGTCGCGCACCACGCCCTTGGGCTGGCCCGTGGTGCCGGAGGTGTAGAGGATGTAGAGCGGGTCGGTGGCCGCGACCGGCACACAGTCGTGGGGCGTGGCCTCGGCCGCGAGCGCCTGCCAGTCGAAGTCGCGGCCGGCGATCATTTCGGCGGCCGCCATTGGCCGCTGGAAAATTACACAGGATTCGGGTTTGCTGGTGGCGACCTCGATGGCTTCGTCCAGCAGTGGCTTGTAGGCGATCACGCGCTTGCCTTCGATGCCGCAGGAGGCGGACACGATAACCTTGGGCTTGGCGTCGTTGATGCGGGTGGCCAGTTCCTTGGCCGCAAAACCGCCGAAGACCACGGAGTGGACGGCCCCGATGCGGGCGCAGGCCAGCATCGCGATGGCCGCCTCGGGGATCATCGGCATGTAGATGATCACCCGGTCGCCCTTGCCGACCCCGCGGCCGGCCAGCACCCCGGCAAAGGTCGCGACTATGTCTTTGAGCTGTGAATAGGTGTATTTCTTGACGGTGTCGGTCACCGGGCTGTCGTAGATCAGGGCCACCCGGTCGCCGTGCCCGCGTTCGACGTGGAAGTCCAGCGCATTGTAGCAGGTGTTGGTGACACCCCCGGTGAACCAGCGGTAAAACGGCTTTTTGGAGTCGTCGAGAACCTTGTCCCACTTCTTGTACCAGAAGCAGTCCTCGGCTGCCTCCGCCCAGAAGGCGTTGGGATCGTTGATGGATTTTTCAAAGGTGGCTTGGTAGAGGTCGGTCATGTTTTTCCTCCTTCATCCCGCGGGTTAATAAAAGGCCTTGTGGGCTTGGTGTGTAAAGCGGCCACCCCCCGCGCGGAGCGGAGGGGTTCCGGCATTCGGTCAGAGCTTCGGCGAGAAATAACGACCCTTCTTGCCCCTGGCCTGTCCCGCCGACTGCGTTGCAGCTGCCGGCAGACGCTCGGATAGCTGCCGGTTGATGTAAGGTTCGGACCAACCCCAGGTCCGGCGCAATCTGGCGCCATCCATATTTTGCCGGGACCCGTTTGATGTGTGGTGAAAAGGAACTTGACGATTCCCGCAATAGTCCAATTTCGGCGTTAGGCTGCATTTCAGATTCGCTGCGGCGTACAGATTAAGTACGCCGCACTCCTCGAGATTTGCGCGCCGTATCTCGGCGCATTTTCCCGAAACGACGGCCGGCGGCACCTTCAGCCAAGCCTAACTTTCTGAATAAACAATCAGAGGTGAAGATGTCAAGAAAATAATGAATGCTATACAGTGTTTGAATGGTTGTCAAGGACTTCCAATGTGCTGCGGGACCTAAAACGCTGCAGGCCGCCGCCGACAACCGATGACCGCCTGCAGGGCCAAAAGCCCGCAATCGCCTATTGACAGGGGCAATACAAAAGAAGTATAAGACTTTCTTGATTTACATCAGGATGTTGCATCAAAAAATCCGAGTCGTCAATGCCATGCTCTTTAGACTATCAATGGCGCCTGAAGCGGACCTAAACCGCCGACTTTTCAGCCGCTTCCACACACCATAAGGCGCCATGGGCCGCGAATTTCCGATTCCCCCTCGAATCCCCCTTTCCCTAATTTCACTGCCCTCGAAACGCCTGGGAACACGCGCAAGCTATTTTACGCCTAACTGACAGGAGGTCTCATGATTGTAGCCGAACGAAAGCCTTTTCAGGAAATCAAAGACATGCTCAAGGACGCTAAAAAGGTCCTGACGGTCGGCTGCGGCACCTGTGTTGCCGTCTGCCTCGCCGGTGGCAGCAAGGAGGTCGGTGTGCTCAACGCCGAGCTGAAAATCGCCCGCAAACTGGAAGGCAAGCCCATCGAACTGGGGGCGGCCACTGTGGAGCGGCAGTGCGACCGCGAATTTTTGGCCGAACTGGACGGTGTCATCGACCGCTACGACGCCGTGGTCTCGATGGCCTGCGGGGTCGGGATTCAGTTTTTGGCGGAACGCTACCCTCAGATCCCGGTTTTTCCGGGGGTCAACACGACCTTTATGGGGGCCAACCAGGATGTCGGTTGGTACGAGGAGCGCTGCCGGGGTTGCGGCACCTGTTTTTTGGGGATTACCGGCGGCATCTGCCCGGTGACCATGTGCGCCAAGGGACTTCAGAACGGCCCCTGCGGCGGGACCAACAGCGGCAGCTGCGAGATCAATCAGGACCAGCCCTGCGCCTGGCAGGCCATCTACGAACGGCTGGCCAAACAGGGTCGTCTTGCCAGCATCATGGCCATCTGCCCGCCCACCGACTGGCGCAACCAGATCCCGCGCACCATCGTGCAGCCGGGTTACGCCAGGCGCAAGCAGCTGCTGGGAAAATAGCAGCCGGGACCAACTCCTAAAATCAAGACAACCAAGGTAGAGGAAAAATCTATGACTGAAAGTAATCTGAAAAAGATTTTAGACGCCGGACACTTTGCCTTTACAGGTGAATTGGGGCCACCCCGGGGGGCCAATGTCGCGGCCATCATGGAGAAGGCCAAGTTCTTGGTCGGCAATGTGGACTCGGTGAACATCACCGACAACCAGACCGCGATGGTGCGGATGTCCAGCTGGGGCGCCTCCCTGATCGCCATGCAGGCGGGGCTGGAGCCCAACTACCAGATGGTCTGCCGTGACCGCAACCGGCTGGCCATGCAGGCCGACATTCTCGGCGCCTGGGCCCACGGCATTCGCAACATGCTCTGTCTTTCCGGGGACCACCAGCAGTTCGGCGACCATCCGCAGTCCAAGGGCGTCTTTGACATCGACTCCATGCAGCTGATCGGACTGGTGCGCAAGATGCGTGACGAGGGCAAGTTTTTGAGCGGCGGCGACATCGACGACACCCCCAAGATGTTCATCGGTGCGGCCGCCAATCCGTTTGCCGAACCCTTCGATTGGCGGGTCCACCGCCTGGCCAAGAAAATCCAGGCGGGCGCTGATTTTATCCAGACCCAGTGCATCTTCAATATGGACAAGATGCGGCGCTGGGTCCAACAGGCCAACGACATGGGGCTGACCGAGAAGGTTTACATCCTGGCCGGCGTCACCCCCATGAAGAGCCTCGGTATGGCCCGCTACATGAAGCTCAAGGTGCCGGGCATGGACGTGCCCGATGACATCATCGACCGCATCAAAGGCGTCGACAAAAAGAAACAGGCCGACGAAGGCATCCGGATCGCCTGCGAGCAGATCCAGGAGTTCAAGGAGATGAAGGGTGTCGCCGGTGTGCATTTGATGGCCATTGAATGGGAGCACCGGGTGCCGGAGATTGCCGAGCGGGCAAAGGTTCTGCCCAGGCCGAAGGTTTAACCACAAGATAAGGAGTTTCCAATTGAGTGCAGATCTTAAAAAAGTGATGGTCATTGGAGGCGGTATCGCCGGTTTGACTGCGGCCTGGGAATTGTCCAAGCGCGATGTCGCGGTGGATCTGGTGGAAAAGAGCGACCACTTGGGCGGCCATGCCATCCAGTATTGCTGCAAGGCCACCGAAGAATGCCGTCAGTGCGACGCCTGCTCCGTCGAGAAGATGTTGAAGAACGTAGTCGAGGCGCCCAACATCACCGTATACTGCGGTGTCGAAGTCGACCGGGTCGCCCGCAACGGCGGGTTCGAGGTCAGCTTGCAGCCCAGCGGCGCCGCGGCCCCGGCTGCGAGCCCCGGCTGCGACCAGCGCTACGAGACAAACCCGCTGGCCTGCGCTGCGGCCCGCAAATTTTCCAAAAACAACGCGGCCCTGGAGTGTGGCGGCGCGCCGGCCGATCTCACGGTCGACGCCATCGTGCTGGCCAGCGGTTTCGCACCCTTCGACGCGACCCGCAAACCCACCTATAACTATGGCACCCTGCCCAACGTGGTCACCGGGCTGGAGCTTGAGCGCGGCGTGCGTGCCAACGGCCGGGTGCTGCGGCCCTCCGACGGTCAGGCGCCCGCGAAAGTGGCCTTTATCCAGTGTGTCGGCAGCCGCGACGAGCGCCTCGGCAACCTTTGGTGCTCCCACGTCTGCTGCCCATATGCGCTTCGGGTTGCTGAACTGATGAAGCACCACAACCCGGGGATCGACATCACCGTCTTCTACATGGACATTCAGAACACGGGCAACAATTTCCCGGCTTTCTACGAAAAGTGCAAACAGGACCTGCAGTTCGTGCGCAACATCCCCGTGGATGTCTACCCGATGGAAAACGACCGTCTGCGGATGCGCTACACCACTGAAGCCGACGGCACCCCGGTGGATGCTGAATTCGATATGGTGGTGCTCTCGATCGGGATCATGCCGGGGCTGGACAACCAGCGGATTGCAGCCCTTCTGGGAATTGGTCTGGATGCGGACGGTTTTTTCCAGAGCGCCGACAATTTCAACCGGACTGCCACGGCCAACAACGGCATTTTCCTTGCGGGAACGGTTGGGGGGCCGAAAACCATTGCGGCCTCCATGGCGCATGCAGGGCAGGCAGCCTATGATGCAATGAAATATTTAGGGGGGGCCGAATGACAGACATAAAGCAGACGGATATGGAAGAGATCACCATCGCGACCGATGTCCTGGTGATCGGCGGCGGCCTGGCGGGCGTGCGCGCGGCGGCTGAAATCGCCGGTCTGGGCTATAAGGTGATCCTGGCCGAGAAATCGGCGGCGCTGGGCGCGTCACAGCAAAGCCCTGGCCCGCTTTTCGGCCTGAGCGCCGATGAGCAGAAAACCGTCGCGGACCTGATCCAGGCGGTTTCCGCGAATGCCCGGGTCGATGTGCTGACCGAAACCCGGGTGGCAGCCTTTGCCGGGGTTTCCGGGGATTTCACGGTCACCCTGGCCAGCGCTGTGGAGGCCCGCCAGCAGAAGGTCGGTGCCGTGGTCGTCGCCGCCGACTTCACCCTCAAAGCGCTGAACGCGGCATACGGTCTGAGCCTTTCGGACAGGGTCGTTTCCCAATCCCAGCTGGACACCCTGTTGGGTGATCCGGCGGCCAAAGCCCGGCTCGGCGGCAAGGTCGTGGCCTTTTTGGTGGGCTTCGGGCAGGAGGGCAACCCGCTGGTCATGAAGCGGGTCATGAAAAG